>NZ_JBWXGC010000004.1:0-152500 GCF_059900865.1 Lactobacillus sp. XV31L | reverse complement strand
TGCACCTAGCAGGCGTGTACAGGCGCTTTTGAAGCGCTATAAGGTAACTATCCCCATGAAGGTTATTCCGACCGGTGTAGACGTTGCCAGCCTTAAAGAGCCAGCAACTCATGATGTCCGCCGTGAACTTGGAATTGAACCCGAGGCACCGGTACTGTTAACCTTGAGCCGAATTGCTGAAGAAAAGAAAATAAACCGCATTTTAAATGTTATGCCGGAAATTATTGATGTCTTTCCCCAAGCACAATTGGTTATCGCTGGTGATGGACCAGATGTTGAGGTTTTGCAGGAACAAGTTGAGCGGTTGACGGTAGAAGACAATGTGATTTTTACAGGGGATGTTCCGCACAGCGATGTGGGATCCTTCTATCAGATGGCTGACCTCTTTGTTTCTGCCAGTGATACTGAAACACAGGGCTTAACCTACATTGAGGCCTTGGCTGCTGGCACCAAATGCGTTGTTTATGACACGGACTATACCGAAAGCGTTTTTGATGATATTGCCTTGGGTCAGGTATTTACCCGTCCAAGCGAAATGAGGGACCAGATCTTGTTCTATTTGAAACAGGGGCGCCAAGCTATTCCTCAAGATAAGCTTACAAGCAAGCTGGATCAGATTTCTGCACGGCGTTTTGCTAGTGAAGTGCACCAATTTTATGAAGAAGTAATTGCAAATTACCAAGAGAATCCTAAAGAGGAAACAAATGATTAGAATCAACATGTTCTCACAAGCTACTTCTGTTAAGGGCCAAGGTGTAGGCTCAGCATATCAGGAGTTGATTAGTTTACTAAGAACCCACTTGGTAGATGAATTTTATGTAACCAATAACAAGTATGGTGCCAGTGATTTGACCCACTACCACACAATTAATCCGACTTACTTTGCTAATAGCTTTTCGCCGGC
The DNA here is from genome assembly GCF_059900865.1 of Lactobacillus sp. XV31L. Lineage (NCBI taxonomy): Bacteria > Bacillati > Bacillota > Bacilli > Lactobacillales > Lactobacillaceae > Lactobacillus > Lactobacillus sp. XV31L. The sequence continues at coordinate 151,596 of NZ_JBWXGC010000004.1, read as the reverse complement.
TCGTGGTCGTAAAATTGGCTACGTGCACTTTTTGCCGGAAACACTGGAAGGCTCGGTTAAGCTGCCTTCTTATGCCAAGAAAGTCTTCTATCACTATGTCATTGACTTTTATAAGCGGATGGACCAGATAGTTGTAGTTAACCCAATATTCATTGATAAGCTGGTTAAATATGGTATTAAGCGGGAAAAGGTCAAGTATATTCCTAATTTTGTGGCTAAGGATGAGTTCTATCCAGAATGCCAGGAAAAGAAAAATGCCTTTCGGCACCAATTAGGTATCCCGCTGGACAAGTTTGTCGTCTTTGGCGACGGCCAGGTTCAGGCGCGCAAGGGTGTGGATGACTTTGCCCAAATGGCTCAGGCTAACCCCGAAATGCAATTTATCTGGGCTGGTGGCTTTTCCTTTGGCAAAATTACTGACGGTTATGACCACTTCAAGGAGTTGGTTGATAATCCTCCGCAAAATTTACAGTTTACAGGCATCATCGACCGCGAAAAACTGGTTGACTATTTAAACATTGCTGACTTGTTTGTTTTGCCCTCCTACGATGAACTTTTTCCAATGTCAGTCTTGGAAGCCTTCAGTTGCGATACGCCAGTACTGCTCCGGGATCTTGACCTGTATGAAGCCATTATTGATGGCTATTACATGAAGGGGAGCAACTTTGATGAAATGAATGCACAACTATGTCAAGCTGCAGCTAATCCTCGCCTCTTGTCTAAGTACAAGGACTTGTCCAAGCAGGCCAGTAAAAAGTATTCAGAAGATAATCTGGCGCGGATATGGAACGACTTTTACCACGAGCAGTATGAAATTGGACGTGCGCTAGGACAAATTCGCTAATGAATAAAAAACACTTGTGGGGAATTGTTGTTGTATTGCTAATTAGTGGTGGAGTTCTTTATTTTGATCTAAAAGAAACACCAGTCAAGCAGATCGTAAAAGCAGCCCAAAACATTAGTGTCACTGCCTTGGTATTAGTCGTGGGATTAATACTTTTATCATATGTCTTTGAAGCCAGCATACTAGCCGTGTTGGCCCAGCGCAAGAATGAGCCGCAGCGGTCCAACTGGGCTTTTTTGCGTGTCCCGCTAATTCAGGCGCTGTTTAATGCTATTACTCCAATGTCTACAGGGGGACAGCCGTCACAGCTGGCGGCACTAGTGCAAATGGGCATCGAAGGAGGGCGCGCAACGTCGCTTCTGCTGATGAAATTTATCATTTACCAAGTAGTTGTTTTCCTTGCCTACGTGGTGACGATTATTAGTGGCTTCCACATGGTGGCAACCAAGTTTGCTGGTCTGGCATTCTTCATTGCAGTCGGCTTTATAATCCATGTCAGTTCAATTGTCTTTTTATTGGCAATCTTGTTTGCCTATAATTGGACTAAAAAAGCAGCCAACTGGCTGATGGACCAGCTTGAAAAGGTAGTTAAGCCGGCTCGGGTGGAAAAGTGGCGCCAAAACATGCTGGTCAAGATAGATACTTTTTACAGTGAAAGCCAAAAGCTTAAACAAGAGAAAAAGAAGCTACTGCTAAGCGGACTTTTGACAGTTCTGCAGTTGCTGTGTTTTTATTCTGTTCCATATATGATTTTGCTGACTTTGAACGTGCCAGCTGACTGGGCCAGCGTTACCCAAATGAATGTTATGATCATCATGTTTATGTCAATCTTGCCCATACCCGGTGCGTCTGGTGGTGCTGAGTATAGTTTTCAGACGCTCTTTGCCAGTTTTATTTCTTCAAGGGGCAGTTTGGTCTTAGGCATGTTCTTGTGGCGCTTTGTGACCTACTTTTTAGGCATGCTCTTAGGAATTGTTGGCTGGACCATCAAGCCGCGCAAGATGATTAGTCCAGCAAATGATTAATTTTTATTAAAATCACTACGCTTTGGCTCAGTAAAGGGTAATATATTAGCTTAGTGAGAGGAGAATGGGATGACACGGACCAAGTATTTTTTTCAGTGGCTGACTAAAAGCAAGATAGGCTTTTTTACCATTGTTTTAACCTCATTTTGGCTAAAAACATACCTGATATACGTAAGCAAGTTTAATTTAGGTGCGCAAGGGCCGATGCAAAACTTTTTGCTATTGATTAATCCGGTGCCCGCAGGGATGCTACTGCTTGGGATAGGCCTTTTCTTCAAGGGGCGCAAGTCATATTGGATTATTATGATCATTGACTTGGTGCTCAGCTTGTGGCTATTTGCCAATATTTTGTACTACCGCGAATTTTCCAACTTTTTATCGCTGTCGATTATCAAGACCTCAGGGTCTACTGCTGATAACTTGGGTAAAAGCATCGTGGGAATAATCCGCGCTACGGATTTTTTAACTTTTTTAGATATTGCAGTTATCATTGGCTTGTTGTGCACCAAGATAATTAAATATGACTTGCGCCCCTTGAAGTTGAAATTCACCATGCTGGTGGAAGGGCTAGCCCTCACCTTCATTGGAATTAACTTGTTGATGGCGCAAAAAGATCGTTCGGGCCTTTTGACCAGAACCTTTGACAACAGCTATATTGTGAAGTACTTGGGCATTAATGAGTATGCAGTTTATGATGGCTTTAAAACTGCTCAAACTAGTGAACAGATGGCCAAGGCAAATGTTTCTGACTTGCACTCAGTCAAAAAGTATTTAAAGATTAATGCGGTTAAACCCAATCCGCAGTACACAGGCGTTGCCAAGGGCAAGAATGTAATGGTCATTCACCTGGAAAGTTTTCAACAGTTCTTAATTGGCTATAAGTGGAAAGGCAAGGCGGTCACGCCCAACTTGAACAAGCTATATCATTCTAAGCACACGTTAAGCTTTGCCAACTTTTATAACCAAGTAGGCCAAGGCAAGACTTCGGATGCTGAAATGATGTTGGAAAACTCGCTCTATGGCTTGCAATCTGGGTCAGCAATGTCTAGTTATGGCACTTCTAATATCTTTGAAAGTGCTCCGGCGATTTTGCACCAGCAAGGTGGCTACACCACTGCCGTTATGCATGGGGGAGCGGGGTCATTTTGGAACCGCAACAATGCATACAAGCAGTTTGGCTACCAGTACTTTATGCCGCTTTCTTATTATGAAAACAAGCCTAAATACTACATTGGCTATGGACTCAAAGATAAAATTTTCTTTTCCCAGTCAATCAAGTATATTGAGCGTTTGCCACAACCCTTCTACCTGAAGTTAATCACGGTGACCAACCATTACCCTTATGACTTGGACAAGCAAAACCAATCGATTGATCCAACTGATACTGGTGATGAAACTGTGGACGGCTATGTCCAGACTGCACGATACCTGGACCAGGCAGTTGGAGAACTGCTTTCCTGGATGAAGAAGACGGGTCTAGATAAGAATACGCTGCTAGTCTTTTACGGCGACCATTATGGCATTTCTGGCAACCACCATAAGGCTAGTGCAGAGCTGCTCAAGCAGGACGAGTTTACCAACTTTGACAACTTGAAGTTCCAGCGTGTTCCTTTGATGTTCCATATGCCAGGCTTGAAAGGCGGCATTAAAAAAACTTACGGCGGTGAGATTGACGTTTTGCCAACCCTGCTTAACTTGCTTGGCGTTAAAGACCAAGGGGCGATCCAGTTTGGCCATGACTTATTGAGCAAGGATGCACCGCAGCTTGTGGCCCAGCGCAACGGTGACTTTATTACGCCGCAATATGCAAAGGTAGGAAGCACTTACTATGATACGCAGACCGGGCAAGAGATAGTAGATCCAAGCCAAAAGCTGAAGACCAAGTTAGTTGCCTTGTCCAACAAGGTCACTACGCAGCTTTCTTTGTCTGACCGTGTGATTGCGGGCAACCTATTGCGCTTTTATGCACCTAAGTGGTTTAAAAAAGTTGATCCGCATGATTATGACTATAACAGTACCCAAGCGCTGAAAAAGCTATATGAAAAGGACAAGACGTCCTTGTGGTATCAAAACCATCAAAAATCGACGCAGAAGAAGTTTAAGACTGATGCGCCAGAACTAGAAAAATAAAACTCGAATTAAAGCGCATTTTGTGCTAAAATTTATCAGTAATCGTATTTGAATATTGGAGGCAGCGTGTTGTATAACTTATTTATGACGCTACTAATTATTGTTTCAATTTTAATCGTTATTGCGACGATGATGCAGCCGCAAAAGCAGCAAGATGCATTGAATGCCTTGTCTGGCGGAGCAGTGTTTAGTGGTCAAACAAAAAAACGCGGTTTTGAGGCATTTATGGAAAAGGTGACGGCAATCTTGCTGGTTCTCTTTTTCGTTTTTGCAATTGTACTAGCTTATTTGTCTTCAAAATAAGCATAAGTTCCTCCCAATCAAACGATGGAGGGACTTTTTTTATCTTTTTATTAAGGAACGGAGATTAAGTGCATGGCACAAAATGAACATATTTTAGCTAATGTTTTAGAGATCTTTCGCCATCACCCCAAAAAGCAGTACCAAGTAGAGGAAATTGACCGCTTATTGCGGCGTGACCGTCTGGGTAGTTTTTCCGATATGGTTAAAGCACTGGCATTTTTGGAACAAAAAAAGCAGATTATTACTGATGGCAACGGACGTTACCAGTTAGCCCAAGAAAATTCTGAAGTCGAAGGTTCTTTCAAGTCTAACAGTAAGGGCTTTGGCTTTGTCAAATTGGAAGATGAGGATGCAGATGACGTCTTTATTGCCAAAGAAAGTACAGCTTATGCACTAGATGGAGACCAGGTCCAAGTTAGGATAGCTGCTGGCGGCAACCCCTGGAATGGCAAGGGACCAGAAGGCCAAGTTGAAAAAATTATTGAGCATGGCGTTAAGGCATTGGTGGGTGAATTCCACCCAATGACAGATGCACAGGTCAAGGCCAGCCACTTTATTGGCTACGTTATCAGCACCAACAAAAAACTGGTTGACTATCGTGTTTACGTGGGTACGGATGGCTTGCGGCCTCAAAAGGGTGATATCGTTAAAGTTTCTATCAAGGACTACCCTGATAAAAACAATCCAGACTCAATGACTGGTGTGGTTACAAGCGTTGTTGGTAACAAAAATATGCCCGGTGTTGACATCATGGCGATTGTTACCAGCCATGATGTGCGGACTGAGTGGGATGAAGATGCAATGGCCCAAGCCAATGCCATTCCTGACCATGTGACAGAAGAAGAGATGGCTGGGCGCGAAGATATTAGAGACCAACCAGCTGTTACGATTGATGGCGACGACTCTAAAGACTTTGACGACGCCGTTGTCCTGCGTAAACTGCCTAATGGAAACTATCACTTGGGTGTGCACATCGCCGACGTTGCACATTATGTTAAGGAGAACACACCACTGGATCAGGAAGCGTTCACGCGCGGCAATAGTACCTACTTGGTTGATCGGGTAATACCGATGCTGCCATTTCGTCTATCCAATGGTATTTGCTCACTTAATGAACGTGAAGATCGGTTGGTTTTGTCCTGTGAAATGGAGATAACGCCAAGCGGCGAGCGGGTTAACTACCGCATCCACCCTTCAGTTATGCGTTCGCATGGCAGAATGACTTACAACAATGTGAATAAGGTTTTAGATCCAGATAACCATGAGCATTTGGCAGCTAAGTATGTCGAATTGACGCCGATGCTGCAGGACATGGCTGAGCTGCACAACCTGCTTTACCAAAAACGCCACCAGCGTGGGGCAATCGACTTTGAAGAACCAGAAGCAAAAATTATTGTGGATGATCAAGGTAAGCCAACCGATATTGTTTTGCATGACCGGGGAACAGCTGAAAAGATGATTGAATCATTTATGCTGATAGCCAATGAAACGGTTGCTGAAGACTTTTATCGCAAGCACGTACCCTTTCTTTACCGGGTGCACGAGACGCCAGATGGAGAACGCATCAAGAACTTCTTTGAGTTCTGCAGTGCCTTTGGTCTACACCTAACTGCTGACCCTAACCACGTCAAGCCTGCTGACTTGCAAAAGGTAGTGGCACAAACAACAGGTACTCCAGAAGAAGCCGTTGTGCAGATGATGATGCTGCGGAGTTTGAAGCAGGCCCACTACTCAGAGGAGCCATTGGGTCACTTCGGACTTGCTGCCAAGTTTTATACCCACTTCACGTCACCAATCAGGCGTTATTCCGACTTGATGGTGCACCGGATGATTCATGCGTATGGTGACCAAGGAACAGGCAAGAAGGTGCAAGACCACTTTAATAGCTACCTGCCTGACGTTGCAGAGCAGACTTCAACCCAGGAGCGGGTTTCAGTGGACACTGAGCGTGAAGTTAACGACTTAAAGATGACGGAATACATGCAAGACCAAGTTGGTCAGCACTTTGATGCCATTGTTTCTTCGGTAACGAGCTTTGGGATGTTTATTCAACTGCCTAATACGGTAGAGGGACTAATTCATATTTCCAATTTGACTGATGATTTTTACAGTTTTAATGAAAAAAGCATGACTCTGACTGGCCGAGGTACGCATAAGCAATACCGTGTAGGGATGCCAATCAAAGTAACACTGACTAATGCGAATGTTGAACAACATCAGCTAGACTTTGAAATATATGATCCCAATGCACCTAAAAATCCGCATAATAATCGCGGAATGAACAACAAGCGCAGGGGCAACCAGGGCTTCCATAATGACCATGGACACCGTGGTGGTAACCACAACAACTACCACCATAATGGCAACCACCCGCATATTAGCAGATACAAGCATTAGGTTAGAAAAGTGAAGAAAGAAAAGAACGAGAACTTAGTTGCTCAAAACAAGAAGGCCCATCATGATTACTTTGTCAAGGAAACTTTTGAGGCTGGGATTGCATTGACCGGCACTGAGATTAAATCTGTCCGAGCTCGCCGTATTAACTTGCGTGATGGCTACGTCCAGATTATTAATGGTTCTGCTTTTTTAGAAAATGTGCATATCAGTGAATATGAGCAGGGCAACCGATACAATCATGAACCGCTCAGAACGCGCCGCTTGCTGCTACACAAGCGTGAAATACTCCGCCTTGCCAAGCAGCAAGCTGAGCGCGGAATCGCACTTATACCGCTCAAAGTTTACATCAAACATGGCTTTGCCAAGGTATTGATTGGCGTGGGCATGGGCAAGAAGAAGTATGACAAGCGGGAAACAATTAAGAAACGCGATCAAGAGCGTGAGCTTCGTCGCCAATATAAAGTATAAATTCAAGGTTTAATTAGTTTTCTAATTGAACTTTTTTAATGCAAATTATATTATTTTAGTTGCTGAAATTAGCTGTTTATTAGAAGATAGTTACTAGAAGCTGTAAATCGGCCCTTTAAATTGCAAAGTAAGAGATTTTCCATTAATATTATTATCAATATAGGATGATAACCTATATTAAGATAGTTATTATAAAATGTTGCTTCGTGCTATTTATAGTTGCCTATAAAGTACTTGCTTAATCGGCTAGTCTCTTGATATTCAGTTTAGGATCTGAGAATTTAAAATGGAATTTAATGATGTATATGGTCATGAACGGGTGACCCGAAAGTTTACTAGCAGAAAAGTTAACGAAAAGTTACTGGCTAAGATCATCAAGATGGCGCAACAATCCCCATCATTGCTCAATACTCAACCCTGGAAAGTTTACGTGGTAGCGGGTGATGCACTTAGTGACTTAAAAAAGGCAGTGAAAAACGGAATTGATAACAAGATCCAGCCACATGAAGATTTTGATACCATGTTAGCACTTAATTGGGATTCTTATCCTAGTCAGAATATGGCAGCAGTTGGAGCCTCTCAGCCCTACTTTTTCAGGAACAAGATGGATTTATTTACGCAGGCTAACAATACTATGTTTAATGCACAGGATGTGGCTTTTCTAACGATTCCGCGCTCGTCTCCTGCATGGTCAGTCTATGATTTGGGGATTTTCTCACAAAGCATTATGCTTTTGGCGATTAATGAAGGTTTGGCCGTGATGCCAGGCCATTCAATGGTGATGTATCCTGAATTAGTACGCAAGTACGGTCAAATTCCTGATGATGAACTAGTGGGTATGGCAATTGGATTGGGTTATCGTGATAATACAGCTGAAGTAAATGACCCTAAGTTCATTCCAGCTCGGTTGCCCTTTGAAAAAATTTATAAATTAATCAATTAAAAACTCGTTATTCATGCTATGATGAAGTGTAAAGGATTTTCATAAAAGGTGATATAAATTTGAGTACTACCCAAATAGTTACTAATTTAATAGCAACTTTGGCAATTTTTGTATTGGCAGCATTCTTTGTAGCTGCTGAATTTGCGTTGGTGCAGACGAGGTCAAGCCAACTTGAAGAAATGTTGGCCAACAAACCTGGCAATAGGCGCAAATTAACACGCGCTTTGCACATGACCCACAATTTAAACGAATACTTGTCGACAACCCAGGTTGGTACAACGCTTGTGGGAGTTGTACTAGGCTGGTTTTCAGCCGATACTTTTGCTGTGCTCTTTGAGCGGGCTTTAAACATACTGCAACTTAACCATGCACTGCTTCGGTCAGTCAGTGCTATTTTAGGCGTAATCTTGCTGACCTATTTAGAAGTTGTAGTAACAGAAATTGTACCCAAGAATATGGCAATCGATATGCCAGTTAAAATATTGCTGGAAATCGTGACGCCGCTGCAGTTTTTTCATACACTAGTGTATCCCTTTGTTTGGCTTCTTAATGCTAGTTCTAGTAGCCTTCTAAAGTTGTTTGGCTTTGAACCTGCTGAAGAAGAAAATCAGGTTTATTCGCAGTCTGAAATTATTAAGCTGTCGCGCAAGGCCGTTCATGGTGGCTCCCTAGACCAAAATGATCTGACCTACATGAAACGTGCGTTTGAACTTAATGATAAGGTAGCCAAGGATATTATGACTGACCGGACCAGGCTGCTTGTTATCAATTCAACAGACACAATCAAGCAAGCATTAAAATTATACCTGGATGAGGGTTCAAGTCGTCTGCCAGTTGTTCGAGACAACAACAAGGATGACATCGTAGGCTATATTTATGCTTTTGACGTTGTCCAGCAAGATCAAGTTGACGCCAATGTGCCGGTGACTCGAATTATCCGCACGTTGATTACAGTACCAGAATCAATGCCAATTCAGGACATTTTGCACTTAATGATTAAAAAGCACACGCCGATTGTCCTGATTGTGGATGAATACGGTGGCACGAGCGGAATAGTTACTGATAAAGACATTTATGAAGAACTATTTGGTACAGTTAAAGATGAGATTGATGACGTTTCAGATGATTATATAATTAAGGATGCAGATAGCAATATTCGGGTCTCAGGTAAGACCACGCTATATGATTTTGCCCGCTATTTCCACCGCGACTTAAAGAGTTTCCAAAATAGCGACATCATTACCATTGGTGGCTATATGATGGAACACTACCCAGACCTAAAAGAGAACGAAGCGGTAGAATTAGAGGGATTTAAATTCAAACTGGACAGTACTGAGCAGGGATTCATGCGGTGGTTTATTGTTAAACCACCTTTAGGTGAAAAAGACCAGGCTAGTGAATAAAGATACAGGCAAGCAAAAGGGAGTAAACTAAATAACTCCCTTTTTTATTTATTGCTGTCCCGTTGAATGATCTCCGGTTTGACTACGCCAATGCAGCGTAGGTTGCGGTAGTAGCTCATGAAGTCTAACCCGTAACCAACAACGAATTCGTTATCAACCTTGGCTCCGTAATAATCGATGTCAACTTTAGTGGTGCGGTTAGCTTCTTTATTCAATAAAACGCAGCACTTTACGCTCTTAGCACCGCGCCGATTAAGCAAGTCCTTCATATAATTCAAGGTTAGCCCCGTGTCAACGATGTCTTCCACAATCAAGACATCTCGACCTTTAACATCAGTAGCAAGGTCTGAAATAAGTTTGATTTTGCCAGACGATTCAAAGTCATTACCATAGCTGGAGACATCCATAAAGTCAATTTCTTCTTTAACGTCCATTTCGCGCACAAGATCGGTTAAAAAGAAAATGGCGCCTTTGAGGGCCCCAACAATTAATGGATTCTTACCGGCATAATCCATAGTTAATTGCCGGCCCAGTTTCTGGCACATTGCATGGATATCTTCTTCGGTAAACAATTTGTGATCAATAATACTATTAATATCGTCGCTTTTCGGCATAACTCTACCCTTCATTTTAAGTAACTCACAATTCCTAATAATTCCGATTATATCATTTTTTTGGAAAAAAGGGTGGTCGTTTTACACTTTTTAAAGGAAAGGTCCCGGTCAGGGTGGCCCTTAGCCAGCGCAATTAGAAAAGTTGAAAAGAGTTCTGAAAAGAAACCTAAATTAACCATGCATAGACTAAAGTTTTTGCTACAATTAAGAAGTAAGACAATATTCATGTGAAAGGTCAGTAAAATGCAAAAGGAACAAGAAATCAAAATGCTCAAAGCCTTCTCGGATGCAAACGCAACCTCTGGTTTTGAAGAAGAATTCGTTAAGTTGTTTATTGAACAGGTAAAGGACATTTCTGACGTCAAAGTTGATGGGATGCTCAACGTATATGCTGCCAAGAAAGAAAACAAAGATAAGCGGCCAGTAATCCAGCTCGATGCACACTCTGATGCAGTAGGCTTTATAACGCAGGCAGTTCGCCCCAACGGGATGATTAAGTTTGTTCCACTTGGTGGGTGGGTTAAGTACAATATCCCAGCTTTGCGGGTTAAAGTCAGAAATAGAGATGGCGAATATGTGCCAGGCGTTGTGGCAACCAAGCCGCCGCACTTTATGACAGAAGCTGAACGCAATAATGTTCCTGATGTTGCCGAGATGTCGATTGATGTGGGTTCGAGTTCGCGCGCAGAAACTATCAACGACTACCATATTGATACGGGTTGTCCAATCTTTGTGGATGTTAAGTGTGAATACAATGAAAAGTCAGGCTTATTCTTTGGTAAAGACTTTGATGACCGCTTTGGTGCTGCTGCAATGGTAGATGTTTTGGATAAGTTGAAGGGTGAGGAAACTGCACTCAATGTTGTGGGGGCACTTTCAAGTCAAGAAGAAGTGGGCCTGCGCGGAGCCTATGTCACTGCTAGAGCAGTTAAGCCCGACCTGGCAATTGTGCTTGAATCTTGTCCGGCTGATGACACTTTCACTCCGGACTGGCTGTCCCAAACTGGATTAAAAAGGGGACCAATGCTGCGAGACATGGACACCAGCTTTCTGCCTAACCCTAAGTTTCAAGAATATGCCTGTGCGCTAGCGGATAAACACAAGATTCCTTACACCCGGTCTGTTCGTACTGGTGGCGGGCAAGATGGCGCGGCTATTTACTATGAAAATGGTGCGCCAACGATTGTAATTGGTATTCCAGTTCGCTATGAGCATTCACCATATTGCTTCAGTGCATATCATGATTTCAAGGCTTCCGTTGACCTGGCGGTGGCAATTATTCGTGATATGACGCCGCAAAAATTGGCCAGCTTTAGTAGTCTTTGATTTTTAACGCAATAATAAAATTTGCCATAAAGTATGCCAGCCGCTTGTCACTAAGTGTGGTATACTAGAAAAAGTTAAATAATATAAGTCACTAGGGGTGCCACAATTAGCTGAGAAATACCCTCTGAACCTGAACGGGATAATACCTGCGCTAGGGAAGTGTTAATGAAGTAAACGTGTGTACTCCTACTGACTTAGATAGTTAGTGAGGAGTATTTTAATGTTTACAAGATCATCGAAATGGAATGTCAAATCAATCATTTTGATTGCCCTAATTGGCATAATTATGGGTGTGGTTTATACCTACGGCTTCAACTGGGCCTTCAATTTGGTTAAGATGCTGCTATTGCCTACAGGCTTTGCCCCTTTAACAGACACCGTTTTTTCTGGACTGTGGCTATTGGCTGGACCTTTGGCCATGTATTTTGTGCCTACTGCTGGGTCTGGCACAATAGGCGAAGCCCTAGCTGCAATTGTTGAGATGGCAATTGGCGGACAATGGGGTGCAATAACAGTCTTACAGGGCTTTATTCAGGGAGCTACCAATGAAATTGGCTTCTTCCCCAAGAAAGAACGTTACCAGAAGTTTTCTTGGCAAAGCGTTTTGACTGGTGCATTTTTTGCTGGTCTAGGCAGCTTTATCCCAACTTACTTCTTGTATGGCTGGAATAAGTACAGCATGCAGTTGCAAGTGGCAATGTTTATTACCACTATGCTTTCAGCAATTGTTTTTGATGGCGTCTTAGTCAAGTTGATTACTAATTTATTTGACCGCGCACTTAAGCCTAAACTTGACCGCGCTTAAGTAAAAACAGGACAGTAAGAATTAGAAAAAATAATTAAAAAAAGACTGGAGAGTCACGCCAAGGAGCGCTGACTTTTCAGTCTTTTGCGTTTGTAAAAGTTTTTTAGTTTAAACTAAGAAGTACCTTTTCCAACAACTTTCTTATTTAATGTTTTTGCTTAAAACGGAGTGCACCTTAGTGGTTAACATATCAATTGCAACGGAGTTTTCGCCGCCTTCGGGGACAATAATGTCGGCGTAACGCTTGGTGGGTTCAATGAACTGGTGGTACATGGGCTTAACAGTACCCATGTACTGGTCAATGACTGAATCAAGCGAACGACCCCGCTCCTTGATATCACGTTCAAGCCGCCTAATAAACCGAATGTCATCATCAGTATCGACGTAGACCTTGATGTCCATGAGGTTGCGAATGTCTTCACTTGCCAAGACGAGGATGCCTTCAAGAATAATAATGTCAGCCGGATCAATATGAATAGTCTTGTCGCTACGCGTATGGGCCTTAAAGTCGTACACAGGCATTTCAATTGGCTCGTGGCGCAAAAGGGCAGCTAGTTGCTCCTTAAGGAGTGGAATATCAAAGGCATCAGGGTGGTCATAGTTGATGTTCATCCGTACATCCATCGGTATACCAGTATTATCCTTGTAATATGAATCTTGCGTCATAATTAAGACATGTTCGTTTTCACGCATTTGCTTGACAATTTTACGGGCAATCGTCGTTTTACCGCTGCCTGAACCACCAGTAATACCAATCACAACAGGCTTTTCAAGTTTTGACATTTGGACACTCCTTTTTAATCACTAAACATTTTACTTTATTTTAGGGTGAATTACCAACGGTTCAAGAGAAAAGTAGCCGGAAGAGACAATTTATACTAAATTAATTAGGAAATATTAGTCACGTCTTTTTTATGTACTGTATCAACTAAAAGTTGGTCAGAAAATTATTTGGTGGTAAACTTCATGGTAGCTAAGTTTTTATGTATATGCTATTTTACGTATTAATTTTCTAGTAATATGGAGAGAGAGTTTGGAAATAATTAATTTAAAAAAATATTTGACGCCTCTTGAAATTAAAACTGGTAAAAACAAATTAGACGTCAATATTTTTTCTGATATTATCATCAACGAATCGGGCTTTTATAATAGTATTTTCAAAAGAAAAGTAGGAAATTTGCGAAAACGTTTATTTGTGATAAGTAAAAAGGGCAAGGTTATTGCAACAATAAATTCACTGATTCCGCAAGCTGAGATTGTTGATAAAAAAGCAAGAGATGTGGAGAGTGCTGTTGACAAGGATAAAAAAGTAGGGACGATACGTTATGACATAATGCTTACTTGGCCAAATGATGAAGAAAAGCAGCTACTAGTGAAAAATAGAAGCATAACAAACTTGCAAGTTTTACTGCGAAAATCTTTATTTGTTTCAAAATCTCATGAGGTTATACGTTACGAAGAAGATACAATGCTACCAGATTATTTTAGTTTACAGAAGAAATAAAGTCATGGGTTCATATCTATATCAAGAAGCAAAGAAAAAAATTTTAGAGATTATCTCAAGTGGTACCTTTAAACCCAATTCAAAAATATGGAATGAGCGAATCTTTGCTCAGGAATTAGGATATACACGTTCAACAATTAAAAATGCAATTAATTCTCTAGTTGAAGATAATATTTTAGAAAAAAGAAGAGGCGATGGCACATATTTAGTTAATTGGGCCACTAAAAATTCGTTTGAAATAGGTGACGATTCGCCTAATTCATTTACTCAACTGATGAAGATAAATAAGCGTCAAGCGATAGATAAAGTCGAATCCTTTAAAGTAACGTATGATAATAAAGAATTGACTGCCGTTTTTGATAATGGTTGTACTGATTTTTATGAGCTGTATAGAACTCGTATAGTAGATGATAAGGTGGTTGCAATTCAAAAGTCGTATATTCCCTTTGAAAATTTTCAAGATGCGCATCGATATGATTTTAGCAACATGTCATTATATGACTACATGGATTTTAGAAATCATAAACCAGTTAACTTTAAAACTAAAATTGAGGCTAGAGCAATCACAGATAATGAGGTGGTCGCAGAAAATATCAAGTTAGACCGGGCAAAATATACCTATTTACTATATTTAGAATATCGAGGTTTTACTGCAAAAAAAGAAATGGTTGAGTTTACTAAATCGTGGTATAACCCAGACTATATTAGCTATAAAATTAATGTAAAAAGATAAATTGGTTGCAAAATTGGTTGCAAAAAAGGAACTGTTTCAGTAAGCGGTTCCTTTTTGTATTGCATAAAGAAATTATAAGTATTAAATTTATTCTTGTAGGAAATAAAAGGAGGATAAATATCGTGGAGATAGTTTTGGCGAGTCATTCAAACTTGGCTAAGGGGATGTACGATACGCTTTCATTGATTATGGGTAAACAGGATAACGTACATTACATTACGGCTTATCTACAAGATGATAGCAATTTTAGCGACCAATTACGTAAGACAATTGAACCAATTTCTGAACAACAGATTATTTTTTTATCTGATGTCATGGGCGGCTCAGTCAACAACGAATTAGTAGAATTTGTAACCCAAAATCCTAATTACATACTTGTGGCTGGGATGAATTTGCCATTTGTTTTAGAACTTGCAACGTTTGCGAGTTCAAGTTCAGACTTAACCATAAGTGACATCCAAAATAAGCTGGCTGATCTTATTGCTGTAGGAAGACAGGGATTACAAGTAGTTAAACTCAAAGATAGTACTGAAGAAGACGATTTTTAGGAGAAAGAGGTTTTACATTTATGATAGTTATGACAAGGATAGATTATAGACTGTTACATGGCCAGGTTGCCTTTGCGTGGACCAATAATCTATCTGCAAATGCGATTTTGCTGGCAAATGATGAAGTAGCTAACGATACCTTTCGCAAGAAAACATTTCAACTAGCTAAACCAGACAATGCAAAATTAATATTTAAAACGATTGATGATTCTGCTAAAGCTATAGCTAGTGGAGTGACAGACAAGTATCGCGTTTTTATTGTTGTTGAAACAATTAATGATGCGTATCGTTTGGCCCAGCTTGTTCCAGAAATAAAATTAATTGATTTGGGCTTGGCTAGTGAAAAAGAAAACGCTCAGAACATTGCAAAATCAGTATATGTAACTCAAAAAGATATTGAGCAATTAACAGAACTTGAGCAAAAGGGCGTTAAGGTTCTGGTTAAACAAGCTCCTGGAGACCCAGATACTGAATTTTCTTCATTGATTAAATAAGGAGTAAATCATGGCTATACAAATTTTGGGAATATTTCTAGTTTCTTTGATTGCTAATATGCAAGATTTTTTGGGCTCATCATTTTTGGGACGGCCAATTGTAACCTGTCTATTTATCGGCTTGATTTTTGGTGATGTTCACCAGGGATTGATAATCGGAGCGACACTCGAATTAGCCTTTTTGGGTTTGATGGGTGTTGGAGCCACTGTTCCTCCAGATGAAATTATAGGAGGCATCTTAGCTACAGCTTTAGCCTTAAAGAATGGTTATGGGGTAAGTGTAGCATTAACTTTAGTGCTTCCAATTGCCACTTTAGGCTTATTAGTAAAGAATTTGCTATATGTGGTGATTTTTCCAGCTATGGCTCATAAAGCTGATAAATACGCGGACCAAGGCGAGGTTATTAAAGCTGGCAATATGCACATTTGGGCTTCACTTGCGCGTGTTTTGTTAATGGCATTAGTTACCACTATTTCATTTGCTTTAGGGAGTAACCTGGTTAGCGAGTTTGTTAAGCTGATTCCTCAAGCTTTAATTGATGGAATTACAGTTGCAACAGAAATTTTGCCAGCTGTTGGGTTTGCAATGTTAATTAATATGACCTTTTCCAAAAAAGTGGCACCTTTTTTCTTTATTGGGTTCATGTGTGCAGCTTATTTAAAACTTGATATGATTGCCGCTTCAATTGTTGGTGCAATCTTTGCCGGAATTATGTATTTGATAATGACAGAGATTCATAACAATGCTGGAAATGGTTCAACGCCAACAAGGGAGGTTCAAGAAGATGACTTTTAGCTCAAAAGAGAACAATGATAAAAAGCTTACTAAAAAAGATTTGAAGGGTATTTTTTGGCGTAGTATGCCAATGGAAGGCTCATTTAATTATGAGCGTATGATGAGCATGGGATTTGCTTACACGATGTCGGGGATCATCAATAAGCTTTATAGCAAAAAAGAAGATAGAAAAGAGGCAATTAAAAGACATCTTGAATTCTTTAATTGTACTTCGGCCACGTCACCCTTCATTGCTGGTGTGTTAGCATCGATGGAGGAAAAAAACGCAAGTGATCCAAATTTTGATCCTAGTGCAATCAATTCTATGAAAACTGGATTGATGGGACCACTTTCAGGAATCGGTGATTCTATTTTTTGGGGAAGTTTGAGAATCATTGCTAGTGGTGTAGGAATTTCTTTAGCACAAAAAGGAAGTATACTTGGACCAATTCTATTCATCTTAATTTACAATATTCCCAACCTGCTGGTTAGGTACTATGGGACGATGTGGGGCTACGAATTGGGTACCACATTTGTGGACAAGATGGCAGATGGGTTAATGAATTCAATTACCTACGCAATTAACATTCTGGGTAACACAGTAATTGGAGCCATGGTAGCCTCAATGGTTGTTATTAATATCCCGGTACAGCTCAGCGGTGGCAAGAATCCTGAGACGATTCAATCCTTACTGAATTCGATTATGCCAGATATGCTACCACTAGCTATTACCTTCTTGATTGCTTGGCTACTGAAAAAGAAACATGTCAAAATGATGTGGATTCTACTAGCTATTTTGGCAATTAGTATACTTGGCACTTTTTGTGGCTTCTTGAAGCCTTAATTTTTAGGAGAAAACAATGTACTTTGATAAAAATGAATTCTTAAATAATTATAATTCTGCAGTAGCTGAATTAGATCATGTTGATGAAATTCTGTTAAAATTGAAAGAAAAAAATATTAAGAATATTTTCTTTACTGGTTGTGGTGGTTCCTATACTAAGTTTGTAAACTTGAGGCCATTAATGTTTAAGCGTTTGAATATTCCTTTTATGATTACAACGCCAGAAGAACTTGATGACTTATACTATGAAGATATAAGTGAAAACTCCTTAATTCTAGCTGGAACAAAAACTGGAGAAACAGAGGAATTAGTGTCTGCACTTGCGCAAATTAGACGAACTGTTCCAGATTGTATAATTGGTAGTTTTGTAGGTGATGATAATAGTAGCCTAGAAAAGAAAAATTTGCTTGATTTCCGAATTAAGTCATTTGATACTGACGCAAATTTAGTTGAACTTGGCTGGTTTTTGAATAATTTTGGTAAAACGAAAAGCAAGAGCAGCTTAGCAGATAAAAAAGAACAGCTTTCAGAAATTGGCTTTAAAATAGCAGCAGGAATTGAAGAGCTTGTTCCGGTAGCCTTGAACCATGTTAATAATACTAATATCAAAGAAACACAAATGTGGATTGGTTCTGGAACAGTGTGGGGCGAAGTTTGCTGCTTTGCAAACTACTTGTTAGAAGAAATTCAGCACATTAAGGCACAGGCTACCAATTCTGGAGAATTTTTCCACGGACCATTTGAAATTGTTGATAATACTCAAAGTGTTAGTGTTGTAGTCAATAGCAAAGAAAACAGGCAAGAAGATCTGCGAGTCGTTGAATTTGTTAAACAGTTCGCCAAAGATCCCTTAATAATTGATTTGAAGACATTTGATTTAGATGCATTTGATGATGATCTAAGAGTGTTTACAGAAGCATATGCACTTAATCATTACTTTGATACCTTGTTTAACATGTATTCTGTAAAAACAGGTAGGTCAGCTAAAACAAGGCGTTATTACCGACTATTGAATTATTAGCTTGCAAAAAAACCAAAAGTCTCTGAAGTGGAACTGGCTCTTTCTTGATAAAAGGTGTTATAATATAATTAAATATTTGAAAACGCTTTATTGTATCAACTTAATCGATTAAGAAGGCAATCAAAATGGCAAACTTTTTTACGAGTAGTGCTTTCTATCTAACCGCTGCCTGTGTGTTTGTGGCTCTTGGGCTATTACAGGTAAGAAATAGCATAATCTATAGTAAAGGTATTCTGAAAAATGGTACAGACAACGGTTTTGCACCTATGGCAATGTGGTTTTCAGCGGTCTTTGGCGTAGGACTGGTGCTAACAGGGATCCTCTCTTGTCTAATCGGTCTTGGCAAGGTCGTTCTTTAATCTTATGAGTCAGCTTTAAAAGGCTGGCTTTTTGTATGCAAAGGCAAAAATTGGACTAGACAATAATTAAGTATTTTTTAGAAAGCGCTACCGTAATAAGTGCTATAATAAATTCTATAAGTATTATAAATTATTAAAGGAGCAGATTACTATGGTAAAACAAACAATTATGCTGAATTGCAGCGCTGGAATGAGTACTTCACTATTGGTCACCAAGATGCAAAAGGCGGCTGAAGAAGAGGGCATTGATGCCAAAATTTTTGCAGTTCCTGCTGCAGAAGCTGACAGTCACATTGAACAAGATGATTTAGACTGTATTTTGCTTGGGCCACAAGTCCGCTACATGGAAAATGACTTTAAGAACAAGGTCAAGGGCCAGGGTCAAGACGGCAAAGATATTCCCTTGGGCGTAATTGATATGCGTGCTTATGGAATGATGGACGGCAAGAAGGTCTTACAGCAGGCTGAAGACCTGATTAACGGTTAATTAGGAGGTTAAGATGGCAGAAAAAGAAGAAGAAACCTTGCAAGCTGCAATGGGACTAATTGCTAATGGTGGCAATGCCAAGAGCCTTGCCTTTGAAGCAATTCGTTGCGCCAAAGCTGGTGACATCGAAGGTGCCCGGGCAAAGCTCAAAGAAGCTGATGAGTCGTTGACTGATGCCCACAATTCGCAAACAGGTATGTTGACTAAGGAAGCCCAAGGTGACCACACCAAGGTCACCCTGCTAGTGGTTCATTCACAAGATCACTTGATGAATGCAATTACCTTCCGGGACCTGGCTGGTGAAATGGTTGACCTGTATGAGAAACTATACAAGACTGGTACCTTGAAAAAATAAATTGTGAACAAGCAGAAGTACACGCTTTTACTTGAAGTTAAGTTTTTCATAATTGAAAAGGATTGATAGATCAACGTTTAACCGTTATTCATCAATCCTTTTTGTTTGTGTAATATGACCAAGTCTAAATCGGCACCATTGGAAGAAATTACCTTTTGGTACCAGAAGAAGGAGTCCTTACGAGACCGCTTTAGAGTTCCGGTGCCAGCATCGTTCTTGTCAACATAGATAAAGCCATATCGCTTGTCCATTTGTCCAGTACCAGCAGAAACAAGGTCAATTGGTCCCCAAGGCAGGTAGCCCATCAGGTTAACGCCGTCAAGTTCAACGGCCTTTTCCATTTCAGAAATATGCTTTCTCAAGTAGTCAACCCGGTAGTCATCATGAATGCTGCCGTCTTCTTCTACCTTGTCATAGGCACCAAGTCCGTTTTCAACGATAAACAGAGGTTTATGGTAGCGGTAAGTCAAGTGATTGAGGGCTACTCTTAAGCCAACTGGATCAATTTCCCAACCCCAGTCGCTGCGTTCAAGAGTTGGGTTGGGTGCAACTGCCTTAGACAAGTCAGTCAGCTTATCTGCTTCCACCATCTGGGCAGAAACAGTAGTAGTTTGGTAGTAGCTAAAGGCGACATAATCAACTGTTCCTCCTTCTAAAATAATCCGGTCTTCATCAGTAATATCAGGTCGGAACCCTTTACGGTTGATGTATGCCTCAACTTCCTTAGGATATTTGCCCAAAACATGAACATCTGAGAACCAGTCACGCCGTTGTTCATACTTATCAGCTAAAAGCACGTCCGCAGAAGAAGGTGTGAGCGGACGAACAGGGGAATAGTTAATCATGCAGCCAATTTGAAAGTCGGGGTTAATTTTATGACCAACTTTAACTGCTAAGGCAGATGCCACTAGTTCATAGTGGGCTGCTTGGTACATAGCAGCTTCTTTCTCTTAGTTAGACAATCCCTTTAAGATAATGCCGGAATTGGTAGCCATCAAGAAGTCATTATTGTAGGCAGCTTGGTTGTCAATTTCGTTAAAGGTCATCCAGTACTTGACCTTATTTTGGTAGCGTTTGAAACAAACCGTGGCAAAGCGAATAAAGTAATCAATCAGCTTGCGATTAGTAAAGCCATTATATTGCTTCACTAAATGGTAGGGAATTTCAAAATGAGAAAGAGTAATTACGGGCTCAATGCCATAGTGGTGGCAGGTGTCAAACAAGTCATCGTAAAACTTCAAGCCCGCTTCATTAGGTTCTGCTTCATCACCATTAGGGAAGATCCCGTCCAGGCAATCGAAGTTCTAAAGGCCTTAAAACCCATTTCGGCCATCAGTTTAATATCTTCTTGATAGTGGTGGTAAAAATCAATTGCAGAATGGTTGGGGTAGTTTTTCCCAGGTATTACGCCATCAGTGATCTCACGTGGTTGAGTGGCTGAGCCAACTGTCATCACGTCGGCAACGGATACTCCCTTGCCATCGATGTCCCAGGCACCTTCTAATTGGTGAGCAGCGACGGTCCCGCCCCATAAAAAGCCCTTAGGCATTTTTGCAGAATACATTTTATGCTCCTTTTCTAATATAGTTGTTAGCGTTATTAACTTATAGTTTATACTTATTAGAAACCAATCAGCAAGCTAACAAAAATATTTTTTGATAATAAAAACAGTTATAATGGTGATAGGTAATTAATAAGATCTTCATCATTACAAGGGATTAAAATGTCTAAAGCAAAATCATTTAAGCAAAAGTATGAAAGAAATAGGGACAAAGAAAGTATTAAATATCTTTATTTCAGTCGATATATAATGATTCGCTACATCGTAACAATTTTCTTGTTTGCCAACTTATTCTGGCTCTTAATTTTAATCCAATATCAAAAATGGATTGGTGTAATAGTAGCTGGAATAATGACGCTGTAGTAGGAATAGTTGCAATTGAACAGCTAACTAAGATGCATAATCGTAAGTCAGATCTGCCGCTTGCACGTGTTTATTTTAAGATTCAACTGGTCTTTAATATTGTACTTACTATTTGTTCGTTGCTTCCAGTAAAACAAGAATTACTTCCTTTTATCACAAATACCCAAACTAAGTATCTACTCTGGAGTATGTTTTTAATAGGTATAGTCTTGTGCTGCTTATGTTTATCAAGGATAAAACGCATTGGAAAAAATAGAGATAGATACATAAAAGTAATTTCAACATTCAGGGATAAAAATAGCGCTTTCAATTTTGGAATAAATATATTAGAATATGGTAAATCTTTTAAAGGGTTACATGGATATATTTTTATTTTTAAAGGAGTTTGACAGATGAGTGAAGAAAGTACTAGATCATTTAAAGATCGAATAGGAGCTGCGGCTGGTAAGTTTGCTAGTACAAGATTTGTACGTGCAATTATGGACGCTGGTTATAGTGTTATTTCATTTTCGATTGTAGGATCGTTTTTCTTGATTTTAACTGTCTTACCACAGGTAATTAATGTACCTAGTTTTGTAAGCTTTTATGCGTCAACGTTTGGACGGTTTACTAACTTATTCCAATCTGTTTACAATGCCACAATGGGAATTATTGCCTTGGTTTTTGCAGGCACTTTTGCATATTCGTATACGAAAATTTACCAAGAAGAAGAACATATTAACCTAGTACCAATGAATGGCTTAATGATGTTTTTGATGGGTTTCTTCATCACAGTTGCAGAATTGGTATGGAAAAATGGTCATGTTGAGTTTGTCCAGACCTTTACCAAAGCTAAGATGGTTGCTGGTGGTTATGAAGCTTCGACTAATGGTATTTATCGAATTGGTGCTGTGGGAATTTTTGTTGGCTTAGTAATTGCCTGGCTGACAGTTCAGGTATATCGTTATACTGTTAAACACAACTGGCAGATAAAATGCCTTCTTCAGTACCATCTGGAGTAGCCAATTCATTTAGTGCTTTGATTCCAGCAGTTTGTGTTGCGGTTTTGGTTGCATCTATTAATATTGCATTGGTCCTGGCGGGCACGGACTTGTTTAATCTTTTATTTATTCCGTTTTCCTTTATTAGCGATATTGCTGATACGTGGTGGGGATTTCTAGTTATTGTATTTCTGATTCACTTTTTGTGGTGGTTTGGCATTCATGGAGCAACCATTATTAGCTCGTTTTATTCACCCATTGTGCTAGCTAACATGAATACCAATATTCAAGGTGCTCATCATGTTTTTGCAGGTGAGATTTTGAATGCCTTTATTACTATTGGTGGTTCTGGAGCAACCTTAGGACTCGCAATTTGGCTAGTTGCGAGAGCAAGATCAGCACAACTCAAGGAATTAGGAAAGGTTGAAATTGTTCCTGCATTTTTTAATATTAATGAGCCAATTCTCTTTGGATTACCAATTGTTTATAATATTGACTTGATGATTCCGTTTGTTTTAGCACCAATGGCTTCAAGTATTGTGACATACTTGGCTATTATTTTGCACATTGTACCAGTAATCAGAGCACAGCAACCTTGGCCAACTCCAGTTGGATTAGGTGGTCTTATTGCAACAACCAGTTGGAAGGGTGGCGTGTTGGCCATTGTTTCAGCTCTGGTAGCCTTCCTGGTGTGGTATCCATTCATCAAGCACTATGATAATACGCTCTTAAAACAGGAAAAAGAAGGAGCTGCCACTAAATAGTTTTTTAACTGATTGTATAGAAATATAAATAAGTGATGAATTTAAAAATCTAAATCTTGGAAAATCATGTGCCTTCCTGCTATGATGAATTGTGAAGAAGTTATTTTAGTGGAGGCATTTAAATGAAATATCCCAAAACAAAAGAAGTATTAAACCAATTAGTTGCAGATCTAACCCAGATGCACATGATTGTTCACCAACATCACTGGTATATGCGCGGCAACCGCTTTTTAAAGTTGCACCCATATTTAGACAAGGTAATGGATGAATTAGCTGACCAACTTGATCAGGTGTCAGAACGTTTGATTACTCTGGATGGCTCACCTGTTTCAACCTTAAGTGAAATTGCAGCCAAGACCAAGATCAAAGATGAAAAGGCAAACTGGAATGAAACGATCGATGAGCGTTATGGCAAAATCATCGCTGGTTACCATTACTTGGACCAACTCTATGAAAAGGGCATCAAGGTCAGTGATAAAGAGGGCGACTACTCAACTAATGACATGTTGACCGGTTTCCACACTGATGTGGAGAAGCGAATCTGGATGATGTCAGGTGAAATCAACAAGGCTCCTGAAATTGATCCTGAATAAGGAATAGCAAAATATTTTTTGAAGGCAGTGCACAACACTGTCTTTTTTCTTGCTTCATTAAAAGTTGATTTTTGCTATAATAAAATTAATTTACAAGTTACGGATAAATAGTGAAAAGAGAGCAAATAGATGGACCAAAAAGAACAAGACGAATTAAAAAAACAGGCTGCAGTTAAAGCAGCCAGTTTAGTTAAGCCAAAAATGAAATTAGGAGTCGGCACGGGTTCAACTGTGTCCTTCTTAATCGATGAATTAGGCAGGCGCAAAAAAGAAGAGGGGCTAAAGCTAGGTGCGATTGTTACAACGTCTAGCAGAAGCAAGGAACAGTTACAATCTTGGGGATTTGAAGTTGATGACCTAGCTGCAATTGACCAGCTCGATTTGACAATTGATGGTGCCGACCGTTTTGCTGCCAACTTTGATGGAATCAAGGGCGGCGGCGGCGCGTTAACTATGGAAAAGAACGTGGCAGTCAATTCCCGACGGGTAATGTGGATTGTTGATGAATCCAAGTTAGTTGACCGCTTGGGCGGCTTTGCCTTGCCAGTTGAAGTCTTACCGATTTCATGTGAACAGAATTTTCGGCGCTTTCAAGAAGAAGGACTCAACCCTGCATGGCGCCAAGCTGGTGGCAAACGCTTTGTTACGCACTATGGTAATTATATTATTGATCTGCATGTTGACCCGATTCCTGTGCCAAGGGGGTTGGCAGACTTTCTTGATCATACGGTTGGTGTTGTCGAACATGGGCTTTTTCTTGATATGTGCGATGAGGTGATTATTGCTCACGCTAACGGTGAAATCGAAGACCGAAGTAAAAACTAATACTGGGATAAAGCAAGCACGCAGTGGCTGAATCGGGCTACTATATCCTATTATGGTGGTAAAAAAAGACAAGTAAGGTTCAGATTTGGTATGATGGTCTTAGAAACTTTATTAAAGAGGAAATCCCATGACGAAAAAACCGCTAATTATTAGTACTGATCCTGGCATTGATGACGTAGTTGCAATTACGATTGCATTGTTTGCCCAGCAACTTGACGTTAAACTGCTGGCAGCCACTTGGGGCAATGTTCCCCTAAATAAGACTTTGGCTAACACATTGAAAATAGAAGCCTTCTTAAAGACGCAAGTGCCCGTTGTCAAAGGAGCAGCCCTGCCCTTGCTTCGAGAAGCAATTGATGCTTCTGATGTTCACGGCAAGAGCGGCTTGGCGGGCTATGAATTTCCTGCTCCAGACCTCAGTTTGCTGAAACCGGGACTTGCAGCAGATGCAATCCATGAAGTTGTGACTAATAGCGCAGAGAAGGTAACTTTAATGCAGATTGGTCCTGCAACTGACTTTGCACTATATTTTCGGCAATTTCCAGAAGACCTGGATAAGATCGACCAACTGGTGATTATGGGCGGAGCGATTGGTCGCGGCAATTGGGGCCCGTACAGCGAATATAATGTTGCAGGCGACCCGGAGGCAGCTCAAATCGTTTTTTCAAGTGGGATTAAAATCTTGCTTGCACCACTTGAGTTAGGCCACCAGGCTTTCGTCACGCAAGACACGCTGCTTGAACTCAAAGACTTGGGCACAACTGGTGACATGCTCTACCATATTTTGACTAGCTTGCAAGATAAGACCGACACTGATGGACGAGAAATATATGATGCTTTGGCTGCTGGTATGCTGCTTAACCCAGAAATGTATACCTTCAAGCCTGCATACGTATCTATCGATACCAAGAGCCCAAGCAGCTATGGGGCATCAGTAATTGACTTTGACAACTTCTTTGGTCAACCTGCTAACGCCCAGGTTGGGGTCAAGATTGATCAAGAAACTTTTGCCAAGTGGTTTGTTACGGCAATTAAAAAGGCAAATCAGTTGAGGTAGATAATGGCAGATTTCGTTTATCGTACGGTGATGCACGATATTAAGCAAAATATTTTGGACAATAAGTACGATGGGATGCGTCTTCCTGACGAACGTAGTCTGGCAGACTACTACCAGGTTAGTCGTTCTTCAATGAAACGGGCAATGGAACAACTTTCGCAACAAGGTATTGTCTTTAAAAAGCGGGGCAGTGGCACCTTTATTAACCCGCTTTACTTGAAGAACCAGTCTCTCTTTCGATATGAGGGCTCGAACCTGGGTTTAACTGATAGTTTGAAGATTCCTGGCAAAACGCCGAGCATTAAGCTGCTTGATTTTAACGTGATTAAGGCACCAGAAGGAATCGCACAAGATCTTTTTCTCAATGCCAGCGACTTTGTCTATGAATTTCACCGCCTGCGACTGTTGGATGAGCATCCATTTTTGATTGAGACGGGCTACTTGCCAATTAAGATCGTACCGGAACTAAAGCCGGAACACTTGAAGAAGTCGCTATTCAATTACCTGGAAGACACGCAGAACAAGGTGGTTACCAAGTCCTTTCTCAATATTACGGTTGAGCCTTCTAGCAAGGAGGACCAGGAGCGCCTAAATTTAACAGCAACTGAACCAGTGGGCGTTATGGAAGGGATTTTCTTTTTAGATGATGGAACGCCGTTTGAAGTTTCAACCATGAGAATCCATTACCAGTACATGAAATTCAACACGTTTGTAAATTTAAATAAATAAAAAAATGGACTCCTTGTGAGTCCATTTTTTGGATATATTCTAAATTAAAAGAGCAAGTCTAAATATTTAAAAACTGTTTAGCATCTGTAATTGGACCAGTGTAGACAAAGTTCAAATTGATTTTCTTGGTCTTGTCCGCCACCCTACGCAGTAGTTTGCGCTGGCGGCCGGTCAAACGTACATGGTTCAACACCGTATGCGCTTGAATATACATGACTAACTTGCCCGCATAATCTAGCGGGTGGTCGCATTTTTCAAATTTGCGTAGCACAAGTCCAACTGCATCTCGAATAGGCTTATATTTAGCAATATTCAATTCATTATAGATACTAGCAAAAAAACTACGGTAAAACTGGTCTAGATCTTGATACACTTCTTTATTTAGCTGGTTCTTTTTTGGGGTCGAACTACTAATAAAAAAGTTGGTCATGACATCACTCCTTTAATACTGGAATAATTTGCGTTTTGGCGGCAAAGTTTTTCCTGAGCTCTTGGGGCAAAGGAACATCCGTGATGAGGACGTCAATTTGGCTCAAGGGAATTGACATGTATGGAGAAGTGTTTTGACTGGCAAACTTATACTGTTCTGCAACGACTACAACTTGCCTTGCCCTTGAAGCAGCTACCCGGATTAACTCTGAGTCACTCATCTTAGTAAGGTAAATGCCATCGCTTTTAACATTGGAAGTACCAATGAAGGCAGTATTAAAACTCATTCGCTTTAGCGTTTCTATTGATGTAATAGAGTAGTTAAATCGGTGCTCCTTATCAATCTTTCCGCCGAGCAAACGCACCTGAGGCAAGCTAGAACGCATTAATTCAAGGGAATTGTCAATTGAATTGGTGACGATCTGCATGTCTCCCCCATTAATCAGTTCACACAACTTTTTAAGAGTAGTTGAGGGACCGATAAAGTCACATTGGTTAGGGTGAACAAAGCGTTGGGCCATTTGCGCCATCTTTGTTTTTAAGGGCGAGGCAATTTGATTTCTAGTTAAGAAGCCAGGCACGTCATCTTGCCTGTTGGCGATTAAACCACCATGAATGCTTGGCCCGTTGAGGTCAGATGCAAAACGTCACGGCGAGCAGTATCGAATGAAACGTTAAAATAATGAGCTAATTCTCTAGTAACCAAGTGGTGCTTTTGCTCTAAAAGCTGCTTAATCTGGCGTATCTGTTCTGCTTGTGTCATTTTTCCTCTCCTGCAACTAATTTAACATTTTGATCTGCATAAATTAATGATTGTGTCAGCATATTTGATTTTAAATCAGTACTTGAGCATAAAAACACTGAAGTGTAAAGAATATCTGCCATATATTCTGAAGTGGAACGTACCAATTTGCTAAATGGTTGAGCTTTATCGAGATCTTGTTATAATAGTCTTAAAGCCGAAGCAAATAATTAATAATTAAAGGGAGAATTAAAATGGCAATTGATTATGATTCACAAGAATTTTTAAAAAGTGTTGACGCACACTGGCGTGCCGCCAACTATCTATCTGTTGGACAGCTCTTCTTGATGGGTAATCCATTATTAAAGCATGAACTCAAAGCCAGTGAAGTTAAACCCAAGCCAATTGGTCACTGGGGGACTATTTCACCACAAAACTTTATTTATGCCCACTTGAACCGGGTAATTAACAAGTACAATTTGGACATGTTTTACATTGAAGGTTCTGGTCACGGCGGCCAAGTGATGGTTTCTAATTCATACCTTGATGGTTCATACAGTGAACTATATCCAGAAATTCAACAAGATGAAGAAGGAATGGCCAAGTTATTTAAACGGTTCAGTTTTCCTGGTGGGTCGGCTTCGCATGCAGCCCCAGAGACGCCCGGATCACTACATGAAGGCGGCGAATTGGGATATTCTCTATCTCATGGTACTGGTGCAATTTTGGATAATCCAGATGTTATTGCCGCTGTTGAAATAGGGGATGGAGAGGCTGAAACGGGCCCGCTGGCTACCAGCTGGTTCAGTGACAAGTTTATCAATCCGATTAAAGATGGTGCCGTTTTACCAATTCTGCAGATTAATGGCTTCAAGATCTCTAACCCGACCATTGTTTCAAGAATGACTGATGAAGAACTAACCAAGTACTTCGAGGGCATGGGCTGGCATCCTTACATCATTTCCGCATACCAGGGTGGTGAATTTGCAGGCTACAAGGACCACATGCAAGTGCATCAAGAAATGGCCCAGTTGATGGACACCGTAATTGAAGAGATCAAGGCGATTCAAGCAAATGCACGCAAGAACAATGATGCTACCTTGCCCCACTGGCCAATGATCATTTTCCGTGTGCCTAAGGGTTGGACAGGACCAAAGGCTGACCTTGAGGGCAATCCGATTGAAAATTCATTTAGAGCTCACCAGATTCCAATTCCAGTTGATCAAGATGACATGGAACACAAGGACATGCTCATTAACTGGCTGAAGTCCTACCGACCAGAAGAACTATTTGACGAAAAAGGACACCCAACTGCAATAGTTAAAGAAGATAACGTTGATGGTGAACTTAGGATGGCGGTCAATCCAATCACTAATGGCGGCAAGGATGCAAAGCGGCTCAGTTTACCAGACTACCGTAAGTTTGCGCTCAAGTTTGACCAGCCAGGTTCAGTGGAAGCAGAAGATATGACTGAATGGGCCAAGTACCTGAATGAAGTTGCTGAAAAGAATCCAACGAATTTTCGCGGCTTTGGCCCAGATGAGGCTAAGTCAAATCGCTTGTTTAAGTTTATTGATGAACAAAAACGGCAATGGGAAAGTTCGGTTCACACGCCTAATGATGAAAACCTAGCGCCAAGCGGACGCTTGATTGATTCACAATTGTCTGAACACCAAGATGAAGGTTGGCTTGAAGGCTATGTTTTGTCAGGACGCCATGGCTTCTTTGCTACTTATGAGGCATTTGGTCGGGTAGTGGATTCAATGCTAACGCAGCATATGAAGTGGTTGAGAAAGGCCAAGGAACAATACTGGCGCAAGGATTATCCGTCTCTTAACTTCGTTGCTACTTCAACTGTTTTCCAACAGGACCACAACGGCTATACTCACCAAGATCCTGGTATCTTGACTCATATGTATGAAAAGAACCGTCCAGACCTGGTTCACGAATACCTGCCAGCAGATACTAATTCGCTGTTAGCAGTCTCTCAAAAGGCCTTCAGCGATCGTGAATGCATCAACATCCTGGTAACTTCCAAGCAATTGCGTCCGCAATGGTTCACTATTGACGAAGCCACCAAGATCGCAAACCATGGGCTTTCCTACATTGACTGGGCCTCAACTGACCAGAATGCTAAGCCTGACCTGGTCTTTGCCTCAACGGAGACAGAGCCGACAATGGAGTCATTGGCTGCGATTGATCTTTTGCATCAAAGCTTCCCAGACCTCAAGCTTCGTTACATTAACGTAATTGATGTGATGAAGCTGATTAACACCAAAGACAATCCAGAAGCAATTTCTGATGAAGAGTTTGACCGGTTGTTCCCAAGTGATGTACCTGTGATCTTTGCTTGGCATGGCTACAAGGCAATGATGGAGTCAATCTGGTTTGGTCGCAAGCGCAGCAATGTTCACATTCACTGCTATGAAGAAGAAGGCGATATTACCACCCCGTTTGATATGCGGGTGGTCAATGAGCTTGACCGCTTCCACTTGGCCAAGGATGCTATCTTGAGCGTGCCACGTTTTGCTGACAAGAGTGCTGGTTTTGTCAATCAGATGGATGACCTGCTAGCCAAGCATCACCAATACATCCGTGACAATGGCAAGGATATGCCAGAAGTGACCGGTTGGAAATGGACTGGTTTAAGGTAAAAATAGAAAACTTTTCTTGACGCAAGCAATAAGAATCCCCTTTTCGCAGTTAGCCTAAGGGGATTTTTTGCTTGCTTAAAAGCAATTTGGGGCCAGACTAATTTTGAAAATTTATTGCTGCTTATAACCGATTTATTATAAAATTAAAGCGTTGGTTAAAGTTATCTGTAACACTAGAGCAAAGGAAAAACAATGACTAAGCAAATCAATGTGTTAACCACAACGGACCTTCATGGTTTTATTGCCAACCAGGGCGAGCAACCAGCATTAGCCCTGCAAGGCTTGAAGCAAAAATTCCCCAATGCCTTGCTAATGGACAGTGGAGATTTTTTTGTTGGAAACCCGTTAACGACTTTTTTTACGGATGAAATGCCGCTTTCGCCCTTAGTAGCTTATGCCAATAAGGTAGGCTTCGATGTGATGGTGCCAGGCAATCATGACTTCGATCATGGCCTTGCTTACTTAAGAGAACAAGTTAAGCACTTAGACGCTGACTATGTCTGCTGCAATGTCTTTTCAGAAAATGGTGAATTGATTTTTCCACCGTATGCTGTCAAAGAAATAGCTGGCGTTAAGCTTGGGGTAATTGGTCTGCTGACTAGTAAAATGTCAATGATTAGCGATTTTGACGTGACGCGGGACGTAGTTGTTAAGGAGGCCTTGCCTGAACTGCAAAAACAAGTTGCAGCTTTAAAAGGGCAAGTTGATCTTGTCTTGGTTGGCTACCATGGCGGGCTGGAGCGCGATCTGGCAACTCATAATGAGATTAATTATGCCACTGGTGAAGATGAAACTTTCAAACTAGTTTCGCAAACGCCGGGAATTGATGGCTTTAGTTGCGGCCACCAACATCGCGTTAACCATGGCCAACTTAATCAAACCTTGGTGGTGCAGTGCGGATACCGGGGCAGTCACTTTGGTCACCTTGCTTTTGACTTCAATGAAGAAGGAGAAATTGTTAAGCGGCAAGAAGAAGTAGTCGCAACGAGCACTTTACCTGGACAATCAGGTGGCTTTTACAATGAGGCAGCTTATCAGAAGTGGCTGAAAGAACCGCTGGACATGAGTCATATAGCAGAGTTTTTGCAAGCAAAATATGGCCGCAAGCACATGGGGATTTTTATTAATTTAAAAGGCGAGACAAGGCAGGCAGTGCTTAATTCTTTCACTATTCCATACGGTGTCAGGATTTATCACCTGTCCCAGGCAGAATATCAGGCCCTGCTTAAACAAGAATGGACTATCAAAGTGGAAGATTATCCCAAAGGAGCCCAAGACTTTGTGATTATGACTAATTCATATGAGGTGCCAGAATACCGGCTGACTGACCAATTTGTTGATAATATTGTTGATCAGTACTCATACTACTTGAAGCAGCGAGGTTAAGGAGATAATAATGGGAATAATTGGAATAGCAGTAGTACTAGGATTACTTTACTGGGTAAGTTTTGATCGCAAAAAAATCGACTATAAATCAATTTTGTTTTTATTTATAACCGAACTAGTGATTTTGTTCTTGATTTTAAAAACCTCAATCGGCAATTCGATTATCAAGGGCTTGTCTGGTAGTTTAAATATTATTAGTGCCTCAAGCAGCAAGGGTGTTAACTTTGTTTTTGGTGACCTTAAAAATCCAGCGGCAGCCTCGCAATTCTTTCTGGATGTACTGTTGCCACTAATCTTCATCTGTGCCTTAATTGAACTCTTGCAGTATCTGCGGATTCTGCCCTTTATCATCAAATATGTTGGCAAAGTGTTGAAAAAGCTCTTTCACATTGATGAAATCAACGCCTTCACGATCTTGAGCTATCCTTTTGTCAGCAACGGAGTCTTTGTTCCTTTTAAGGACCAAATGAAGAGCATGTCCTCTAACCAGTTGTTTACTCTGTCGATTTATACTTTATCCAACACGACGGTGACGATGCTGGCCTCCTACATGCACATTATCAAGTCTGAATATATCATTGTGGCCCTGGTGCTCAACCTCTTTACTTCGATTATCGTGGCTAAAATTGTGGCTCCATATGATGTTAGCCAGGTTAACTACGAAATATCAACTAAAGACAATAATCAGAAGTCTTTGATTACGCGTCTGCTTGACAGCATGAATTTGGGCTTTCGACTTGCTATCAACATTTCAATATCAATTATCGGCTTTGTCTCCTTGATTACATTTGTAAACATCATTTTTAAGGCGATTTGTGGAAAAACATTAACTGCTTTAATCGGGTATGTCTGTGCACCAATTGCCTTTTTGATGGGAATTGACCTTCATTCAGCAGTCAGTGCAGGGACAGTCCTTGCAACTAAAGCCTTTACTAATATTTTTGTGGCAATTAATCAGATTAACATGAACACGGTACCGGTCAAAACACAGGCTATCGTTAGCGTCTTTTTGATTTCCTTTGCCAACCTCCCTAATTTAGGCACAACTTTGGGGATTATGCATACGATGGTGGATGAAGAGCACGGTGAAGCAATTGCCAGCCATGCCTTGCGCTTGTTCTTAGTTGCAACAGGCGTCAGCATCATCAATGGGGCGCTTGCGGGACTGTTTTATTCATTTTAAAGTTTTGCCCTTGTTAATTTGGGAGATTTTATTTATAATAAAGTTCATCAAGGGAGTAACAGCAATTACTTGCGATAAGCCCAACAACCGAAGGAATACTTCTGGACTTATCTTAATTAGTGAGACTTGTGTGTGTTTGAGCACATAAGTCTCTTTTTTTATTTTTGGAGGTCAATATGGCGCAAAGTTTTTACCAGCAAGCAGTCAAGGATGTTGAAAAAGAACTATCAACATCAAGCAGTAGTGGATTAACACAAGACCAGGTGAAGCAGCTGCAGGAAAAGTATGGTTCAAACAGTCTAGCTGGAAGCAAGAAAACCAGTATCTGGCAGCGCTTTTTAGCCCAATTCAAGGACTTTATGATTATTGTCTTAATCATTGCGGCCCTCTTGTCTGGCTTTGTAGCTCGTGAATGGACGGATGCTGCAATTATTATGATTGTTGTCATCCTCAATGCTGTTCTTGGGGTTTTTCAAGAAACTCGCTCAGAAGATGCGATTAACGCCTTAAAGAAGATGGCGACACCAAACGCCCATGTGCGGCGGCAAGGCCAGGTGGTCGAGATTCCAAGTACCGAACTGGTACCAGGTGACATTGTCCTGCTTGAAGCGGGCGATGTGGTGCCTGCAGACCTTCGCTTAGCAATCACCAGAAGTCTAAAAGTTGAAGAGTCAGCTTTAACGGGTGAATCAGTACCAGTTGACAAGGATGAAACAGTCATTGGAGAAGATAAGGTGCCACTGGCTGATCAGGTTAACATGGTCTTTGCCAATACCAATGTTACTTATGGTCGCGGCGAAGGAATTGTTGTGCAAACCGGGATGAACACTGAAGTGGGCAAGATTGCCACCATGCTTAACAACACGGATGAAACCGATACACCTCTAAAGCGCAACTTGAACCAGTTGGGCAAGACCTTGACAATCATGATTTTGCTAATCTGCGCAGTGGTCTTTGTTGTGGGCTTTTTCACTAAGAAAGGAACAGAACCGACTGACAAGCTGGCTATTGACATGTTTTTGGTTGCTGTTTCACTTGCAGTGGCCGCAATTCCAGAAGGGCTACCCGCTATTGTCACAATCATCTTGGCGCTTGGCACCCAGGTAATGGCAGCCCAAAAGTCAATTGTACGTAAATTGCCAGCCGTTGAAACGCTAGGTGCCACCGATATTATTTGTTCAGATAAGACTGGAACGTTGACACAGAACAAGATGACAGTGGAACAGGTTTATTATAATGGCAAGGTCCACCAGGCAAACGAAGCAATTAAGGCAGACAACGCGGCCCTGTTGGCAATGGTCTTGGCGAATGATTCTAAGCTAGATGATAGTGACCAACTATTGGGTGATCCGACTGAAACAGCACTGATTCAGTATGCTTTGGACCAAAAAATTGATGTGCACAATTTGCTCAAAAATCACCAGCGACTGCAAGAAGTTCCCTTTGATTCGGGCCGTAAAATGATGAGCACAATCAACCAGATGGACGGCCGATACTTTGTTGCTGTTAAGGGTGCACCGGACCAATTGTTAAAGCGAATTGACAAAATAGCAGTTGATGGCCAAGTTAAAGCAATTACGCCCAAGCAGCAAGAGGAAATTTTAGCTGTTAACCAAAAGATGGCCAAGAAGGCACTGCGTGTCCTAGGACTTGCCTATAAGACTACGGACGGTCTATATGATGATCCGGATACTAATAATGTTGAAAGCGACTTGGTCTTTGCTGGTTTAGTGGGCATGATTGATCCTGAACGGCCAGAAGCCAAAGAAGCGATTGTTGAAGCCCACCAGGCAGGTATCAGGACAGTCATGATAACGGGTGACTTCCAGGTAACTGCGCAGGCAATTGCCGAGCGTCTAGGCATATTAAAGCCAGGCCAAGACGAACGAGTAGTTACAGGAGCACAGCTAGATGAATTTAGTGACGACTTTCTAAAGGACCACGTGCGCGACTTTAGTGTTTATGCTCGCGTTTCGCCCGAGCACAAGGTTAGAATTGTCAAGGCTTGGCAGTCTCAAGGCAAGATTGTAGCCATGACCGGTGATGGCGTTAATGATGCCCCGAGTCTAAAGCAAGCTGACATTGGCATCGGTATGGGAATCACAGGTACTGAAGTATCTAAAGGTGCTAGTGATATGATCCTGGCTGACGATAACTTTGTTACAATTGTAGAAGCAGTTAAGCAGGGACGAAAAGTTTTCAGCAATATTCAAAAGGCCATCCTGTACCTGATGAGCTGCAATGTGGGCGAAGTCTTAACCGTCTTTATGATGACAATGCTGGGCTGGGATATTCTTGCCCCAGTTCAATTATTGTGGATTAATCTGGTAACTGACACACTGCCAGCAATTGCTCTAGGACTTGAACCAGTCGAAAAGGGGATAATGAACCGTCTGCCGCGAGGCAAGAAGTCTAACTTTTTCAGTGGCGGCGTTTCTAGTTCAATTATTTACCAGGGGATTCTGGAAAGCATCTTAGTTTTGACGACTTACCAGCTGGGCTTAAACTTGGGCCCGCATGTTGGCAGTGCTAGCATGCAGCATGGTGATGCATTGACGATGGCCTTCTTGACCTTGGGGCTGATCCAGCTCTTTCACGCTTTCAACTCTAAGTATGTTCACCAGTCCATCTTTTCCAGGCGGACCCTGTCCAACAAGTGGTTTAATTGGGCGATTGTAATATCAGGTTTGGTGATGGCAGCCGTTGAATTGCCCTTTATGACTAAGTTCTTTGATGTAACTGAATTAAACGGACCACAGTGGTTAACTGTTCTAGCTGCTGGTGTCTGCATGATTATTATTGTAGAAATAGTTAAGTTCTGCCAGCGCCGTTTAGGCCAGAAGTAAGTTCTTAAATGGGAGGTTCATCTTAAGGGATGAACCTTTTTTACTTGCTTTCAAGTGAATAGATGAAGCACAATAATAAAAAGATTAGAGGGGGGGAAAAATACCCTCTTTGTATAATTTTTAGTTAAAAGAATGGCTTAACTTTTAAAAATCTTAACAGGTATAGTAAAATAGATATCAACTACTTTGCAGTTAATTGCAATGAAGATGAAAGGGGCGATAACAATGTCGATGATAGAATTCCATGACGTGCAAAAATATTATGGCCATTTTCATGCACTGCACGACATTAATTTAGAGATTGATCAAGGCGAAACGGTGGTTTTGATTGGGCCATCTGGTTCAGGCAAGAGTACCCTGGTTCGTACTGTTAACGGCTTGGAATCAATCCAGGAAGGCCAATTGATTGTCAATGGGCATGATCTTTCTGATTCTAAAACTAATTTGAATATTTTACGCAGTGACGTTGGAATGGTATTTCAACATTTTAATTTATACAAAAATAAAGATGTTCTTGAAAATATCATGTTGGCACCACGAATCGTGAGTCACATTCCCGAAGAAGAAAACAAGAAACGGGCGATTGAATTGCTTGAGATGGTTGGTCTGGAAAAGTGGGCGCACAATATGCCTGCACAGATTTCGGGTGGCCAAAAGCAACGGGTGGCAATTGCCAGAACGCTGGCAATGCAACCGAAACTTATCTTGTATGATGA
Source organism: Lactobacillus sp. XV31L (assembly GCF_059900865.1). Taxonomy (NCBI): domain Bacteria; kingdom Bacillati; phylum Bacillota; class Bacilli; order Lactobacillales; family Lactobacillaceae; genus Lactobacillus; species Lactobacillus sp. XV31L. Next base: position 115,390 of record NZ_JBWXGC010000004.1, on the reverse strand, counting down.
ACCAACTTCTGCCCTTGACCCCGAAATGATCGATGATGTTTTGCAAGTTATCAGAAAGGTAACTGCAGAAAGCGGTATGACATCCCTAATCGTGACGCACGAAATGGGCTTTGCCAAAGAAGTTGCCAACCGGGTAATCTTTATGGACAAGGGCCAAATTGTTGAAGATGATGATAGTGAGAGCTTCTTTAAGCAGCCTAAGACTGAACGGGCACAGCAATTTTTGAGTAAGATTATCTCGCACTAAGGAGGCCGGTGATGAAAAAGAAATTATGGCTACTTCCCTTATTTGCGTGTTTGCTTTTACTGTCTGGCTGCGGCAAGAACCTAGCAGAGCAGTCTGTTCTAGAAAATGTTAAGCAAGCTAACACTATTACATGGGGAGTTAAAGGTGATGTTAAGCTGTTCGGCTTAATCGACGTTCGTGATGGCCAGCAAAAGGGCTTTGATGTCGATATGGCCAAGCACATTACCAAACATATTTTAGGGCCCAAAGGTCGAGCTGAATTTGTCACCACCACTTCTCAATCAAGGATTCCATTGCTAAAAAATGGCAATGTTGATGCAGTAATTGCGACGATGTCTATTACGCCAGAACGGAAAAAGACTATCTCGTTTTCAAAATCTTATTTTGATGCAGGTCAATCCTTGTTAGTACCAAAAAATTCATCAATTAAAAGCACCAAGGACTTAAACGGCAAGACTGTTATCGGTGTAGTTGGGGCCAATTCGGTTGACAACATCAAAAAGGTTGCGCCCAAGGCCAAAGTCATCGAGCTTCAAGATTATGCTCAGGCAATGAATGCACTGAAGTCTGGCCAAGGCGATGCGTTAACAACTGATAACGGTATCTTGTTTGGGCTAGCTGTGCAAAATCCAGGCTATGAAGTTCGCGGCAAAACCTTTACGGTCGAGCCTTACGGTGTAGCAGTTAATAAGGGCCAAACCTCATTTACTAAGGCTGTTGATAAGGCAGTTCTTGAGATGCAGCACAACGGTGAATATAACCGCCTGATTAAGAAGTGGTTTGGCGACGTTCCAGGATTTAAGTATAAGGAGCTGTATCGCCAATGATTAATATCTTTGCTAAATTTAGTGACCAGCTGCTGGTTGGTCTGGGCTGGACCGTGTTGTCCAGCGTGATTGCATTATTTTTCAGTTTAATTATTGGGACTATTTTTTCAATTTTGGAAGTGGTTCCCAACCGGGCGCTACGTTTTATTGGACGAGCATATGTAGAAATTCTGCGGAATATTCCCTTGCTGGTAATTACAATGTTCTTTTACCTGGTTATTCCGCTGTATGTTGTTAAGATCAACGGTTTTACTGCGGGAACGATTGGCTTGACGCTGTATACTTCTGCCTTTATTGCGGAAACAATTCGCTCAGGCATCCAGTCTGTTTCTGGTGGTCAGATGGAGGGGGCCCGGTCTAATGGCATGACCTATTGGCAAGCAATGCGCTACATTATATTGCCGCAGGCATTTAAGATTGTGATTCCTCCACTAGGCAACCAGTTCATTAACTTGGTTAAAAATTCGTCAGTACTTGCTTTTGTTGCTGGGTTTGACCTGATGTATCAAGCCAACTCAATTGCATCAGCAACCTTTGACACAATTAATAGCTATTTGGTAGTTGGGATCTTATACTTGATCGTAACCTTGCCGCTTAGCTATTATATGCAACACCTAGAAAAGAAGTTAGCCTAGAAGGAGGTACGGTAAAATGCAAAATTGGATTAATGCCTTTTCTTGGCTCAACGTCCGCTTTTTATTGATGGGCCTCTGGGTGACGATTTATATTTCGGTAATCTCAGTTGTTTTGAGCTTTATTCTTGGTTCAATTCTGGGAATTATCAGGTACTCTAAGATTAAGTACCTCTCCAAAATTGTCGGCTTCGTGATTGATATCATCCGCAACGTTCCGTTGCTCCTGATTATCTTCTTCACCTACTTCGGTCTGCCTAATTTTGGTTTGCGTCCAGAAACAATTCCGGCAGCCATAATTGCGATGACTGTTTTTGAGTCAAGCATGATTGCTGAGATAGTGCGCTCAGGTATCCAGTCCGTGCCAAATGGTCAGATGGAAGGCGCACGATCAACCGGCATGTCCTTTGGACAAGCACTGTGGCATGTGGTTTTACCCCAGGCCTATAAGAATATGATTCCGACAATCATCAGCCAATTTGTTTCTTTGATTAAGGACACCTCGCTAGCCACGATTATCGTAGTGCCAGAGATGATGCAGCATGCGCAAGTAATATACGGGCAAAACGCTAACTACATCTTGCCGATGTTTGCGGCACTGGCTGTTTTATACTTCATCGTTTGTTTTACCTTGTCGATAATTGGCAACCAGATTGGCAGGCATCTAAGCTAAACTTTAAATTATCAAATAATATATTTAAATAAGTTTTCACAATTTGTGAAAGCTTATTTTTTGTTTCCCCAGTATTGACTTATTAATCTATAACAATTCACAAGCTTGTTTAAGAAAATATTTATTATCTGTAATTGTTATTAAAATATTTTAAGAAAATAATTGACATATTAAAGTTTTACATTTATATTGTTATATAACATCATATAACAATATAAAAGAAAGGAATACAAATGAAGAAAGAATATCAACGAGAAATCCAAAAAGCAGTTGCGGCTAGCCAGAAACTAGGAGGGCTTAACCACGTCTACTTTGCAGCTTGTGGAGGATCGATGGCTTTCTTGCAGCCAGGTGAATATATCATTAATCGTGAGACAGACATTCCTGCAACAGTTTTACCAGCACGCGAATTTACGACCCGTAACCCACATGACCTAGGGAAACACAGTATAGTGGTTACTTGTTCTCATTCGGGCAACACACCTGAAACTAATGAGGCAGTTAAGTTTGCTCGGGAAAAGGGTGCAATGACAGTAGCGATTACTTTTGCCCAAGATTCTGATTTGGAAAAGAACTCTGATTATACTTTGCACTATAGCTGGGGTAAGGGCACAGATGCAGCTGATTTGAACACCGGAATACTATATGGTTTTGTCTTTAGCTTGTTGAAAGCAGTAACAGGTGACACAAAATTTGACAAAGGCTTGTCTGCTCTTACTAACCTAGAAAAAATTGCGGCAAGAACTAGAAAGCAGTTTGACCTTACAACCAAGAAGTGGACAAGTGAATTGAAGCGAGAAAAGCTAATTTATGCAGTCGGTTCCGGTATCAATGCGGGTCAAGTGTATTCATTTTCAGCCTGCTGGCTTCAAGAAATGCAATGGATTAATAGCAGCTACATTAACTCTGGAGAATACTTCCACGGTCCCTTTGAAATTACTGACTTTGATGTCCCCTTTATTATTTGTGAAGGTATGGGAGTTACTAGGAAGATGGATCATCGTGTCTCTAATTTTGCCCAGAAACATAGTAATAAAGTTTACGTGATTGATAATGCCGAGTTTGATCTGCATGAGATTGATCCAGATTTTCAAGAATACTATTCACAAATTCTTTCTGGTGTCGTATTCCGGCAACTTGCTGAAGGTTTTGCTTATGAAAGAGGACACTCGCTAGATGTACGGCGTTACATGTGGCACTTAGATTATTAGAAAGTAGTAAAAATGAAGTTAATCGCAATAGGTGATAATGTAGCAGACACCTACGTCAACGAAAGATTATACTTTCCAGGCGGAAATTGTGCTAACGTTGCTGTCAATGCTAAAAAGGCCGGTGCAGCAGTTTCTGCCTACTTGGGGATTCTGGGTAATGATGATCGAGCCCATCACATTAAAAAATCATTGAAAGAAGAAAATGTTCAAATGGTTAATTGTCGTAAGGTATACGCACCGACGGCTCAACCGCGTGTTTTTATTACTGCGGAAGGAGATAGAACCTTTGATGCTGGTCCCAAAAATTCAGCATTACACTTGTTCTCTTTGATACTAACCGCGTCTGATTTTAAAAAAATTGCTAATTTTGATGTTGTACATGCTGGAATTGATTCGGGTATTGAAGAATATTTGCCACGACTTCATCAGCAAGTTAAAGTTTCTTTTGATTTTTCAGATATTCGTGATGAAGAATATTTTAAAAAGGTCTTACCCAATGTTGACTTCGCTTTCTTTTCAGGTTCAGATTTAAAAGATGATCAGATTATTGCATTCTCGAAAAAGTATTTAGTCCTTGGCCCCCAGGTTGTAGTAATTACTAGAGGAGAAAAGCCGGCGTTTTTATTAACCGATAAAACTTCATGTTATCAAAAGCCCCAGAAAGTTAAAATTATCGATACGATGGGAGCAGGTGATAGTTTTATAGCCGGCTTTCTGGTTTCCTATATTGAACAGCATGATTTACTTCAAGCTGCAGAAGTAGCAAGCAAAAATGCTGCGAATACTTGCCAGCTATCAGGTGGTTTCGGTCACCAAAAATCTTTTTAGAAAAGAGGGATATTTATGAAAAAAAGCAAAAAATTTTTAGCAGCTGCAATTGCATGCTTGGGTATGTTACAAACAGGCTGTCAAAATAATTCGGATTCTGGTACGAAAAATCAGAACAAAATTATTGTGGTTCAGAATGCAACCGTTGATTCTTTAGACCCAATTTTAGCGTATCAAAACACTTCATCTACTGTTGTAGCAAATGTGAATGAAGGGTTATATACCATTGATCCAAATGACAAGCCGCGGTTAGGTCTTGCTGCTAACGTTAAGACGAGCAACCACGGCTTAACCAAGACCTATACGATTCGCAAAGATGCCAAGTGGTCAAATGGTGATCCAGTTACGGCAAGTGACTTTGTTTTTGCTTGGCGGCGATTGTCAGATCCAAAAATTGCTTCGGCTTTTAACTTCCAGCCCGGTGCTGCCGGTATAAAAAATGCTAATGATATTGTTGCAGGTAAAAAGTCGGTTGAATCATTAGGTGTAAGGGCGATCGGAAAAAGAACATTGGTAGTTGAACTGGATCATGTCGTTCCATATATGGATAAGCTATTAGCTTTTAGTGACTTTGCTCCCGTTAACCAGAAATATTTTGAAAAAACTGGTAAGAAATTTGCTCAGGATTCAGGTCATCTAATATATTCAGGCCCTTATCAACTTAAGGATTGGAAATTAGGAGATAATACTATCCAATTAGTTAAGAATCCAAAGTATTGGGACGCTAAAAATGTCAAAATTAAAGAAGTAAAGCTTGATATTATTACAGATCCTGAAAAGGCAGCAATTGCTTATGAAAATGGCAGCGCTGATTATGTTCATTTGAGTGGACAATTAGTTGCTAAGTACCGTAAAGACAAAAGCTTTGAAAATGATGTAGGTAATTTCACTCAGTACATCATGTTTAACCTTAAGAAAGCTGGAATGAATAATGAAGATCTGCGTAAAGCTATTTCTTACAGCATTAATCGTCGGGAGATAACTACCCATATTCTGAAAGATGGTTCGTCTCCAGCTCATGCAATGGTTATGAAGGACTTGGTTAAAAATCCGGTTAATAATAAGGATTTCGCCGATGAGTCAACTACTAACTTATCAAATTATGCTCCTGATCTAGCCAAAAAGTATTGGAAGAAGGCAAAAGCTTCAACCAAGGTTAGAACTTTTACACTACTTTATGACGACAGTGATCCTGCTTATGCTAATGTAGCTGCCTATATTAAAGCTCAAATTGAAAAACACCTTCCAGGGATGAAGATTGATTTGCAACAAGTAGCTAAGAAGACCCGTCTCAATAAAATGACAAAAGGTACTTATGACGCCACTTTAACTCGTTGGGGACCGGATTATGCTGATCCAACTGCTATTTTGAGTATGTACCAGTCTAAGAATGATAGTAATTATGGGCACTGGGCCAACTCTGAATTTGATCAATTAATGGCACAGTCAGATAAGACGACTGACCAGGCTAAAAGATACCAGCTTTTGCTGAAGGCCAACAATCTTTTAATTGATAGTGCCGCTTGTCCACCACTGTACCAGGTTGGTGCACCTGTTCTGAAGAGGACAAATATCAAAGATTTGCCAATGCATATTGCCGGTGTTCCATTCTTCTTCAAGTATGCATCAATTAAGTGATAATTTGAGCCAAGTCATAACAGGGCTGAGACATTATCTCAGCCCTGTTTGACTACATGGAAAGCAAGGAGGGATGAACTTGAAAAAATATATCTTAAAGAGAATTTTGATTGCTATTATAACTTTATTTTTAATTACTTTGATTTTGTTTGTGATGGAGAAGGCAATGCCTGGGTCTCCATTTAATGATGAGAAAATGTCACGCGCACAAGTCGCAGCCCTTAATCACAAATATGGGCTGGACGGTCCTATTCCAATGCAATTTTTTAACTATTTAAAGAATATGCTTAGTGGTGATTTCGGTGTATCTTATACTGTTCAAGTAAATACACCAGTTACAACAATGATTTTGCAGCACTTTGCGGTTTCGTTACAAATTGGTATACAGGCAACTATTTTAGGATCACTTCTAGGATTTTTGATGGGTATCTTAGCAGCTATCAAAAAGGGTACAATTTGGGATAACCTAATGACGAGTATTTCAGTATTAGGAATAAGTTTACCCAACTTTGTAGTGGCTCTGATCGTCTCGCTGCTATTTGCATATAAGTTAAAGATTTTCCCTGGAACCTACCAGCAAACTCAGCCCTTTATTTCCAGTGTTTTACCGACAATTGCCTTAAGCACATTCACCATGGCAAGTATTGAACGGTATGTACGTAATGACATAGTAACCATCATGAATTCAGATTATTATCGGTTGGCTGATTCAAAAGGGATCAATAAGTGGCAACTAATTACGCACCATGTCATTAGAAACACCTTGATTTCAGTTATTACGGTTTTAGCACCATTAATGATTGATTTGATTGCTGGCAGTATGGTAATTGAAAAAGCTTTTGCGATTCCGGGACTTGGAACCTTGTATATCGGTGCGATCCAAGCAAATGACTACAATGTTGTTCTAGGTATCACCTTCTTTTATGCTGTTTTGTTTATTAGTGTCATGCTAATAGTTGATATCTTTTACGGCTTGATAGATCCGCGCATTAGATTAGATGAGGGGAAATAAGATGGCGAATAAAAATAATGACTTTGAGTTTGCTCAAAAACATGAAATTGTGGATTATTATTCAGGTAAATCCTATTCATATGGTCAACTGGTGTTGCGTCGCTTTTTAAGAAACAAGGGTGCCGTTGTAAGTGCTGTTGTTATCATGGTTATTGCTTTAATTGCAATTTTAGCATCTCATTTAAGCCAATTCTCTCCCACGACGCCATATCCCAGTCAATCTAACTTAGTACCTGGAACAAGCGGACATTGGTTTGGCACTGACAACTTGGGTAGAGATATCTTCGTCAGAGTGGCTGCTGGCACCTCGGTCTCACTACGGGTTGCCCTAGTTGCGATGGCGATTGACTTGGTAATTGGCACAAGTTATGGACTGATTTCAGGATACTTTGGTGGCAAAATAGACCTTATCATGCAAAGAATTACAGAAATTCTGAGTACAATTCCAATGATTATTATAGTTACGCTACTAGTTTTAATAATGCGTCCAGGACTGATAAGTATTATTACTGCCATGATGATTGTAGGCTGGATTAATATGAGCCGAATTGTCAGAGCCCAAGTGCTTGAACTAAAATCGCGAGAGTTTGTTTTGTCAGCCAGAACAATGGGGGAATCAGACTTGAAGATTATTTTTTCCCAAATCTTACCTAATATATGGGGTCAGATTATTACTACTTTTATGTTGTCTATTCCAAATGCCATTTTTTTAGAAGCATTTCTGGCATTTATTGGATTAGGTGTGCCCGCACCACTTGCATCATTAGGTACTATGATTAATGATGGCTATACTCAGGCTATTGTTTATCCCTATATGGTGATTTTTCCAGTTTTATTCTTAGCCTTACTAATGTTAAGTTTTAATCTTGTTGCTGATGGCTTGCGTGATGCGATTGAAGGGAGCTAGGAAACGATGACTCATCCAATTTTAGAAGTTAAGAACTTACAAGTTGTATATCACACTGAACACGGCGACGTTCAAGCGGTTAGAGGTATTGATTATATAGTCAGAAAAGGTGAAACTGTGGCCCTAGTGGGAGAATCAGGTTGTGGTAAATCTGCTAGTGTGAAACCGATTATGGGGGAGCATGAGGCTAATCAGATAATCAAAGCAGGCAAAATTGATTTTACTTATCAAAGTATGGATGGTGAAAAGACAATAGACCTGTTAAAGGCCAGTCCTAAAATTTTGCAAAGTCAAATTAAAGGCAAGGAAATTGCCATGGTTTTTCAAGATCCGATGATTTCACTTGATCCGACAATGAAAATCATCAAGCAGGTAGCTGAAGCAGTCAAAGCTTCCAATCCTGAGTTGGATAAGGTCGAAGTGAAGCGAAGAGTTTTGGAATTGATTGAAACAGTTGGCATTCAAAATGCTGTCGTGGTTCAAAACCAATACCCACACCAACTTTCAGGTGGAATGAGACAGAGAATTGTAATTGCGATTGCTCTGGCAGGTGATCCCAGCCTGTTGATTTGTGATGAGCCGACTACTGGACTAGACGTTACTATCCAGGCCAAGATTCTAAATTTAATTAAACAGATTCAGAAGAGTAGAAAACTGGCAGTTATTTTTATTACTCATAATTTAGGTGTTGTAGCCAACATTGCAAACTATGTAAACGTAATGTATGCTGGTAAAATTGTTGAATCAGGTACAAGTGCAGATATTTTCTTTGAACCACGTCATCCATATACGTGGGGCTTGCTTACTTCTGTTCCTGATATTAATGAAGAAGTTGAGGAATTACCTACAATTGCGGGCACTATTCCCAATCTTACGGAACCAATTATTGGTGATGCCTTTGCAGAAAGAAACAATTATGCACTAAAAATTGATTTTAAAAAGCAGCCACCACTGTTCAAAATTAATGATCACCATTATGCGGCAACATGGTTGCTTGATAAAAGAGCACCCAAAGTAGAGATGCCTGCTATACTTCAAAGAAGAATTAGAAAAATGAAGGGGGCTGAACAGGATGACGAATAATATTCTCGAGGTACGGCACCTGAAACAATACTTTTCAGCTCCAAATAAAAAAGTTGTTAAAGCAGTTGACGATGTTTCATTTAATATTGCCAATGGAGAGACTTTTGGTTTAGTAGGTGAATCTGGTAGTGGAAAAACAACGATAGGGCGATCCATTATTCGTTTGTATAAACCAACAGCTGGTGAGATTAATTTTGAAGGGGAGCAACTGGCAGACCATTTGAATAAAGCTCAAACAGCTAAGTTGCGTAAAGATATGCAAATGATTTTTCAAGATCCGATGTCTTCACTTAATCCCCGTAAGAAGGTGGGAGATATTGTTGGATTAGGACTTGATATACATTACCCTAAATTGACTAAAGCAGAAAAATCACAACGCGTGTTGAAAATGCTAAAGACAATAGGATTAGATAGTTCCTTTGCTAATCGATATCCACAAGAACTATCCGGTGGCCAGAGGCAGCGTGTGGGAATTGCTCGAGTTGTGATTATGCAACCCCGTTTAATTATTGCTGATGAAGCAATTTCTGCTCTTGATGTTTCAGTGCAAGCGCAAGTAGTTAATTTGCTTCAACGTGTTCAAAAAGCAACTGACAGTGCGATGCTTTTTATTGCACATGATTTAGCAATGGTTAAACACCTTTCCAGCGATCTTGGGGTGATTCATCGTGGTCATATTGTCGAATCTGGGCCTACAGCTGAGATCTTTGCCAATCCTGTCCATCCTTATACCAAAAGCTTGTTAGCAGCAATCCCTCTAGCTAACCCGTTAGCAGAACAAAGCAAAGCTTCTTCTGATTATCAGGCGGAGCAGAGGCAATATGAAAATAAAGTAATGATAAACATCGGGCAGGGACATTCGGTTCTAGCTGATGGCTCTTGGTCATCTGACTAGGTATAATTATTGTTGTTAAGATAAGGGCTAGCAGGCTAGCATTCTCCGACCTGCTAGTTTGCTTAAAATAAAAACTTATTTGTAAGCGATAACAAACAGCTTTGCTGTTTGTTATTTCTTTTTTAATCTAGTAATATTGAGGCAATGAGGGAGTGTTGAAATGAATTCCGATAAGATAGTTGCCGCTGTACCGCTTTACAAAAAGGTTTATCTTGATCTCAAGAGGCAGATTCAAGTGGGTAAATTACAGCCTAATCAAAAATTGCCAAGTGAACAATACTTGTGTGAAAAGTATCAAGTGAGCAGAATCACTATACGTAAAGCGCTCAAATTGTTAACTGATGAAAGGATGATTGCCACTATTCAGGGTAAGGGCTCATACGTTAATATAAGCAAGATGAATGGTAAACTGGAGAAAATTGAAGGATTTTCAGAATTTGCTCTTTCGCGGGATAAAAAGAATAAGCAAGTTATTATTAAACGTGAAATTTTACAAAATCCCGCTGTGTCTAAAGCACTTTCCTTATCTGAACAAGCAGATTTAATTTATATTAAGCGCCTTTCAGAAATTGAAGATATTCCCATTGCAATTGATGAGGCTTGGCTTTCAGCAGCACGCTTTCCTGATTTGTTAGTTAAAATTGAGTCTGTCACATCCCTTTACGAGTATCTTGAACGGAAGTATCACGAAATTCCAACCAGCGCTTTCCGTGAGATTGGGACTGTTTTACCGAATAAAAAACAGAGTGAATTGCTTAAGTTAAGTGAAGTTGTGCCTTTGTTTGATGTTAATAAGACTGTCTATAATCAGTTCGAGCAACCGCTTGAATTTTCACATTATGTTGTGCGTGGTGATGAAATGACCTACACAATTGATTTAACGGCAGACAGTAAAGTCCATTTTAATGACAAACGCCTGTTATAGAAGTAAATTTTTGTGGTTTACCAGTAAAGAAAATTATTGCGGCTTCATGTGTTTAACATGGATCTGAAGATTGATTTACTGGCTAATGCCAATATAAACCATTCATTCATTAAAAAATTAAAAAATAAGACAAAAGGGCTTGAGTTTTCTCAAGCTTTTTCTGTACCCTTATATTAAGTAGAAATTGGGGAAATTAATAATGAAGAATTTTTTGTTTCGGCTATACTTGCGTTTGATGAAATTGGGCGCGCGGTTGACCAAGATTAACGAAAAAAGCATTGTGGTTTTAAATGGTGCTGGACGGTCAGGCTCAAATGGCTATTTGTTTGCCAAATACATGAAGCACCACCACCCTGACTATAATGTAACTATTGTTGAGCCGTGGCCTTCAGCGCATTTGTCATTCACCACTTGGCGCAAAATTGGCGCAGCCAAGTTTGTCTTGACCACCCATTCGCCCTTTAAAATTCACCCTGGCCAAGTCAGTATTGAATTTTGGCATGGGATCCCGCTCAAGCGGATGGGCATCATGGCTAACAACACTAAGGATCGCGACAATCGCCGCAATGCGCGCCTTTGGCAAAGTAACGCTAACGTGGTATGCTCGAGTTCAGACCTGTATGAAACACTCATGAGTGCTTGTACGGCTATTGCAGCGGGTAAGTATCAAAGACTGGGCTTTCCTCGTTTAGATGCACTAAGCAAGCCAGTGGTTAGCAAATCCCAATTGTTAGGGGACTTGTTTGGTCAAGAAGATGACCAGGCCCAGATTGGCATTTATTTGCCAACCTTTCGCTATGAAATGGCAGATGACCAGCTCATGGACCGGATAAAGGCCGGCAACTTTTTGGCTCTTGATGACTTTGATGGTTCAGTTCTCAACAAAGGATTAAGGGCAAGGCACCAATACTTAATTGTCAAGCTGCATCCTTATGAAATGCGGCTTGTTGGCGACTTGAACAGCCAATTCTCTAATATTTGCTTCTTAAATAATGACTATCTGTTTGACCATGACTATGACCTATATGAGTTGCTAGGGGATACTGACTTCATGATGACCGACTTTTCGTCGGTGTATTTTGACTACTTGAACTTAGACAGGCCAATTATCTTTTTAACCAATTATTTATCCCAATATGAAAAAACGCGAGGACTGCTGATCGGCCCCTATGACCAGGTAGTACCAGGTCCTTGCGTGCAATCGCAAAAGGAGTTGTTGGCGGCCTTAGCAGCTCCGGATACTAATCAAAAGGCGCGGCAATACTGGCGTGATCTGACCAATCAAATGCAGGGCGAATCTGCTTGTGACCAAATTTTTTTCTGGATGACCAAGGAAGGATAAGGGGAATTGTGAAACGAACTTTTCTAAATATTTTATATAATGCGGTTTACCAAATCTTTCTTGTTCTTGTGCCCTTAATTACGGTTCCTTACTTGTCAAGAGTACTGGGTCCCAAGACCTATGGCATTTATAGCAACGTCAACAACATTGTGCAGTTTTTGATGATCTTTTGTACGTTGTCAATTTCCTATATTGGGATGAGGACTATTTCGCAAACGCGGGCTTCTGGTACTAGAGCTGATTTGACTGAGGCCTTTTGGGGCTTGTGGTACTTTCAGGCCTTGGCAGGGTTGGCAACTATTATTTTGGTGGCCAGTGTGGCCAGCTTGTTCCAGATGCGGTACTGGAACTATCTTTTGCTTATGGTGCCTTATCTAGTCTCAGCGCAAGTAGACATTTCTTGGTTCTTTCAGGGGTTGGCAGCCTTTGGCCGAGTCGTTGTGAAAAACACAGCAGTCAAGCTAGTATCAGTTGTACTAATTTTGCTCTGGGTCAAAAGTCCGGGGGACTTGTGGAAGTACATGCTCATCATGTCAGTTTCAACTATGCTGGGTTCCTTCGTCTTTTGGTTTGATATTCACCGCTACGTGGACGGGCCCGTTAAGCACTTTTATAAGTACCAAACGACCATTAAAGCAATCATCACGCTGTTAATTCCCCAGATTGCTACACAGATCTATACCTCGCTAGACAAACCACTGTTAGGACTCTTTCAAAATTCAACCCAAGTAGCCTTTTATGATAACTCGCAACGAATTTCTAATATGGTTTTGGGCATTGTGACTAGCATCTCGCTGGTGATCATGCCCAAGATGGCCGGGGAGGGCAAGGACCAGCAAAGGGTGATATTGAAGAAGTCGCTTGAGGCTACAGTCATGCTGGGAAGTATTTTTGCCGTGATTATCATGGCCAACACCAAGGAATTTGTCCCGTTTTTCTTTGGCCACAAGTATATTCCGATGACGCCGCTGATGTTCTTTTTTGCCTTAACCATTATCATGATTCCCATGGGTGGGGTTTTTGCCAATCAATTTGCACTAGCCAACCACCGTGACCGTGACTATGCCATTCCCGTAATTATTGGGGCGATCTTAGAAGTGGTTTTGAGTTACTTTCTTGACCAGTGGTATGGCGCCACCGGTGCTATGATTGCAATTTTGCTAACGGAGCTGATTGTTTTATTATTGCGCCTGTGGATTGTGCGCGATGGCTATGACTTCAGGTATTCTTTCCGTGAAGTCCCCAAGTATCTGTTAATCTCACTTGTGGTTTTAACTATCGGGATGTTGTTGCCGCAGATGCTGCCTTCAGCCTTTTTCAACATGGCACTTAAGTCCATCATCATGTTGGTTCTGTACATTGCGCTCATGTTTATATTAAAGCTCGACTTTAACCAAGATATAATTACGTTATTCAAGAAATTTTTTACACGAGGTTAAAATGATTCCCAAAATTATCCACTACGTCTGGGTGGGCGGTAAGCCCAAACCTAAAAACATTCAGCGCTGCATGAGGACTTGGAGCCAGCACCTATCTGACTACCAAATTATCGAGTGGAACGAGCAGAACTTTGACATTCATGAAAACAAGTATGTTGAACAAGCCTATCACGCGCAGAAGTGGGCCTTTGTTTCAGACTATATTAGAGCCAAGGCTGTTTATGAGATGGGCGGTATCTATTTAGATACTGATGTTTTAGTTTTAGACAACCTGACCAGTCTGCTTGCTAATTCGGCCTTTGTCGGCTTTGAAAATCCGGCCAATCCCTTTACAGCAGTATTTGGTGCTGAGCCCAAGCACCCACTTTTGCACGATATGCTTGACTACTACGATGATCGTGATTTCACCTTTGATAGCCAAGATCAAATGGCTGGCGTCAATACGGTATCTGTTTCTGGCTTGTTAAAAAGCAAATACGGCGCTGTCCCTAACAACCAGGAACAGCTATTAAAAGATGGCATTCACCTTTATCCCGATGGTATCTTGTGCAATCCGTCTGCTCAATCCAAGACTATTCATGTCTTCACGGGTACCTGGATGGAGGGTGCCAAACCGCTCAAACGTAAACTGGTGACGGCTCTTAAGGTACGGATAAAAACGCCTGCTGAAGCAGCTCTTTATGCTAAGGTTTTCAGGTAAGATGACAGCAGAAGAATTACAAAAACTGGTCGAGCAGGTCTCGCTGCAGTACTTTGGTCGTCCCTTTACACATAAAGTTACGACTAACCAGCGCATGACTACAACGGGAGGGCGCTACCACCTCCAAGACCACCACCTTGAAATTAATGCCCATTTCTTGGCGTCCCAATACCGCGCTGAACTCATTGGCATCATTAAGCATGAATTGACGCACTACCACTTGCACCTGACCCGGCAAGGTTTTCGCCATCGTAACCGCGACTTTAAGGCCCTTTTGAAGCAAGTGGGTGGGTCGCGCTATACGCCAGATATCGGCCTCAACCGTCGGCAATCACCCAGGTACAGCTACACTTGCCAAAAGTGCGGGCAAACCTTTTGGCGGGTGCGTCATATCGATGTGCACCATTATGCCTGTGGCAAATGTGGTGGCAAGCTCAAGTACAGCCACCAGCTTACCTGCAATTCCAAGCCGTGAACCAGAAAAGCTGATAGTTAACTTTGTTTGACAACTGACTAAGGACCAGGCTATAATTTTGGTATAAAGTTTAGGTACCTAACTAATTTAAAAAAACAATTACCAAAGGAGCTTTACAATGAGTCAAACAAGCGATAACTTAATGAAACAATTTGATTTTATTATGCGGGCCAGCCGCTATTTTATGTTTAAGAACAAGCAGCCGATTTCTGGACAAAAACGGGTACTAGCCGTGCTCAAACTAGAAGATGGACTAACCCAGAACTACTTGGCTGAAATCCTGGCCCTTAAACCAGGTTCTTTAGCTGAATTACTAAAAAAGATGGAAGTCAAGGGCGTCATTCGGCGGGCTACTGATGATCAAGACAAGCGAGTGAAACGGGTTTACCTGACTAAAGAAGGACAAACAGCCGCTAACCAGCTTGAAGAGTTAGAGAAAAACAAGGATACTGCTGCCTTTTTTGCTGGTCTTACTACAGAAGAGCAGGCTGAATTCAGCCACTATCTAGAAAAGATTGCAGCTGGATGGGACGATGATTTTAGAGAGTATGCGCAACGGTTTATCGATCCGGCCTCGCGCATGAAGGCAATGGCCAAATGGCATGAATATCGACAAAAACATGGTTGGACTTCGAGCACAATGCCAGATCATTGCCGCATGCATGCCCGCCGTGATTATCCAGTTGACTTTGACCGCGATGCCTTGAGAGAAAAGTATCACCACTATAGTAAGATGCACCATTATAATCACGACTTTTGGAGTGACTTTTGGGATAATGATAAAGAAGACGGATTAAAGTAAGGAGAAAGAAGTTTTTCAAAAGCTGAGAAACTTCTTCTTTAGATTAATGAAAGTTGGTAACTAGCATGGCATTCAAGTCACTTAAGACTGAACCTAAAACAGTGAGATTGCGCGATTTTTTCCACTTGTTGAAGCAATTGTCGGTTCCCCGGATTCTATTTGTGCTAGGCTTGTTGTTCAGTTTGGTTACCAGCGCTGCTAATTTGGCCTTGCCACTATTAACGCGGAATCTTGTTGACACAAGCAGGTGGGACGAGTTGAATTACACCAGCACAACTATCTTGGTTATTGTTTTTATAGCCCAACTAGTTATAGGCACTTTAAGTGGTTTTATATTGCGCTATTTTGGCGAAAGCGTCGTCAAGAGTCTGCGCAGCAAACTGTGGCACCACTTACTCAGCTTGCCCGTTTCTTATTTTGATGAAAATAAGGCTGGAGAAAGCAGTTCGCGGCTTGTTAATGATACTGAGATTATTAAAGGATTGGTTGCAGAACAGTTCCCCAACTTTATCACGGGTGCATTGCAATTGTTGTTTTCTATAGTGATCCTGTTTGTAATGGATTGGCAGATGGCGGCACTAATGTTCACAATTGTGCCAGTGGTCGTCTTGGTTTTGCTGCCAATTGGCCGCATTATGGCCCGTTTGGGTCGCAAACGCCAGGGTGCCACCGCCGAACTCAGCGGCGATGTCAGTGAGAAGATGTCTGATGTCCGCCTAATTAAGGCTAGCAATGGGGAAAAATATGAGGAAAAGCGCGGCGACAAGCTGATTGAAAAAATTTTTGCAATTGGAATCGTTGATGCTCGAGTAGAAGCGATTTTGCAGCCAATCATGACTACCTTGATGACTGCTACCTTCATGGGTATTTTGGCCTTTGGAATCATCCGGGTTGGTCAAGGAACGTTAACCAGCGGGTCCTTAGTTGCATTTTTGCTATACTTGTTTAATGTGATTGCTCCTGTTGCCACCTTTGCCAGCTTCTTCTCCCAGGTCCAAAAGGCATTGGGGTCAACTCAGCGAATTCAGTTGATCTTGCGCCTTGCGCCTGAAGAAAACACAAGTGGCCGCGCCTTAGCACTTGACAATAAGACCCTGGCAGTCGAACATGTCAGTTTTAGCTACCCAACTGGCGAGGAAGTCTTGCATGATATTTCCTTTGTTTCAAAGCCCAATTCGGTAGTTGCCTTTGCTGGCCCGAGTGGAGCCGGCAAGTCAACAATTTTTGCCCTGCTGGAGCGCTTCTACCAGCCCGATAGTGGAAAAATCAAAGTAGGCCAGGACAACATTCAAGACATTGCCCTTTGTGAATGGCGTTCGCAAATAGGCTATGTGTCCCAAGACAGTGCCATTTTTTCAGGGACTATTCGCGCTAACTTGCTCTACGGTCTGAGTCAGGAATTAGCAGATGACCGCTTGTGGGAAGGACTTAAGCTGGCCTTTGCCGACCAATTTGTGCGGGCCTTTCCCCAACAACTGGAAACAGAGATTGGTGAGCGGGGCATTAAACTTTCTGGCGGCCAAAAACAGCGTTTGGCGATTGCCCGAGCCTTCTTGCGTGATCCCCAAATTTTAATGCTAGATGAGGCAACTGCTAGTCTTGACTCCGAATCAGAAGGGCAAGTCCAAAGGGCACTTGACCAACTAATGGTTAACCGAACAACGCTGGTGATTGCCCACCGGTTATCAACAATTGTTAATGCTGATCAAATCTACTTTATTGAACACGGCCGTGTCACTGGGCATGGGACGCATCGTGAACTGATGCAAAAGCATGGTTTGTATGCCCGCTATGTAAACGAACAGATGGTTGACTAGAGGCAATTATTGCAAAAAAATCCGCCTAAAAGTCTTGTGCTCAACCTGCTTTTGGGGTATAGTAATGAATGTATTTGCGGGCATGGCGGAATGGCAGACGCGCAAGACTAAGGATCTTGTGATCGTTTTTTGATCGTGGAAGTTCGAGTCTTCTTGCCCGCACTAATTGAATGGAGCCTTGGCTCCATTTTTTAATATCTAAAGGACATTCTGCTTGAGAATGCCTTTTTATTTTAAAAATTAATTACATTGCATAATTTAACTGCGGGAGAGGTTATACTTAGAGTATTAACTTTAGAAACAAAGGGTATTTTATGGCAAGAAAACGCAAGCGCAGGAAACAATCTAATTGGCAAATTATCGTTCGCACGTTCATCATCTTGTTCCTCCTAATTGTTGCATTTGCTGCTTTTCGCTATTACCGGCGACAAGCAATCCAATCTGAGCAGATTAGGCAAGAACAACTGGCTCGCCAAGAAGCCAGGCAGAAAGTAATCAGACAGCACAAGGCCTTTATCAGTGAGATTGGGCCAATTGCCCGCGAGGTCAACAAGTCCTTTGAACTATTGCCTAGCATTACGATTGCCCAAGCCTGCCTGGAAAGCGACTATGGACAAAGCAGTCTCTCCCAGAAATACAATAATCTTTTTGGGGTCAAGGGTAGCAACCCTAACACGTCTGCTGTTTTAACGACCAAGGAATATGAGAAGGGCAAATGGATTGTGGTCAAGGCCCGCTTTCAAATTTATGATTCTTATGAGGCTTCAATTCGAGCACACGCTCGCCTCTTTCAGAAGGGGACTAGCTGGGACGCACAGCAGTATAAGCATGTTCTAGCGGCTAAAAATTATGGAAAGCAAGCCTATGCCCTGGTCAAGGACGGCTATGCAACGGACCCGAATTACGCAGAGAAAGTGATCAAGTTGATTGAACAATATCACCTTGACCGCTTTGACAAATAAAAGGCACCTGGTAAAAATGTTGCCTTCTTTTTTGGTACAATTAGATAGTTATAAAGTTTTGGTGAAGGGAATAAGAATGAGCGAAGAATCGATATTTGCTGGGTTAAACCCGCAACAAAAAAAGGCCGTCAAGATAACCGAGGGGCCACTACTTGTGGTTGCTGGTGCGGGTTCTGGTAAGACTTCTGTATTGACCAGACGTATCGCCTACTTGGTGGATGAAAAAGGGGTTCTGCCTTGGAATATATTGGCCATTACTTTTACCAATAAGGCTGCTAGTGAAATGCGCCAGCGTGAGCACCAGTTGCTAGGACCTCAGGCTGATAGTATTTGGATGTCAACTTTTCACGCGTTGTGCGTGCGTATTTTGCGCCGTGACAGCGAGAAAATTGGTTATAGCCGTAACTTTTCCATAGCAGATTCGGCTGAGCAATTGACGCTGGTCAAGCATATTGAGCGTGACCTCAACATTAATCCCAAGATGTACGAGCCGCGCGGAATCTTATCGGCAATTTCTAATGCCAAAAATGACTTGTTGACGCCCAAGGCCTTTGAAGCTAGCAGTTCCACTCCTTTTGACAAGGTGGCTGCGCAAGTTTATCACGAGTATCAAGCCCGCTTAAAGCACGATCAGATCATGGACTTTGACGACCTGATTATGCAAACTCTGGTCTTGTTTAAGCAGGCGCCAGATGTATTGCACTATTACCAGAACAAATTTCGCTACTTGCTGGTTGATGAGTACCAGGACACCAACCAGGCACAATACGAGCTCTGTCACGACTTGGCTGCACAATACAAAAATATTTGCGTTGTGGGCGATGCGGACCAGTCGATCTATGGCTGGCGCGGTGCCAATATGGAAAACATCATGAACTTTGAGCAAGACTACAAGAATGATGGCGTGCAAACGGTCAAGTTGGAACAAAACTACCGTTCAACTGGTCATATTTTAGCAGCAGCCAATGCTGTAATTAAAAATAATTACAACCGCAAGGACAAGAACTTGTGGACTGACCAGGGTGAGGGTGCCAAGGTAACATATTACCGGGCCCAAAGCGGTGATGACGAAGCCCACTTTATCATTAGCAAGATTCAAGAAGAAGTTGAGCAAAAGAAGTATTCTTACAAGGATTTTGCTGTTTTGTACCGGACCAACGCCCAGTCCCGAACCGTTGAAGAGGCCTTCGTAAAATCAAATGTTCCTTACCAGATTGTTGGTGGTCATAAGTTTTACGACCGTAAAGAAATCATGGATATTATGGCCTACCTCAAGCTGGTGGCCAACCCCAGTGATACGATTAGTTTCAACCGGATTGTCAACACGCCTAAACGGGGCATTGGGCAGGTCAGCGTAGAAAAGTTTATGACTTTTGCCCAAAATAACAATTTGACTCTGCTGGACGCTTTCAGTCATATTAACATG
This sequence comes from Lactobacillus sp. XV31L, assembly GCF_059900865.1. Classification (NCBI taxonomy): domain Bacteria; kingdom Bacillati; phylum Bacillota; class Bacilli; order Lactobacillales; family Lactobacillaceae; genus Lactobacillus; species Lactobacillus sp. XV31L. Next base: position 95,549 of record NZ_JBWXGC010000004.1, on the reverse strand, counting down.
TCGGGGTTGTCAACTCGTGTTGCTGGCAAGCTGGGTGATTTTGGCGCTAAATTGCGCGATTCAATCAAGTATGCATCAGATCACAGCGTAACTGGACTAACAGAAAAGATTTTGCAAGACTTTGATTACACAAAGGCATTAAAGGCTGAACATACAATTGAAGCTGAGACGCGGCTAGAAAACTTGGACGAGTTTCTTTCTGTGACCAAGCGTTTTGATGATCAGCTTGATGATGATAGCGATGATGAAAATGCGCTTAGTGACTTCTTGGCTGAAGTTTCGCTTTTAAGTGACCAGGATGACTTAGAAAATAATGATGACCAGGTTGCTTTAATGACTCTGCATGCGGCCAAAGGTTTGGAATTTCCCGTGGTCTTCTTGGTGGGCATGGAAGACGGACTCTTTCCGCTGTCACGTGCTTTGATGGAAGATGACCAACTTGAGGAAGAACGTCGTCTAGCCTATGTTGGTATCACGCGAGCCAAACGTAAGTTGTTTTTGACTAATGCGTATTCGCGTATGATGTATGGTCGGATGCAGAATAATCCGCCCTCAAGATTTTTGGAAGAAATTGAATCTGAGGACGTAGACATGGAAAATGCCATTCAGGATAACTTTGCTTCTGCTAGCTTTGAGGTGCAAACGGCACCCTTTGCCAATAAAGATGAGCGGGCACGTGCTCAAGTTTATACTTCGCGCATTAAAGCAGCTGGAGCCATTGGTGCAGAAAAGAAGGGCTGGAATACGGGCGATCAGGTTGAACATAAGGCCTGGGGCCGCGGCGTTGTAGTCAAGGTCAATGGCCAAGGTGAAGATATGGAGCTTGACATTGCCTTTAAAGACAAGGGGATTAAGCGACTTTTAGCAGCCTTTGCTCCGATCAAAAAGGTATAATAAAAGCAACGAGTAAAGTTAAGTATAGTCTGGAGGCAAAAAATGGCAGAATTAACTCTTGATGAAGCCAGAAAGGAAGTTGCTGCACTCAGAGACAAACTCGATGAGTGGGCAGACGCATACTATTCAAAAGATGCACCGGAAGTTGAAGACAATGTCTACGACCAAAAGTACAACCGCTTGGTTGAGCTCGAGCAGCAGTTTCCGCAACTGGTCACGCAAGATTCAATCACGCAGCGCGTCGGTGGCGAGATTGATAGTGAGTTTACCAAAGTCACGCACAAGATTCCGATGCTTTCAATGGGTGACGTTTTTTCTAAAGAAGAGTTGCGGGAGTTTGATGATCGGGTGCAAAAGCAGGTTGGTCATCCAGTTGCCTACAATGTCGAACTTAAGATTGATGGTCTGTCAATCAACCTAGAATACACTGAAGGAAAACTAACGCGGGCCTCAACTCGGGGTAATGGTTTAGTAGGCGAAGATGTGACGGCCAATGCTCGCTACATTGCAGATATCCCCCAGGAATTACCAGAAAAATTGACTACTGAGGTCCGGGGTGAATGCTACATGGGCAAGGAATCTTTTGCCAAGTTAAATGCAGAGCGCGATGAAAAGGGCGAACCCGTCTTTGCTAACCCGCGTAACGCTGCAGCAGGATCCCTGCGCCAGCTTGACGCTAGTGTAACCAAGCACCGTCATTTAAGCACCTTTATTTATACTTGGGTCAATCCACCTGAAGAAATTACCAGCCAACACCAAGCGGTTGCTGAAATGCAGAAGCTGGGCTTTCATACCAACCAGACAGGCCGTAAGTTGGCTAATTTGGATGAGATATTTGCCTTTGTTGATGAGTACACAGCCAAGCGTGACGCACTGGATTATGGCATTGACGGCATCGTCCTCAAGGTTGACGACTTGAACTTGCAAAAGGACCTGGGAAATACGGTTAAGATCCCGCGCTGGGAGATTGCCTACAAGTTTCCACCAGAGGAGCAGGAAACAGTCGTGCACGAGATCAAGTGGACGGTTGGCCGAACGGGCGTTGTAACGCCAACCGCGATTATGGATCCGGTACAGCTTGCTGGTACTACTGTTTCGCATGCTGTCTTGCATAACGCCGACTTGCTTCAAGAAAAGGATGTTAGAATTGGCGACACCGTTATGCTGCATAAAGCGGGCGATATTATTCCAGAAATTTCTGAAGTTGTTCTGGCTAAGCGACCTAAAGATGCAGCCCCTTATCCAATTCCAACTACCTGTCCGTCGTGTGGCGAAAAGCTGATCCACTTGCAAGATGAAGTTGCATTGCGGTGCGTCAACCCATCTTGTCCAGCTCAAATTGAAGAGGGGATTACCCACTTTGCCTCGCGGCCAGCAATGAATATTGATGGTCTGGGACCTAAGATTGTGCGCCAGCTTATTGCCCACGACTTAGTCCACAATGTGGCTGACCTTTATCATCTAAAGGCAAGCGACTTAGAGCAGCTGGACCACTTTAAGGATAAGGCTATCAACAACCTTTTGACGGCGATTAATAATTCGAAGAAGAATTCTGTTGAGCTTTTGCTGACTGGTTTGGGAATTGATCATGTGGGCTCAAAGGCAGCCCGGTTAATTGCCCAAAAGTTTAAAAATATGACAAAGATTATGGCCGCAGACGTGCAAGAACTAGCAGCAATCGCTACAATAGGGATGACGATTGCCGAGTCAATGACCACCTACTTTGCTCAAGATGAGGTCAAGGACCTGGTCAAAGAGCTAAGAGAAAGCGGCGTCAACATGGATTATTTGGGGCCAAGCCCAGAAGCGGCCGCAGAAGTTCCAGATAATTACTTCAAGGATAAGACCGTTGTCTTGACTGGTACGCTTGCCCATTACACCCGCGGTGAATTTACTAAGAAACTGCAGTCAATGGGGGCGAAGGTGACTGGTTCAGTGTCTGGCAAGACAGACTATGTCATTTATGGTCAGGATGCCGGCTCTAAATTTGACAAGGCACAGAAACTGGGCGTTGCGTTGCTGACTGAGGAAGAGGCAATCGCTCAGCTTAAATAAAGGACCAATTAAAGTGAAAAAATATTTGCAATTATTTGCGCTTCTGGGGCTATCCCTAAGCTTGACTGCATGCGGAAATTTGAAAAATTCCAACTTGGCAAACAATGCCAAAACGTCATCTAATGCGCCTGCCAAAACCTATCAAACCACTGATACAGGCGATAATGGCTATACTGTTTTATTGAAGAATGGTCACTACGTTACCAGTCCAATTTCGGGTCTGACAGCAACCAATAACAACAATTCGGTTGACACGCGTGAGCTTGAACGGGGCTTAGTCCAGATTTCCAATGGTGTATATTCGACTAATTCCTATGTCTTTCAAGAGGGACAGTATATATCCTCAACTATTGCTAATGACTGGCTGGAGCGCAAGTCCAAGTCTAATCCGGCTGGCCTTAATCCGGCCGCTGGCACGAAGAAAAATTATCAGCCCTACTATTTAGAAGAGATTATTGAGCAAGACTACCTGACTGGATCGGGCTCTTCTTATCATATTGGCGGAATGAGCATTGGCCTTGCGCTTAACTCAATCGACTATTACCAAAAGACTAAGGACGGTCCTGAATATCAGATGGCAATTTCGCGGGCCCAGCAAAAGCGTTATGGTCAAGCAGCAGCTGAGCAAGTGGTGGCACGATTGCGCAAAAAGAAGGCATTGAAAAACATCCCAATTACTATCGGTCTTTTTGCCAAGGAAAGTCGGGACTCATTAGTCTCTGGAACTTACTTTTTGAGCGGGACAGCAGCCGCTAATAGTAGTAAAATAACTAAATGGAAAACTATTGCTACCCAAGCCCAAGTGCTGCCAACAATTGGCAATAAAAAGGCCATCAACAGCAGTGATGCATCAAGTTTCAATAGTTTCAAAGAATCGATTCAGAATTATTTTCCGAATATCAGCGGTGTAACTGCAAGTTTACGCTATGAAAATGGCAAGCTGGCCCAAGAAAACATTGCGATCACAACCCAATTTTATGGGTATGAACAGATCCAGAGCTTTACTAGGCTGGTCCTTTCGACAGCGAAAAAATACTTGGCAAGTGACGTACCGATTGAAATAAAGATTGGTTCTGTTAACGACATTCAAGCTTTGGTTGCCAAGGAAACAGGCGATAGTAGTTATCAAGTCCATATTTATGGCGGCGAATAAGGAGGTATTTTTGTGAAAATCACAGAAGACACAATCAAGCACGTGGCGGTTTTATCGCGGCTTGCGATCAAAGAAGGAAATATCGGTCAAGTGACCGAACAAATGAGTTCAATTATTAATATGGCTGACCAACTTTCAGAAGTTGACACCGATGGAGTAGAGGAAACTGTCCAGGTGGTTGACCGGGACACTGTTTTCCGTGAAGACAAGCCAGAGCATTGGCAAGACCGGACTGAATTAATGAAGAACGTTCCAGACCAAGCCAACGGCTTTATCAAGGTTCCGGTAATTATTAACAAAGACGAGGATGAGTAATGAACTATTTAAATGAAGATATTGACTCATTAAATAAAAAATTAGGCCAAGGGTCATTGTCAGCCGACCAATTGGTGGGTGATACAGTTGCAAATATTAAGCAGACTGATGGCAAACTGAATGCTTGGATTACGGTGCAAGAAGATGCGCAGCCAGCTAAAGACTTGGACTTTGCCCAGAATAAGCTAGCAGGTATTCCGATTGCGATTAAGGACAATATCATTACCAAGGATGTAAAAACGACTGCAGCTAGTCATATTCTGGATAATTACATGCCAGTTTATGATGCGACCGTGGTTGAGCGGCTAAAGCAGGCCCAGGCAACCTTGGTTGGTAAGACCAACTTGGATGAATTTGCGATGGGTTCTTCGACTGAACACTCATACTTTGGCATTACCCATAACCCTTGGAATTTGGACAAGGTTCCTGGTGGCTCTTCTGGTGGGTCTGCAGTTGCTGTGGCTTCAGGTCAAGTGGTGGCATCTCTTGGATCTGATACGGGAGGTTCGATTCGTCAGCCCGCTGCCTTTAATGGCATTTTTGGTATTAAGCCAACTTATGGTCGCGTTTCTCGGTGGGGGCTGATTGCCTTTGCTTCCTCACTTGATGAAATCGGTGTGATGAGCAAGCGGGCTAAGACTTCTGCCCAAGTTTTGAATGTAATTGCCGGCAGCGATGACCACGATTCTACCCTTTCAACTAGGGCAGTGCCAGACTTTACCAAGTACATTGGTCAAGACGTTAAGGGCTTGCGTGTTGCAGTGGTTAAGGAATACATGGATGCTGTCGATGGTGACATGCACCAAGCCATTCAAAAGCAGATTGATGTCCTTAAAGATGCTGGTGCAGTGATTACGGAAGTATCGCTGCCACTAACCAAGTATGTGGTACCGGACTACTATATTATTGCTTCAAGTGAAGCTTCGTCCAACCTGCAACGGTTTGATGGTATTCGCTATGGTTACCGCTCTGAGAATGCTGAGGATCTACTTGACGTATACGTTAAGTCACGTTCTGAAGGCTTTGGCGAAGAGGTACAGCGCCGAATTTTACTTGGCTCTTTTGCTCTGTCTGCTGGTTCATATGACCGCTTCTTCAGGCAAGCAGCTAAGGTTAGAACATTAATTTGTCAGGACTTTGACCGCATTTTTGCCGATCATGACGTGATTGTTGGGCCGACTACAACGACACCTGCATTTGACATTGGCAGCGAAATTTCTGACCCAATCAAGATGTACAACAATGACATTTTAACCATTTCAGCCAACTTGGCCGGGATACCGGCAGCTAGCGTGCCAGCTGGTCTGGTTGATGGTATGCCAGTTGGACTGCAAGTTATGGCTAAGCGCTTTGACGAGGGCAGCATCTTCAAGGTGGCTGACTTTGTTGAACGCAGCAATAAGTTCTATGAACAAACACCATCTGGAATGGAGGACTAAGTGATGAATTTTAAATCAACGATTGGATTCGAGGTTCACTTCGAATTAAAAACAAAGAGTAAGATTTTCTCACCTTCACCTGTAAGCTATGGTGCTAAGCCAAACACAGAGACCAACGTGATTGACTGGGGAATGCCGGGTGTTCTGCCATACGTCAACAAGGACGTTTACCGCTTAGGCATCATGGTTGCCTTGGCAACGCATGCACATATCTTGCCAACCACCCACTTTGACCGGAAGAACTACTATTATCCTGACAGTCCCAAGGCTTACCAGATTACCCAGTTCTTTGAACCGCTAGCCCGCGATGGCTATGTAGAAATTGAAGTTCATGGCAAGAAAAAGCGGATTGGGATCCACGAGATGCATATCGAAGAAGATGCTGGTAAGAACACCCATGGCACCAACGGCTATTCCTATGTTGACTTGAACCGACAAGGCGTGCCCCTACTTGAAGTGGTTTCTGAACCAGAAATTTCTGATCCAGATGAAGGCTACGCTTATTTAGAAAAACTGCGCAAGATTGTTCAGTTTACGGGCGCTTCTGACGTTAAGATGGAAGAAGGGTCAATGCGGGTAGATACCAACATCTCCATTCGCCCAGCTGGCCAAAAAGAATTAGGCACCAAGGTCGAAATGAAGAACCTGAACTCCTTTGAGCACGTGCGCAAGTCGCTGGCCTATGAGCAAAAGCGGCAAGAACAAGTCTTACTGTCTGGTGGCCGGGTGCAAATATCGACTCGCCGCTTTGATGAAGCAACAGGTAAGACGGTTTTAGAGCGGGTCAAAGAAGGCGATGCGGACTACCGCTACTTCCCAGAACCAGATATCGCTCCAGATCACATCAGCCAAGACTGGATTGATGAAATCAAAAAGACGCTGCCGCGACCGGCTGAAGACCGCTACCAGCAATACACCGGTGAGTTTGGTCTCAAGGATTACGATGCGCAAGTTCTATTGCAAAACAAGGAAAGTTCAGACTTTTACGATCAAACTGTGGCAGCTGGTGCTGACCCGCAACTAGCTGCCAACTGGATGAATACCCAGGTTAATGGCTATTTGAACGATAACAGAGTTGACCTTGCTGACATTAAGCTCACGCCAAGTCACTTGGCTGCAATGATCAAGATGATTCAAGATGGGACCATCTCGTCCAAGATTGCCAAGAAGGTCTTTGCCGAAACAATTAAGAATGGCACTGATCCGAAGAAGTATGTCGAAGACCAGGGCATGGTTCAGCTTTCTGATACTAGTGTCTTGGCCCCGATGGTCAAGGAAGTAGTTGACAAGAACCCGCAGTCAGTTGAGGACTTCAAGAACGGCAAGGACCGGGCAATTGGCTTCTTGGTTGGACAAATCATGAAGCAGACCCGTGGCAAGGCCAATCCAAAGGTGATCAACCAGCTATTGAACCAGGAATTGCAGAATCGCTAAGTTAGTTTTAAGTAAAGGGTAGTAACTATGACTAAAAAAGCAAGATTGATTTATAATCCTGTATCCGGTCACGAACAGATGCCTAAAAACGTTGCCGATATATTGGATGTTTTAGAACAAGCGGGTTATGAAGCAAGCGCCTTTAGAACTACGCCCCAAGAACAGAGTGCGCAAAAAGAAGCTACCCGAGCGGCCCAGGAAGGTTTTGACCTGATTGTTGCGGCAGGTGGCGACGGCACGATCAATGAAGTGGTCAATGGCATTGCTTTTTTGGAGAAAAGACCCAAGATGGCGATTATTCCAGCGGGCACAACCAACGATTATGCCCGTGCTTTGCACATTCCGCGCGACAATATTGGCGATGCTATCAAGGTGGTTTTAAAAAATAAAACGCGCAAGATGGATATTGGTCAAGCTATGTTTACCAAGGGTGAACAGTACTTTGTCAATATTGCAGCCTGTGGGTCACTAACTGAGTTGACCTATGGCGTACCGTCTGAAATCAAGTCAGCTTTAGGCTACACGGCCTACTTGATTAAGGGCGCTGAAATGCTGCCGCACTTGACTGAAAACGAATTACGGCTGACCTATGATGAAGGCGTCTATGAGGGCAAACTCTCGATGCTGCTGCTTGGCATGACCAATTCGATTGGCGGCTTTGAACAGATTATGCCAGATGCTGAACTCAGTGATGGGCTCTTTCAGCTAATCATTGTAAAACCTGCTGATCCAGTTAAGCTGTTAAAGTTGATGGCGCTGGCCATGAATGGCAAGCATGTAGATGATCCTGACATCATCTACACCAAAACGACTAGTTTAAAGATTAAACTGGTAGGCAAGAGTATTGGCCAGGACCTGCCAGTCAACCTCGATGGCGAGATTGGCGACTATTGCCCTGTTACTTTTAAAAACTTGCAAGAGCGAATTGAATTCTATGTTGGCGAATAAGGTAATAAAACAGGTACTTAGTAAATAAGTACCTGTTTTGATTTTTAAAAGCAAAAAAAGAGGCAATTCGCCTCTTTTTTGCTAGTTTAGATATTCAATGTCTTCGTCTTGATTAACCTTGAACTGACGGTAATCAGTTTCTTTGGCTAATTCCGGCGTTAGCTTTATGCACCTGATGCGCTGGTTGCCATAAGTGGAATAGTAGTAGCTTTTTGATTCAGCACAGATATAGGCAGAATAACAAGTATAGTCAAGGGTGTCTTCAGTAGTGACGACAATTCCGCGCGGAATGCTAACGGATTCCAGTATATGGTGGGCGAGGCTGACAGCGGCCATCTCGTCTTGGGGCTGCTCTACATTATTCTTCATGAAGGCCGTCCTGACAAAGCGGGATACTGGGGTGAAGTCGCCCGGCAGGCCAAAAGTACCTGAACCTTGACTGAAAGGCTTTAAAGTTTTGCCCAAAAATTCTACATCGTCGTGTTGCTTAGGTCGCACAGAAAGGTAGTTGCGCAAGTTGGTTTCGTGCCAGTGGTAATCGGGACTGTTGGTCATGACTCCAATTGAATCTTTAATAATATGAAGTCCGTCTTCTTGGGATTCAATAATCATGCTGGCCCCTGAAGTATCAGAGAAGATGTAGTGCAAAGGCGAAACTATTTTCAAGGTTGGACTGGCCTCGTTGACAATTGCCAGCTTGTTTTTGAACAAGTCTTCAACTTCAGCTAGAGAGCCGGCCTGGGATAAGATTGTTGAGATCACCTTGTCAGGCGAAACGGCCCATTTGCTTTGGCCAGCTTCTTTTTCGTAACTAACGTAGCCGGGGAAGTATAAGACAGCGCCGGTAACACCGGCATCGTTTACACCGTCAAAGGTAACGGGAGCGTTGTCAAACTCCTGAATAATCCCCATGCCAAGGAAGGCATGAAGGCTGGTGATTTCCTGCTTGTTTTTGTATGAAATAGCAAAGGTCTTGTTCTGGGGAGTAAAGACAACTTGCTCTGCCATTTCCATCATAAAGTCCATTGTGCGCGATAAAAAGTGCTTTTTGTCCTTGGTTTCCATTGTGAAGCTGCTGCAGCCAATCATATTTTTCCTCCATTGTTTTTTGAAATGTATAATAAGGAAATTATAGGCTGATATATTTATTATTACAAGCGTTATGAATGATCAACTAAAAGATTTTTATGCGTCCTCCTCTGTAAATCATTGTTTAAACAAAAAAACTTCTGCCAATAAATATTGGCAGAAGCTTTTGATTATACTTTTTTCCTAAAACTAGTTGCGGCTGTTATTATTACCAAAAATTTCAAGCAAGAACAAGAAGATGTTGACAAAGTCTAAGTAAAGCTGCAAGGCACCCAAAACGGCCAAACCGCTAGTTGAAACCTGGTCCCCATAGTTATTGTAGATGACTTTCATCTTGTTGGCGTCACTGGCAATCAGGCCAGTGAAGATAATTACGCCAATGAAGGAAAAGATATAGGTAATGGTTGGATTGTGCAAAAACATGTTGACAATCCAGGCCACTAGGAAGCCTAGCAGGGCTGCGCTCAAATAGGAATTCCAGTTGGTTAAGTCCCGTTTGGTCAAAGTGCCAAAGAGGGCCATGGCAATGAAGACGGCGGCTGAGGATACAAAGGCAGAGGTGATCTGGGTGCCTGTGTAAAAGCCAGCAATGAGAGCAAACTCAAAGCCGTATATGGCGGCTAGCACTGCCAGCATGATTAAGCTGGCTACTGGATTGCGGTTTGCCTTAAAGCTGATGCCCATTGAAAGCGCAAATGGAACTAGTAGGATTAACCACATGAAGCCAACCGGCAAACTCATCACGGCACTGCGAAACACAGTCATGGTCAAGTAAGCAGCCAGAGCGGAAATGAGCACTGCACCACCCATCAGTGCATACATTTTAGTTAAGAAACTGTTAGTTTCAGAAATGGAGTGGATTTGGCGTCTATCAGAATTAGTATCAAAGTTATTCATAGAGCATGTCCTTTCTTTTGATATTGCCCTTAAATTAACATAAGCAAGGTTAAGAGTGAAGGAAAACGAATTGACTTAAGACAATATTTAGACTGGCAAGAGAGATTACTTTTACCACAATTTCGAGTAAAATAGGTATGTTAACTAGTGTTTGTAAAAAAGGACAAGATATGGAAAAAAATCAAATAATCGACTTAGAAATCACCGACTTATCGTACGAGGCGATGGGCGTAGCCCACTATGAGGGGATGACGATCTTTGTCACCAGTGCTTTGCCAGGTGAAACTGTCAGTGCGAAAATATTGAAGGTGAAGAAGCACTTTGCCTTTGCCAAGATTGAAAAAATTATCAAAGAAAGCCCCGACCGCGTTAATATCAAGCTAAACGAGTGGGTGCAAACAGGCCTGGCGTCGCTGGCCCACATCAAGTACGACAAGCAGCTGGACTTCAAGCGCACCCAGGTGGTCAATTTGCTGCAAAAAGCTCACCTGGACAAGGTTGAAGTGGGCGAGACGCTGCCTAGTCCTGAACAAACCGGATATCGCAACAAGGCCCAGGTGCCGGTGCGCGAGGTAGATGGTCAGCTTGAAATCGGCTTCTTCCGCCGTCACTCGCATGACCTGGTACCTTTGACCAACTTTTTCACCACTGACCCTGAGATTGACCGCGTTCTAGTGGCAGTGCGCGATATCTTGCGTGAATACAGCGTGCCGGCCTACGACGAGATCCATAACAAGGGCGAGGTTCGCTACTTAGACATTCGCTGCTCTAAAGCTACAGGTGAAATTATGGTTATCCTGGTCTGCCTGCATAAAGACTTTAGGCAATTGCCTAAAGTAGCCAAAGCAATTAAGGAAATTGAGGGCGTGACCAGTCTGGTTTTGAACTATAATCCAAAAAGGACCAACGTCATCCTGGGCAAGGTCGACTACCTGATCTTCGGTAAGCCGCAGATCACCGACCAGATCGGCGACGTCAAGTTTCGCATTTCGCCGGAGAGCTTCTTCCAGATTAACTCGCTGCAGACCCCACGCCTGTATGACCTGGCCATCAAGCAGGCCGACCTTGAGCCCACCGACACGGTGATCGATGCCTATTCTGGTATTGGTACCATCGGCTTGACTGTGGCCAAGCACGTCGAGGCGGTGCGCGGCATTGAGAGCGTGCGCGATGCGGTCAAGGATGCCAACAACAATGCCGAACTGAACGACATCCACAATGCCAGGTACGTTGCCGGAAAGGCCGAGGAGGTCATGCCGAAGTGGGCCGCCAAGGGGATGAAGGCCGACGTGATTTTCGTTGATCCGCCAAGGAAGGGCCTGACGCCTGAGTTCATAGAGGCCGCCGTCAAGACCAAGCCGAAGAAGATCGTCTACGTTTCCTGCAACCCAGCCACACTGGTGCGCGACCTGCAGGACTTTCAAAAGAACGGTTATACCTTCAGTCGCATCGATCCCGTCGACATGTTCCCGCAGACCCCGCACGTAGAAGCCGTAACGGTACTGGAGAAGGGGTAAAGTTGAATAATTAAGAATTATGTACTCTTAGTGATAAGAGTGCATTTTCATTATTTTTGGATTTACTATATAATTCGTATGATAAGAATAAATTAGGGTAAAAGTGCTGGAGATACTGTAATGAAAAAACAGATTTACAACCAATAAGGGAAAATATTGTTGAGTCTATTTTAAATGATATAACTGGAAGAAATAAGAATATTCTTCATTTCATTGAGATGCTAAATGAACAAAGTGAGTCTTGGTCTATAGCCATTGATGGTAAGTGGGGAACAGGAAAAACTTTTTTTGTTAAACAATGTAAGTTACTACTGGATTGCTTAAATGAAATACAGAGTAATGAAGAGAAAAGTCAGTCTATTATAGAAACGGTTTGTAATGGAAAAATAGATGACGTTAAAAAGATAAATTATAAAACCGTATATTTTGATGCATGGCAAAATGATAGCGAAATTGATCCAATTGTTTCTTTATCAAAAAATATAGCATCTGCCGAATTCGTTTTAAAATCAGAAGTTAAAGATAAAGCGATTAAAATGGAAAAAAGCTCATAGAGATTGCTGTAAAAAAGATAGTCGATGTAAATATTCATGAACTTTTGAATTCATTCAACCCTAAAGAAAATATCCAAGATGAGTTTAATAAGGTTTTAACATCATTGATACCCAAAAATGGACGACTGGTCATATTTATTGATGAATTAGATAGATGCCGTCCCACTTATGCTGTTAAGTTATTAGAAAGAGTTCAACATTATTTTGAAAATGAACGAATAACTTTTGTGTTTTCTGTGAATTTGCTAGAACTAAACAATACTATCAAAAAGTTTTATGGTTCTGAATTTGATGGTGATAGGTATCTTGATCGATTTTTTGATTTTGTAATTTACCTTCCAGAACCTGATTTTAGCAAATATTATCAGGAGGTTCTCAATGTTCCGTCAACTAAGATTACTCTTTTTGATTCATATCGCAAAGATATCACTAAATACTTTGATTTTAGTTTAAGGGAATTGAATCATTTTTACAGTAGAACAAGCATAGTGCTTCAAAGTATAATTGCTAGAATATCAAAAACGCCATTATTTGCTGAAACAAAGGGAGAAGAAATTATAAATGTATTTATTATACCTTATTTTATAGCTTTAAAGATGATTAATAGCAAGTTATTTAGTGACACAATTTCTGGTATTGATGATAATAGCTTTATTGAATTTATAGGTACAAATAAACTTTTTAAAAAGTATGTTGGACTGGACGAAGACAACGACAACGATTCAAAGATATGTGCTCAAAAAATTTACCATGGGTTGTTCGTAGATGCGGATAATTCTAAGAATATAAACATTGGTGATGGAATAGTAATCATAAATTCTGAAAGAAATAAAAAACGGATTTGTGACATGATAAGTCTTGTTTCAGATGGTGCAATGTATAAAAATATATAGTGTAAGATTGATAAAAATTACGACTAAAATCTATAGCTTGATTAATTACGTTGTAATCTGCATGTTTAGACAACTATGATTATTGATAGAAATTTCAAAATATTTATGAATCGTTGTAATAGCAAAATTCTTGAGCCAAAGAATCTTCTTACTTCATTAGCAATCTATAAATATTAAAAATCAATTGTGCTAAAGCTGCATTGAAGACGTTTAATCTTGTATAATTATATATGAAAACAAAATTAGACTTTGAAACGGGTAATTGAGTATGGAAAGTAACTTTGAATTTTTAACCAAAGATCTGGATACGCAAACTTTGTATGATGCTGCCAAGGATACCGAGGACTTATACGCTATTGGCAAATTTGGCAATGAATTTGAATCAATCCGCAAGATTATTGAAAATGTTGTTGCGATGGTCTTGGATTTAAACTACGTGGATGTCGATGCGCGTGCCACCTTTAATGATAATTTGCGTATGTTGAGGTACAAAAATCTGGCAGATAGGGAAATTCTCGATACTCTTTACAAATTAAAAGCTGTTGGTAACAAAGCCGCCCACACCCTAGAGGAATACGATAAGATTGAGGCGTTAGAGGGATTAAAGGGACTATATAAAATTTTAGTATGGCTCTTTAACAGTTATTTTGACGGCCAAGAGGACGTTGCTAATTTTGTCGAACCACAAAATCATAAATTGTATCAGACTGCAGAGCGCAAACTAATCTATGTTGAAACGGGCGACAATACGGATGGTCAATGGCCTGCTTACGTTGGCTTAGAAAAAGTTGGTGATGCCACGATAGATGATTATGAGATGGACAACAAGCCCAACAGTTCCGATTTAAGAAGAGTAGCTGAGCGTAGAATCAAACAATATATGGGTACAGCTGGTGTTCCTTATAAGTTAGGGTGGGCAGAATTGGCCTATCGCAAGTTTGATCGAAGCTGGTTCCGTGATTATGATGTGCATGAGGTTTTATTGCGTTCAGGCATCAAGAAAAAAGAGATGGGAACGGGCCAAGAATGGTTTGAGACCGATCTTGATACCGCCAAGCTTGCCATTAAGGCCGTCAAAGAGGGACGCAAGTCAATTGATGCGCCCGCTGCAAATAACACAAGTATCGAGATAGTTCTGCGCCCAGAGCAGGAAGAAGCGGTTAAGAAGACAAAGAAGGCGTTTAAGAAACATGACCAAATGCTCTGGAATGCCAAAATGCGTTTTGGCAAGACCTTGTCGGCCCTGCAGCTAGTAAAGGATGAACAGTACCGGCACGTTTTGATTATGACGCATCGACCCGTTGTTGATGAGGGCTGGTTTAATGACTTTCAGAAGCTGGGCATGGCTGAAGAAGGGTATTTATATGGCTCCAAGAAGGAAGGAGAGAGTTTTGACTACCTTTTAAAGAGTGACAAGCCTTTTATTTACTTTGCCAGTCTGCAGGATTTGCGTGGATCAAAGGCTGTGGGTGGCACTGCCGGCGACAAAAACCGGGAATTATTTGAGACTGACTGGGACTTAGTAATAGTCGATGAGGCACACGAAGGTACGCAGACCGACCTGGCCCAAAACGTTACTAATTTAGTTGTTAAGAAGGGGCACACCAAGCTCTTAGAGTTGTCGGGCACGCCCTTTAACATTCTTGATCAGTATGATGAAGATACGACCTATACCTGGGATTATGTCATGGAGCAGAAAGCCAAGTATACTTGGAATAAGGATCATCCGGATGAGCCTAACCCGTATGACGGCCTGCCTAAGGTTTCGATGTATACCTTCGAAATGAATCAGAAGCTCAAGGAAGCACAGTTCCTGGATGAAGCGCACTCGTTCAACTTCAAGGAGTTTTTCAGGGTTGATGACCAGGGGAAGTTTGTTTATGAAGATAAGGTGCGGCACTTCTTAGACAATATCACCCAGCCGGATAAGAAAACTAACTACCCGTTTTCCACCAAGGAATTTCGTGCGCGTTTGCGTCATACGTTGTGGATTATGTCGGGCGTGAAGGAGGCCAATGCGTTAGAGCAATTGCTGAAGCGACACCCGGTTTTTGGAATTGATTATCGAATCGTCAACGTGGTTCGCAACGTTAATGGTGAGGACGATAACGGGATAACTTCCGAAAGTGATATCCAGCAAGTCAACGATGCCATCGGTCCCGATCCGGCGGCCACTAAGACAATCACCTTAACGGTGCGGAAGCTGACTACGGGTGTTACCATTAAGCCGTGGACAGGCGTTGTCTTTCTTTCCAACACCAATAGTGCGATGCAGTACCTGCAGGCCGCCTTCAGGGCACAGACACCATATTCGTCACCGACGTTTGGCAAAAAGACAAATTGCTACATCTTTGACTTTGCACCCGACCGCGCGCTAAAAATAATGGCGGCTTCAACCAAGCTGAACACGGGTGTGGGAAAGTTAACATCAAGTGTTCAAAAGGCCAAGATGGGAGAATTGCTCAACTTCTTGCCGATTATTGGTGAATCCGGTCAAGGGATGAAACCCTATAAGGTGGATAAGCTTCTGGCTAAGATTAAGCGTGTATACGCCGAAAAGGCTGTGCGTACCGGCTTTGATGACGATTCCCTGTACAGTGATGCCCTATTAATGCTGCAGGAAAAGGACCTCGAAGCCTTTAACAACCTAAAGGCCATCGTGGGAACAACCAAAGCCGAAAAGAAGCCCGAGAAGATTGACGTTAATAATCAAGGACTTGACCAAGAAGAGTATGACAGCGCACTTAAAGGTGAAAAGAAACCAAAGCGGCAACGGACAGAGGCTGAACAAGCTGCTATCGATAAGATGAAAGAGTTAAAGAAGCAGCGTAAAACGATGATTTCTATCTTGCGGTCGATTTCAATCCGAATTCCGATGATGATTTATGGAATGGACGTCAAACTGGACGAAGATGTGAATATTCGCAAGTTCATTGACCAGGTTGATGATAAGTCTTGGCAAGAGTTCATGCCAAAAGGCGTAACCAAGGAATTGTTCCATGAGTTCAGCAAGTACTATGACCAAGACGTCTTTATTGAAGCTGGCAGGATCATCCGGCAGCGCGTTAAGAAATTAGACAGGGAAGATCCGATTGACCGCGTTGAGCACCTGGCAGAAATCTTTGGCACCTTTCGCAATCCCGACAAGGAAACGGTTTTAACGCCGTGGCGCGTGGTCAACATGCAGTTAGGCATGACGCTTGGTGGCTACTGCTTCTATGATGATAAATATCAGTATACGACTTTTGAAGGAAAGCGTGCTAACCACTGGATTCATACCGAGTATACGGACAAGATCTTTTCTAAGAGTAGCCATATCCTGGAAATTAATGCCAAGACCGGACTTTACCCACTGTATGCGGCGATGTCAATTTACTGGCGTGAATACCAGAAGCTGAACAATGATGCTGCTGGTAAATTTAGCCTTGAAGATGAGCTAATGATCTGGCAGCGTGTTCTGCGCGAGAACATTTTCGCGATTGCCAAGACGCCGATGGCAGCAGCAATTGCCCGCAGGACCTTGGTTGGTTATCATGACATGGATGTAAACATTGAATTTGTTGACAATATTGTTGAAGACTCGAAAAAAGATGTTGATCAAGAAGCACAAAAGATTGAGGGGCTATTTAATAATATGAAATTTGATGTTATAATCGGGAATCCACCATATCAAGATACTAGCAAGGGTGATAACGATACTTATCATGCTCCTATTTATAATGATTTTATTGATTTGTCAAACCAGTTGAGTAATTTAGTAATATTAATCACGCCAGCCAGGTTTTTATTTGATGCAGGTAGTGCTCCAAAAGACTGGACTAAAAAGATACTAAATGACACTCATATGAAGATTGTTAAGTACATTCCGGTGAGTTCAGACCTTTTTCCTAGAACGGATATAAAAGGTGGAATTGTAATTCTACTGTGGAATAAAATTAAGAATCTCGAATCAATAAAAGAAAAATATAGTCCAGCTAACATATTTATTCCTTATGAAGACCTAAATTCTATCATGCATAAAGTTATGACAAATAATTTTATTAGTCTCAGTAACATAATATATTCTAGAACGGCGTATAAGCTTACTAAGAAAATACATGAAGATCATCCAGACTTTATAGAAAGAATAAGCAAAGGACATGATTATGATATGTCATCTAATATATTTAATATAATCCCGGAAGTGTTTTTTGATAGCAAACCTAATGATGGACACGAATATGTAAAAATTATTGGAAGAGAAAAAAGTAAAAGAAAAGAAAAATTTATACGAAAAGAATATGTGTTTAATAAGCATAATTTAGACAAGTATAAAGTTTTTATTCCGCAAGCTAATGGGAGCGGATCTTTGGGGGAAAGGCTCAGTACCCCACTAATCGGTACCCCACTAATGGGTAGTACTGAAACTTTTATTAGTGTCGGTTCTTTTGATAATTTATTGGAAGCAAATGCAGTAATGAAATATATAAAAGCTAAATTTTCTAGAATAATGTTGGGTATACTAAAGGTTACACAACACAATAATAGAGAAACTTGGCGTTTAGTCCCTCTTCAAGATTTTACTCCAGAGTCAGATATTGATTGGACCAAGTCGGTTGCTGAAATCGACCAGCAATTATACAAAAAATATAACTTGTCTGAAGATGAGATTAACTTCATCGAGACGAAAGTACAGGCTATGGACTAATGGAAGAGAACTTAATCAAGTCTGCCGCGCGGGTTAAAAACTTGGGCGAGGTTTTCACGCCGAAGAAAATCGTGAATTTCATGCTGAATCAACCAGAAATCAAGGCCAAGATTCAAGACCTAACTGCAACTTTTTTAGAACCTGCTGCAGGTGAAGGAGCATTTTTGGTTGAACTGCTAAAAAGAAAGATGCATGTGGCTGAGGATCAGAGTCAGACGGCAAAGGAATACGGTGAAAATTGCTTGATTGCCCTGTCCACACTCTATGGTATTGAAATCATGGAAGACAACGTGGAGATGCTAGTTATGAACATGATCATGACTTTTACCGAACAGTACAGTCATGTGACGATCACAAAGTTTTCGGCAACAAGGCCAGATAGTCATGTCTTAAAGAGTGCCCAAATTATTATTAAGGCTAATATTGCTCAGGGCGATGCTTTAAAAGGCACGACGGCTGATGGATCACCGATTATCTTTTCGGAATGGAAGCTCATTAATGGTAGGGTCAAGAAGGTTGAACGTTTAGAATATACCTTTGAGTCGATTCTCAACGGTGGCGAACCTGAGAGTGCACAGAAGCAGCAGTTTGAGGAACTCGATTTGTTTGCTGATTATTCTGAAACTGAACAGGATGATCAGGAAGAGACGCCGGAGAAGAAATACGCAATTGTCAGGTGGACAGATATTTATAAAGAAGAATTAGAATAAGTATTTAACTAATCAGTGGGTGTTATTGCATCAGAACAAAAGGACGTTATTACAACGCCCTTTTGTTTTACTCTTATGTGGTTGAAACGTTATTGTTGGGAAGAATGCACTGGCCATCGGCCTGACCGCGGCAGCCGTGGTTAAGATGTTGATTGCACAATTTAACCATAATAAGGGCTTCATCTACCAGGTTAATCGCAAAGAAAGCACGCAGCAGACTATCCCGCTGCCCCAAGAAGTGGAGAAGGCGCTGGTTTTGACCAGGGCCGAAAACTCGGGCTTGTTAAGGATAGTAGCGAGGGATTCAACGATTTGTCTGCCTGGAAAAAACGCTGGGCTAAATAATGAAGTATAAATCCATAAAAACAAAATTCACTATTGGCGTTGTGCTAGCAGTGAATCCTTTTTGCTTGGCAGAAAACGTACTAGAATTAAATTAAGGAAAATTAGATAGCAAAGATAAAAATGCAGGGGACAAGTTCAATGGCCGATCAGCAAATCATTAGCGAAAATTTAACGATGAAAGAAATCTTGGTTGCCATGCGCCGGTTAGGCGATCCCGTAACCAGGAAGGAAATTCGCCAGGAACTGCGCGAGAGTTCAACGGTGATTTCTGAAGATGAGATAGATGAAATCAAAGTATCAAAGAAGACTGGCAAGCCATACAGTCCCTTTACTTGGACTTTAAATTATGCTGTTAAATATTTAATTTGTGCCGGATATCTAATCGATGATAGCAATCATGTTGTTGAGTTTTCGGCGAAGGGGCGGAGCATTGACCTATCAACGTTTGATGCTGCACGGGATGTGCGGCCCATTATTGAGGCGCAAAGTACGAGTCAAAAGAAAGTTAAGCAGACGATTAGGCAGGAAGTTAATGAACAAATTGATGATGACGAGGAAGCCGAGACCTGGCGGGAAAAACTGCTCGATGCGCTTTTGAAAATGCATCCGCAAAAGTTTGAGTTATTTTGCCGCGGTCTTTTAACCAGGATGGGAATTGATGTGGATCCGGAAATTGGGGTAAGTTACGTTGCCGATGGTGGTCTAGACGGCTTTGGCTATGTTCAATCGGACGATTACCGGACGACGCGCGTCGCTCTGCAGGCCAAGCGCTGGCAGGGCAACGTCCCGGTCCCAGATTGATAAGTTTCGCGGGGCGATGGATAAGTACAATGCCGAGTTCGGTATCTTTATTACAACATCTGACTTTTCGCGCGAAGCAATCAAGACTGCCCGGCGGGGCACGAGAATTATCACGCTCATTAACGGCGATGGGATTTGCAATTTAGTGGCTAAATTTAAGTACCACGTTGAGCCCAGGACAACCTACCATCTGGATGATTTTTATACGGACAAGGACTAACTATTTATCCTAGTTAAGTAAACACCAAGCCCACTTCCTTGCCTGCAGTTGACAAAGCCTATCTTGCATGCTTAAATGAAAACTAAATTAATAGATTCATCTTGAAGAGCAGAGTAGCTGCTGATGGGCGCCTTGAAAGAGAGCTGGCAATGGTGGAAGCCGGCAGGCAGCAAGTAGTGAATATGGGCTTGGAAACGATGCCTGCCGGTGACAGTTAGCCGGCAGCGGAATGCACCCGTTATCAAGTGCAGGCTGCTAGATGGCAGCCAGTGAGGTTTATTGCGTAAGCAGTAAACAAATTAAAGGTGGTAACACGAAGCACTCGTCCTTGATACAAGGATTGAGTGCTTTTTTATTTAGGAGGCAACAAATGGCGAAGACGGTTTTTACAAATACAAAAATTTTTAATGGCAAAGACGAAAAGATCCAACAAGATCAATACATGCTGGTGGATGATGAAACGGGCAAGATAGTTGCGCTAGCCAGTGGTCAAATACCAGCAGCTGACCGCACAATTGATCTGCAGGGCAGGTACGTGATGCCGGGGCTGGTTAACTGCCACACTCATATTGTAATGGATTCGAATACAGCAGATGGCGATACGCGTGCCGACGTAGTTGAGGCTACTGTGCGCAGCGTAGGGCATTTACACGACCTGTTAAAGTCAGGCGTGACTTATATTCGCGAATGTGGCAGCTCTTTTGACATCGATATCGCCTTAAATAACTTGATTAAGGAAGGCAAGTTGACCCGTGTGCCGGAAATCATGCCGTCGGGTCGCCCGTATTCAATGACTGGGGGCCACGGTGACCTGCCCAACTTTGCCCATCTGGTTGATTCACCTGATGAGATGCGCAAGGCGGTCCGCCGGGGCATCAAGAAGGGGGCAAAGGCTATTAAAGTCATGGCAACAGGCGGCGTAATGACTGAAAATGATTTCATGGATGATCCTCAACTTAGCGAAGCAGAAATTCATGTTGCAGTTGAGGAAGCACACCATAAAGGCTTTATTGTCGCAGCCCACGCTGAGGGCAACCCGGGCATTCTAAATGCTATAAAAGCCGGCGTTGACAGTATCGAGCATGGCTTTTATGTCAATGACGAAGAAATTGCATTGATGCTCAAGAAGGGCACGTACCTGACCCCAACAATTGTGGGGGCTTGGGCCTTCATTGAGTACGCGCCGGGCAAGATTCCTGAATGGGAAATGGCCAAGATTGCGGCTGCTTGGAAGGACTTACGGGGCAACATCACGTATGCCAAAAATGCTGGTGTGCCAATTACGCTGGGCACTGATGCCGGTACGCCTTTTAATGACTTTACGATGACACCGCAAGAACTGCCTCTGTTGGTTGAGCAAGGTTTCACTAATTTTGAGGCGCTTCAAACCAGCCTGAATTCAGCTAAGTTAATGAAGATTGCAGATGAATATGGCACCTTGGAAGAGGGCAAGTATGCAGACTTTTTAGTTTTGGATGAAAATCCCTTAGAAAAAATTGCCGCAGTTGTTCAAGAAGACAAGCAGGTCTACAAGAAGGGGCAGCGAGCTTATTAGCTAACCTGTAAAAGTGGCACATGAGTTGACCTGACTAGCAATCTTTTGGAGTAGCAGTTAAAAAAACAGTTATCTTAAATTTTTTAAATAAAACTGTAATTATTTGTTAATGATGGTTAAAATATGAGTAAGACATTTACTCGCAAGGGAGGATTTAATCAATGAAAGTTTTGCTATATAACATGACCCCAGAACAGCAGGTATACGTTGACAAGTGGAGTCAGCAGCATCCAGAAGACACGCTAGTGACGACCGCAGACGACTTGACCCCAGAGACAGTTGACCAAGCCAAGGGGTACGACGTGGTCAGCGTTTTGCAGGTCTTTGACATTAACGATGAAGTGGTCTATCAAAAACTGACCGCTTATGGAATTAGCCAGATTGCCTTAAGATCTGTTGGCTACAACATCATCAATTGGGACTATGTCCACAAGTACCAGATGTTGGTTACCAACACCCCAGCCTATTCGCCCCGGGCCGTTGCTGAAAACACGTTAACGTCTGCCATGTTTTTACTGCGCAAGTGGGGGCCGATTTTCAAAAACGAAAGAGAAGACCTGAACTTTGTTCGCAGCACAGACTTGATGAGTGATGAAATCTATAATCAAACGGTCGGTATTATTGGTCTGGGCAGGATTGGCTCAGCTACGGCAGAAATATTCCATGCCTTAGGGGCACGCGTCATTGGCTATGATGTAGTAGAAAATCCAGCCAATGAAGCCTTTCTTGAGTATACTGACTTTGACACTGTAGTTAAGGAGGCGGATATTCTCACTCTGCACACGCCACTTGAGCCGGGCATGGAGGATATGATCAGTGCCAAGCAGTTTAGAGAAATGAAAAATACCGCTGTGATCATCAACGCCGCCCGTGGCCCCCTTATTAATACTGCGGACTTGATTAGCGCGTTGAAGAGCAAGGAAATTGCCGGTGCAGCCTTGGACGTGATGACGGGTGAAGAAGCAATCGTCATGAAGCATTTTAATGACCTAAGTGAACTGCCGGCAGATTACCAGGAGCTGGCAAAGATGCCGAATGTGGTCTTCACCCCGCATTCAGCCTATTACACCAAAACGGCAGTTAAAAACATGATTGAACAGAGCATGACGGATGTTAAGCGGGTCTTAAACGGGCAAGCACCAGTTTATCCCGTTAATGAATAGTGTTTGCCTCATTAGATGACTGATCTTAAAGATTAGTCATCTTTTTTTCGCAAAATTATCAAATTTTGCTTTTATCCTTTATAATTGTAATATTGATATAATAGCTATAGTAGAAAATAGTCGGAGGCAAGAGATGGAAAGGTTTCATCACAAATATACGCTACCGGCCATCTTGCTTTTGCTAGCCGCTGCGGTAGGACTTTTGATTACAGGCTTGGCCAACATGAACAGCCAAACCACCTTGCCGCCGGCTGCTAATTCTAGTGCAATTGGCGTAGAATTAAACCAAAATTACGGATATATTGACCTGCATGAATTGCAGGCTAATGGCATTTCCTTTGTTTACCTGAAAAGTACCCAGGGACGATCATACTTTGATGACCATTATCTGTCCTACCGTGACCAGATTTTGGGAACAAAATTGGCCTTTGGTACCAGCATCGCTTATAGTAATGAATCAACGCCCCTGCAGCACTACCGCTACTTTATAAAAAAAGTGGGTAAAAATACAGGTAGCCTGCCTGTCTTAATCGAGCCAGCTGTTGATGATCATAGCCTGCACTATATTAAGCAGATGGCTGCATTCACGCAATTGCTTGAGAATCAAGGCAAGCGGGTGATGGTGGAAATTGAGGTCAAGTATAAGAAGTATTTTCCTCGGGGCGTTATTTTTATTACTAGAGGCAAAAAGGCGCCAAACAAGATGCAGTATTCCTTTTGGCGCTACACTAATAGCGGACGGGTGAAGTCTGTCGAGGGATTAGAAGACCGGGTGGCCATGCTGGCATATAACGGCACAGTAATGCAATATAAACAGAAATATGGGCAGTTAACACAATAATGAAAAAAGAAATTCAAGCAGTTCTAACTAAAATGGGTTTTGACCAACCAACCTTAATTCAAGAAAAAACAGCCAAGACGATTAGCCGTGGCGCCAGTTGTATTGCCCTGGCCAAGACAGGAACTGGCAAGACCCTAGCATATGCTTTGCCTGCCATGGAACAGCTTGAGCCAGGCAAAGCAGGCAGTCTAGTTATTTTTGCCCCAACAACAGAATTAGCGGTGCAGATTCGTCATGCTATTGATCCTTTTATTAATGCACTGGAACTTACAGGCGTTACCCTAGTTGGAGCGGGCAATCGCAAGCGCCAAGAAGACAACTTAAAGAAAAAGCACCCTGAAGTGGTCGTGGCTACGTCAGGGCGCTTCTTTGACTTTTTCTCAAGTGGGCGCATTAAGGTAGAGCAGATTAAGATCCTGGTAATTGATGAAGCTGATGATATATTGGAATTCAGCAAGATGGAGCTTCTCAGTTCACTAGGGCAAAACATGAGACCTGATTCCCAGATTTTGCTCTTTGGTGCTACTGAATCGGAGGTTACGCGCCAAGCCGATGAGCTTTTTGACCGGCACTTTGAGCTGGTGGACGTGCGTCCTGACCAAGAGAGCACAGTCAAAAATTATTTCTTGCAGATTGATAATAATCATAAGGTTGACTTTGTGCAGCGGCTAATGCGGCTTGGCCATTTTAAGGGCATCCTCTTTTTTGATAGCAATCAAACGATGATGCGTTTTGCAGGGATATTGGCCCACACCAAAACCAAGTTTGGTCTATTGGCCAATGAATTTGGCAAGCAAAAGCGTGAAGAAGCATTACGAAACTTTAAGGCAGGCAGAACCAGGTTGCTGCTAGCAACGGACCTAGCTGCTCGCGGTCTTGATATTGTCGGTGTTACCTATGTTGTTAACTTTGATATTCCAAGTGAAACCAACACCTACCTGCACCGCGCCGGTCGTACAGGTCGCATGGGTGCCAAGGGCTATGTTGTTACTTTAGGTGACGATCATGACTTGCGTGACTTGAAAAAATTGCTAGACAATTCGGTCCAGCTTGAGCGTGTTTACTTTGCAGGCGACCAGTTGTCAACCCAGATACCAGTAAAAAAGGAAAAGCCGATATCATTGCCGCTTAAAGAAGTGCAAGCTACTAGTAAAAAGAAGAAGCACAAAAAGCGCCACCTCAAAAATAAGGGCTATCACCCACATTATTTGAAGAAGAAGGAAGAAAGATGAGTCGTTTAGTTGCCTGGTTGGAAGATTATGTTTTACCGCTTGCCAATAAGTTAGCGCAGACACGCTGGCTTGTGGCCCTTAGGGATGCTTTTGTCTCAGTAATGCCGATCACACTTGTTGGTTCGGTTGCGGTCTTGATTAAAAGCTTGATTGCAGCGGCCAAAACACACTTTGGCTGGCATGCCTTTGCCTGGGCGATGCAACCCTTTGTACTGGCCAGTGACATTGTCTGGCGTGGAACCTTTGCGCTTTTTGCACTCTTTTTGTCAATGTCTTTAGGCTATCATTTGGCTAAAAGCATGGAAGTTGATCCAATTGCGGGAGCAATTGTTTCGCTATCGTCACTAGCCATGAGTATTGCTAACTTGACCCATTTGAAGGTGGGGGACAAGACTATTGCAGTCCATCATGCATTTGATATTTCCCAATTTTCAACTACTGGAATTTTTACTGCTATCTTGTTTGGCACGATCGGCGTTTCAATTTTTGCACTTTGCATCAGGGCGCGCTTGACAATCCACATGTCTGCCAGTCTGCCGCAAGCAGAACAAACGGCCTTTGATTCCTTAATTCCAGCAATTATTGCCATCTTCAGCGTGGGTATGATTAATCTGGTCTTTCAGACAGTCACAGGAACTTTCTTTGGCAATTGGCTGCTACATTCGATTCAAACGCCATTAGTAAAGCTGGGGCAAGGTTTTGGCATGGTCCTTTTGGTGACGCTACTGGTGCAGCTATTTGGCTTTTTTGGCATCAATGGCCTCAGTGTTTGGGCCCCAGTACTTGATTCAATCTGGCTGACCGCACAAAATGTTAATGTGACGGCAGTAAAAGATGGAAACTCTGCACCATTTTTGTGGGTGCATGACTCCTTTAATGTTTTCGTCTGGTTTGGTGGAACAGGTGGCACATTGATGTTGATTGCAGCTATCTTGCTGTTTTCTAAGCGCAGTGACTACCGCACCATTGCCAAAGTGGCCCTGGCTCCGGGCATTTTTAATATTAATGAGCCTATTATTTTGGGCTTGCCAGTGGTCCTTAACCCGGTCTACTTTATCCCCTTTGTTGCGGCGCCGTTAGTCAACGTAGCTTTTTCCTACTGGGTCACCATGATGGGCTTGGTCAATCCTGTCCAGGCTGCCATTCCCGGCATTGTACCACCAATTATTGGACCGTTCTTAGCTTGCAACTATGACTGGCGCGCTATCGTCTTGTGTATTGTCAATATGTTAATAGCCCTGGCCATCTGGACTCCATTTGTCTTTGCCGCTGATAAAATTGCTGATGCCAACAGTCCCCAAAACTATTTCACACAGCAATATTAATTACGAAAAAATTGACTTTTGGCCCTTGTGTTTGGTAAAGTTAATTTCGTACGACCCTGTAGTTCATCTGGATAGAACAATGGTCTCCTAAACCGTAGAGGTGAGTTCGAATCTCACCGGGGTCATAATTTGGAAGTATATTTATTACTAGTATTGGGCTATTAATTAATCGCGCTACTCATAAAAAAGCAGTGCGATTTTTATTTTATCTCACGGGCCAACGCATTAAAATTGCAATTAAGACAGCAATAAAAACAAATCCCCCAATTGCCGTCAAAAGCAAAATACGGCGGTTTTTGCGCGTCCTTTTATAGTCAAAACTGAAAACGAAGCTGAAGCTAGCGATGACAATTAACAATCCAGTTATAAGCAATAAGGCAAAGTGGTAGTGCAATTTGTTCTCCTTAGTTATGTTTTACTAATAATTAAACCACATCATCTTGTCTTTTAGACATCAATTTATTAATATTAAAGTGGAGGCTTATATGACAAAAATTAAAGTAATGATGGTATTTGGTACCCGTCCTGAAGCCATTAAGATGGCTCCGCTGGTACTAAAGCTGCAAGCAGATGAACGCTTTGAAGAGATAACCGTGGTGACTGCCCAACACCGCGAAATGTTGGACCAGGTACTTGCTATTTTTAACATCAAGCCAGACTATGACTTCAATATTATGAAGAAGAACCAGTCGCTTGGGGCAATAACCTCCAAGGTAATGCTCGACATGGCAGATGTGATTAAGGCGGAAGAACCTGATATTGTTTTGGTTCATGGTGACACGACTACTAGCTTTGCTGCGGGTTTGGCTAGCTTTTACCAGCAGTGTCCACTTGGCCACGTGGAAGCAGGCTTGCGCACGTGGAATAAGTATTCGCCTTTTCCAGAAGAAATGAACCGGCAGATGACGGATGACTTGACCGATCTCTACTTTGCGCCAACGCAAATGAGCAAGGATAACTTGCTCAAAGAGAATCATAGTGCCCAAAATATCTTTGTTACGGGCAACACAGCAATTGATGCCTTACAGCAGACTGTTCAAAAAGACTACCACCACGAGGTGCTGGATGTGATCAGACCAGGGCATAAGATAATTCTGGTAACGATGCACCGCCGCGAAAACCAAGGAGAACCGATGCGGCGAGTATTCAAGGTGATGAAACAGGTGGTGGACAGCCATGATGATGTAGAAATCATCTACCCGGTCCACCTATCGCCTAAGGTGCAAGAAGTTGCCCGCGAAATTTTGGGTAACGATGAACGGATTCACTTGATTGCGCCCCTTGATGTGGTTGACTTTCACAACTTGATCAAGCGCAGTTACTTTATCATGTCTGATTCAGGTGGCGTCCAAGAAGAAGCTCCAGCGCTCAACAAGCCAGTCCTTGTTCTACGAGATACAACTGAACGTCCGGAAGGTGTAGAGGCAGGCACCTTGAAGTTAGTAGGAACTCAAGTGGAGGGAGTTCGCACCGCCATGCTAGATCTCCTGGAAAATCAAAAGATGTATGATCAGATGGCCAATGCCAAGAATCCATACGGTGATGGACACGCTGCTGATCGAATCATGGATGCCATTGCATACTACTTTTCTAATCAAAGGGGCAAGCGTCCCCAAGACTTTGAATAAAAGTAAGGGATGAGCAAACTGCATTAAAAAAGTCCAAAACCAACTTAGGTTTTGGACTTTTTGCTTATTTTGACTTGTTATCAGTATGTGACTTGATGCGGGCCTTAGCGCGTTCAATCATGGTCTTCTCTTGGGCCTGAAAGACTGAGCGCGTGGTCAGGTAGTTGAAGATGCCGACCAAGAGCTGGTCGATAATCTTAACTAGCAAGGCATTCAAATTCAACCAAGACAGTCCCACCAGCATAATTAAGCTATCTGGGATAAGGCTGATAATGCGGTAGGTGAAGAAGACAATTAATTTGTGCCAAGTGGAATGGTCGCGGTCAACATTATTAATAAAAACCGCCTTTTGGTTAAAAACAAAGGACGCCAAATTAGAAACCACAAATGCGATCGTATTGGAAATCAATAGCGCGCTATGACCCCACTTGTGCAAGGCCATAAAAACGACGGTATTGATGAGTGCAGCGATAAAACCAAAGATCATGTATACAAACAGGTTGCGATGACGCTTGACCACTGTTTGGGCTAAGGAGTGAATGTGGGGATCCTCAGTTGAGTTGAACTTGCTGGTATTATTCATTTTGTCTTTAACCATTTAACTGATCAGCCATTTCCTGGGCGGCATTATCAATGAGTTCAATTGCTTCATCGTCAGGTGCATTTTCAATTGTTACCGGCTTGGTTAATTCCTGGGCGCCAACTTGCTTAAACATCTTTTCAAAGTCATAAACGTTTTCGCAAAAATGATCAGCGTAGACCATGTCTCCACTGCCCATTACGGCAAAATGTTTGCCACTTAAGTCTAACTCTTGGAGCTGGGCGTAAAAGTCTGCCACCTCGTCAGTCATTGTGCCCTCACCATAGGTATAGGTTACAAAGATGCACAAATCACTATCTAAGTAGTCGCTAGCATCAGTGAATTCGGCCTCACTAGTATCGACATCAAAGCCCAGGTCCTGCAAATCCTCTTCTAAAATTTCTGCCATATCAGCATCATTGCCAGTCATGCTAGCGTAGACAATTTTCGCCTTCACGTTCCTCATACCTTTCATATATACATTTATCATAACATTATACCTAATTTTGCTTGCTAGATGAAACCCTTTAGTAAACTTTTAAAAAACGCTATAATGTACATAAAGATCATTTTATAGAGGAGAAGTTGAATTTTGATAACAATTAAATCCATTCGAGAACTTAAGGGCATGCAGGCTTCTGGCCACCTGCTAGCGTCAATGTTTGAAGGGCTGTGGGACGTGATTAAGCCTGGCATCACCACTTGGGCGATTGAAGAGTATTGTCAAAAGTTTGTTAAAAGTCGCGGTGGCCGCCTATCTGAGCAGGGCTTTGAAGGTTACAAGTATGGGACCTGCATTTCGGTTAACGACCAAATTGCTCACGCCACTCCGCGCAGGGATACAATCTTAAAAGAAGGCGACCTGGTCAAGGTTGATGTTACGTGCAACCTTGATGGCTTTGAGACAGATTCATGCACGACTTATCCAGTAGGTAAAATTTCTGTCGAAGATCGTGACTTGATGGAAGTAACCAAAAAGGCAATGTACTTAGGCATTGACCAAGCAGTTTTAGGCAACCGCATCGGCGATATTGGAGCTGCTATTCAACATTATGTTGAAGATGAGCACAACTATGGCGATGTTAAAGAATTAGTGGGGCATGGAATTCAGCCAACTATTCACGAAGACCCAGAAGTGCCGCACTGGGGCAAAGCTGGCCATGGTCTGCGCTTGCGCGAAGGCATGACCATTACCTGTGAGCCTATGGTGGAAGCTGGTGGCGACTGGCGCATTGAGCAAAAGTCAGTTGCTGATCCGCATGATGATTGGGTTTTTTATGCTACACCAGATGGGTCTAAGTCGGCCCAGTTTGAACACACTTTTGCCATCACCAAGGATGGTCCAAAGATCCTGACCTTGCAGAAGCCATATGATGGTTATGAAAAATACCTGCCTCATTTTGACGAAATGGATGACTAGAGTGAATGGGTAGAAAAGTTGGAACAGTCGGACGACGGATTACACAGTTTTATAAGGAGCTGTCCCTTAAGTTTACGCAAGGGGAAGTTTTGACGAGCGCAATCGCAATCGCTTATTATATTTTGTTCTCAATTTTTCCGTTAATTATTATTATTGGTAACATATTACCCCTGTTCGACATCAATACAGCACCAATTGCCAGCTACTTGAAGCTGATTTTTCCTGATCGAATAGCAGCATTTATTATGCCAATTATCAACTCGCTCTTAAAAAGCAACTCGACCGGCTATATTTCCTTTGGTATCTTGCTTGCGCTTTGGTCGGTTTCATCATTGGTCAATGCAATTCGAATCGGGATGAACCGGATATATGGCGTGCGCAAGATTGAACTCCGGCAAAAGTGGCAAGTAACTGTGTGGACTAGGTCGATTACGATTATGTTGACCAACTTGATGATTGTTATCTTCACCTTGCTCAGTTTAACCTTTATCTTTGGCCAGCAGATACTGGAGTTTCTGCGACCGATCTTTTCTTTTTCAGTTGGCGAAATCGAACGCGTTTTTAGCTACCGTTATCCAGTTGTCATTATCACGCTGATTGGTGCCCTGTATTACTTGAATTACTTCTTGCCCAATATCAAGCTTAAAAAGAAGGTTATTTGGCCAGGTGTCTTCACGACTCTTGTTGGTTGGTTGTTATTATCCTGGCTGTTCAGTTTTTATCTGCATAACTTTCACATTAGCTGGGAAAATTACGGCATTATTGGCACCTTTATCATCTTTATGCTTTGGCTCAACATAGCTTCGGTTGTGTTCTTGTTAGGTACCTGTGTTAATGCGGCAATCGTGGCACTTAACTATGGTGAGGTGCAATATTCGATGGGCCGACTGGCCGAATATGTTCAGAGCAAGCGGCACCGGTAAAAGTGGAACTATCTTGCTAAATTTGCTATATTAAGTTTTAAAAGTTTAACAGAAAGTGTACAAGCTATGAAAGTAAGGAAAGCAATTATTCCCGCTGCCGGACTAGGTACGCGGTTTATGCCTGTAACCAAGGCAATGCCCAAAGAAATGCTGCCAATTGTGGATAAGCCAACCATTCAATTTATTGTTGAAGAGGCTAAAAACTCTGGTATTGAAGACATCTTGATTGTAACTGGCAAGAACAAGCGGCCAATTGAAGACCACTTTGATTCTAACCCTGAACTTGAGCAGAATTTGCAAGAAAAGGGCAAGACGGGCCTGTTGAAAATGTCGCAAGACATTACTCACTTAGGAATTAATATCTACTATACCAGACAGCCTTATCCAGCAGGCTTGGGGGATGCAATTGCACGCGGGCGCAGCTTTGTCGGGGATGAACCCTTCATTGTCATGCTCGGCGATGACCTCATGATGGATAAGGTGCCACTAACCAAGCAGTTGATCGACCGCTATAATGAGACCCATGCCTCGACCATTGCAGTTATGCCGGTTCCGCATGAAGAAGTCTCTAAGTACGGAGTGATTGAGCCTGAGAGCGAAAATATGCCTGGCTTGATTAATGTCAAGTCTTTTGTGGAAAAGCCGGCTGTCGACCAGGCTCCTAGTGACTATGCCATCATTGGCCGCTACCTGTTAACGCCGGAAATTTTTGGGATCTTGGCTGATCAAAAACCAGACAAGGGTGGTGAAATCCAGCTGACTGATGCAATTGACACGATGAACAAGACGCAGCGCGTTTTTGCTCATGTCTTCAAGGGAATTCGGCACGATGTTGGTAACAAAGAAAGCTACCTGGAAACCTCAATTGAATATGGCTTGAACCATCCTGAAACCAAGGATGCTTTGCGCCACTACATTATTGACTTGGGCCAACGCCTGCAAGCCAATGATGAAAAAAAATCAAAAAACAATAAGTAATTTTACAAGGAGTCACAAGTTCGTGGCTCCTTTTTGATTAAAATTTTTCTTAATGTCGGGACAATTACTATTGCTGAACAGCAAATTTGGGTAAGATGTACCGTGTAAGATGACTCTTTTTATAAGGGAGAGGGATTAATGAAGGATATTTTTATTGTTGCAGCTAAAAGGACGCCCTTTGGTCGTTACCGCGGATTGTGGGCTGGTCAAGATGCAGTTGGTTTGGGTGAACTAGCCCTAAATGAAACATTAAAAAGCATTGATTTAAGCGCCGGCGAACTTGATGCCTTGTTTATGGGCAACGTACTAGGAGCAGGCCTGGGCCAAAATATGGCGCGGCAGGTTGCCCTTGGCGCTGGAATGAGCGAAACAAGCAGCAGTGTTACGATTAACGAAGTCTGTGGCTCGAGCCTGAAGGCGCTGCGTCTTGCTCAGGGTCAGATGGAACTAGGTGACTTGGACCTAGTTGCAGTTGGGGGTAGCGAAAGCATGACTAATGCTGTTTTTTATTCCCGCGATCAGACGAATACTAACCTGCACAGTGAGATGATGGATAACGGTTTGATTGATGCATTCTCTGGCATGCATATGGGTTTAACTGCAGAAAACGTTGCAGCTAAGTACCATGTATCACGCCTAGAAATGGATGAATACAGCCTTGAGTCGCACCAAAAAGCAGCGCATGCAGCAGACCAAGGCTATTTTGATAGTGAAATTATTCCATTGAAAGTTGCTGGTCAAATAATCAACCGGGATGAGACTGTTCGCCCAGACACCAGTATGGCTGCTCTTGGTCAGCTTAAGCCAGCCTTTAAAGATGGGGGCTTGGTCACAGCAGGCAACTCTTCACCACTAAGCGATGGAGCCAGTATGGTGATTTTGGCTTCGGCTTCAAAGGTAGAGGACTTGGGACTGGTGCCGCTTGCCCGGATTGGAGCTTATGCAGAATCCGGTACTGATCCAGACTACATGGGCTTTGCCCCTTATTTTGCTGTGCACAAGCTATTGCTGCAAACTGGCGGCAGCATTGCAGACTACGATCTGGTTGAAGTCAATGAAGCGTTTGCAGCGCCAAGTGTAGCACTAGCTCAAGCACTGGAAATTCCACAAGAGAAACTGAATATCTCTGGCGGGGCAATTGCTCTAGGGCACCCGCTTGCAGCTACGGGTACGCGCTTGGTTGGTACGGCCGTCAATGCCTTGCACAAAGGTAATGGACAAAGGGCGCTGGTTACCCTCTGCATTGGAGGCGGCCAAGCAATAGCATGTGAAGTGGTGCGCGATTTTTAAATGAAGTTTTATGAATTAACACCAGAAGACCGGCGACTTTGGCTCAAGGAGCAGGGCGTTGAATTAGTTGATGTGCCTGTTGATGACTTGCACCGCCTGGACCGCTTAAGTGAGAATGTAGTGGGCAAATTGGAGCTGCCCGTGGGCCTCATTAAAAGCTTGCGCGTTAATAGGCACGATTATAAAGTCCCCATGGTGACTGAGGAACCTTCAGTGGTAGCAGCAGCTAATCATGGCGCTAGCCTCTTTGCTCAGTGCGGCGGTGTGACTGCAGTTAGTCATCGCGAAGGCATTTATGGGCAGATTGTCTTAAAGGCCTGTTCAGACTTTAATGTCAATGAATTTGAAAAAGCTTTTCCCAATATAATTGCCCAAACCAATCAAAAGTTTGCCAGCTTGGTTAAGCATGGCGGCGGTGTCAGGACAATCGAAATGAACCATCAGTCTGCTCTGGTCTTTCTCAAAGTTCTGATTGATCCAGCCGAAGCAATGGGGGCCAACCGAGCCAATGCTATTTTAGAATTTATGGCTGCCAATTTTGTCCAGTGCGCAGGAATTACGACTAAATTATTTGCCATTTTGTCTAATTACCCTAGCCAGTTAACGCAAGCGAAGGTTAGGGTGAGTGCTGAGGTTCTAGGTGGCCATGCCGTGGCCGAGCGGATTGCTCTTTTAAGCAAAATTGGGCAAACAGACCCCTGGCGGGCAGTAACCAATAACAAGGGCATCATGAATGGCGTTGACAGTGTGCTGCTGGCAACAGGCAACGACACTCGTGCAGTTGAAGCGGCTTGCGGTGTTTGGGCTAATAAAAGCGGTAAGTATAGCAGTCTCAGTACATGGCAAGTAGATGGCGGAGACTTGGTGGGACGTATAACTTTGCCACTTGCCATTGGTACCGTGGGCGGATCGATTAATGCACGTCAGGATGTCCAGCAGAACTACCGTATTCTGGGTGCTGGCATCAAAAGCGGTGAACTAGCAGGCATCATTGCAGCTGTTGGCCTAGCCAACAACCTGGCTGCACTCTTGGCAATCGCAACGACTGGTATCCAAGAAGGACACATGAAGTTGCAAGCACGAAATATTGTGGCTGGTCTCAATGCAACTACTGCAGAAAAGGCAGCCGTAGTGCAACTGATGATTGCACAAAAAAACTATTCGCAGTCTGCAGCCCAAGAGATATTGGAGCAAATCAGGGAGGAAAAGTAATGGAAGTTGGAATTGATCAAATCGGTTTTTATACACCGAATAAATATGTCGACATGGTTGACCTGGCACACGCGCGCCAGGTAGACCCCAATAAGTACCTGATTGGCATTGGTCAAAGTCGAATGAGCCTTGCTGACCAGACGCAAGATGCCGTGTCCATGGGTATTAACGCTACACTGGGTTACCTTAAGCAAGTTGATCGCCAACAGGTAGGACTACTCTTAATGGGTACGGAAAGCGGCGTTGACCAGTCCAAGTCAGCCTCTTTGTTTGTTAAAAGCGCGCTGCAACTGGCTCCTGATGTCCGTACTTTTGAAATCAAGGAGGCTTGTTTTGGGATGACTGCTGGCATTATGATTGCCAGCGACTATGTGCGGCTTCACCCAGACCGTAGTGCCATTGTGATTGGCAGTGATATTGCCCGGTATGGAATTAAAACTAGTGGCGAAGTAACTCAAGGAGCCGGTAGCGTGAGCGTGCTGGTCAAGGCCCAGCCCCGGATTATGACGCTTAAAGCAAATCACAGCGCCTATAGTGCAGATATCAATGACTTTTGGCGGCCAAATGATTCTGCGCTTGCCATGGTAGATGGCAAGTATTCAACCGAAGTTTACCTCGACTTTTTCAAGCGAACGTTTACTGATTATTGCGCCCAGACTGGTAGCTCTACTAGCGATTTTGCCGCCTTGATCTATCATTTGCCCTTCGTTAAAATGGGTTTAAAGGCTAATAAGTTGGCAATTGCTGGTCAGGATGAAAAAACGGTCCAGCGTTTGCAAGCAAGCTTTACTGCTTCGGCCTTCTTTAGTCAAAATGTTGGTAACATTTATACGGCCTCGCTCTATTTGAGCTTACTCAGTCTTCTTGAAAATGGGCACTTAGAGGCAGGTGCACAGGTGGGACTGTTTTCATATGGGTCTGGAGCAATGGGCGAATTTTATGCGGGCCAACTGATTGCCGGCTATGAGCAAGTTTTAAATGACAAGAGAGATCAAGAAATGATTGCGCGTAGGCAAAAGCTAGACATCCAAGACTACGAGCAAATCTTTACCGAGGCCTTGCGTTTGCCAGAAGATAACCAGGAACTAGCAAGTGATGAAGAGGCAGGTTACTGGTACTTTGCTGGAACGAAGAACCATGTTCGCCAATACAAGCAAAAGTAAAAATTATTGCCTGTCTTTACTAATATAATTTAACTAAAGCAAAAACCACAATTAGCAAGAAAAATTCCTTAACCTGGAAATGTTTCGTGTCGTAATTGTGGTTTTTATGTATTTTACTTAAAACAAAAATATTTTAAGCGTAATGGTCAATAATTGCTTTTAAGGTGGCAGCGGCCTGCTTTTTTCCGGTACCCTTTTCATAGTATTTACTAAAACGGTCATCAACAACATACATTGCTGCCATGCTCCGGTGTGCTTTAGGTGAATATAGGCCGCTTGGCCAAGTAGCTTGTAAAAATTCCCGGTGTAGTTCGAAAAGGTGCTTGGCCGCCTCTTGGTCCAAGTCACTGGTGCCAACCAGGGGTCGCAATTCTGTCAATATTTGTTGGGTGACTTCGTCTAAGTGGGTCATTTCAGTCCTTGTCAAAGCGCGATACTTTTGGTAGCTTGCGGAAACTGCTTGCTCGCCATATTTTGTCCGAATTTCTTGCCCGTAGTTGTGGTCATTGTCATCAAGGGCCTTGGTTTTAAAGGCCGCAAATTTTTCTGTATCACTCATTTTTGATACTCCTTTCATACTTGCAAGTGTTTTGTCTAAACTAGTAATCAAGTCGGCCAATCGTTGCTGCTCAAGGATCATTTTTTGGCGTTGGGCAGCCAAGGTTTGGTATTGCATGATTTCAGAATCATCCAAAACCTTCTTGATCTGGTCTAAAGGCAGGTCAAATAGCCTTAAGAACAGAATCTTTTGGAGGCGGTCAACTTCAGCTTCATCATAGTAGCGGTAATTATTCTGAGGATTGCGGTGCGCTTTTAATAATCCCTTTTGCTCATAGAAACGAAGCGTTCTGGTTGAAGTGCCTGCTAGCTGGGCTAATTCTGTGATTGAATATGACATGATTAAGTTACCTCACTTGCAAAAATGATTATAGAGGCTGACGCTGCGTCAAGGTCAAGAAGAAAATAATAGGCAATTTAAAAGAAGCACCAAAATCGCTTGTGCTTTGAGTGCAGCAGCTTTTAGGTCAGGCAGACAGCATTCTTTTCAGGCTGAATCTGAATTCCGTAGATTGGAAGTTTTTCCCCCTCACTTTGAATATATATGGGAATGCTCCGGCCGTGCAAATTTTTGACTAGCTGGGTTAGTTTACCCTTAGTAACGGGCTTGCTGCCGGGATAGAGCGTACATGCACTGCTTGAGATTTTTAATTTGGCCAAGGGCTTTGTTTGGCCTTGAATGGTTAAATAAAAAGCTGTCTCTTTGTTTAGATCGTTGGTTAATTGCAATAAATCCGTTAGTCGCATCACATTATCCTATATGAAATAAAAATGTTATACTATAAGTATTGTTTTTGGAAAAGGTGGTTTAATCAATTGAAACACAAAAAGCTATGGCTTTCACTAGTTACAATCATTTTGTTAATAGCTGTGGCATTCACTGCTGCAGGTTTTTACTTTTTTAAGGTTGCCTGTGTTCCAGGACCCAAGAGCTTTTTAAGTTCATCCAGCAAGGTGATTAAGAAGTCCGATCCTCTATACCAGGAAAAGATTTGGTTTAAAAAGACATCCAAGCAAAAGTGGCATATTAAGTCAGCCGACAAGCAATACGAGCTGGTTGCTAATTATATTCCGCACGCAAATTCGCACAAGACTGCCATCGTTTTGCCAGGGTATATGGATACTAAGGAGGACATGGCTGAATATGATGCACTCTTTCACCAGCTAGGCTATAACACACTTACCCCAGATCCACGAGCGCAAGGGGCCAGTGGAGGCAAGTATATTGGTTATGGTTGGCCGGAAAAAGATGACGTCAAAAAGTGGATAAATCTGCTGCTAACTCAAAAGGGCCCCAAGCAGCAAATTGTAGTCTATGGCTTGAGCATGGGTGCTTCTACCGCAATGATGGCAAGTGGGCTAGAACTGCCGCACCAGGTCAAGGCCTTTGTTGAAGACTGTGGCTATACCAGTGTCAAGGACGAGATTGAACACGAAGCCAAGGCACTCTATAATTTACCAGCGTTTCCCCGCTTTCCGTTAGTTGAAATTCTTAGCGGGATTAACCGGGCCAAGGTAGGCTATTTCATGGGCGATGCCTCCAGTGTCAACCAATTGCACCAGAACCACCGGCCAATGCTGTTTATCCACGGTGCTCGTGACAACTTTGTTCCTACAAAAATGGTTTACAGCAACTACAAGGCCACAAGAGGGCCAAAAGAACTATGGGTTGCACCTAAGTCCAAGCATGCCAAGTCATTTGCTGACCACCCTAAGGAATACCGCAGGCGCATTAGCAATTTTTTGGCTAAATATATTAAATAATTGTCAAACAAAAAAGTTGCCGTTATTACGGCAACTTTTTACTTAGCGCAAGGTTAACTTGACGATGCATTCACAGCGCGGGGTCTGCGGCAGCATGTCCACATTTTCGATTAAGCGGACGTTGTATGCTTCACTGAGCAAGATCAAGTCCTGGGCCAGCGTTGACGGATTGCAAGAAATATAGACGAAGGTACGCGGCTTGACCTTGAGCAGAGTCTTGATCAAGCTCTTGGCTAGACCTGTCCTAGGCGGGTCCACAATCAGCGCATCAATTGGAACACCGTCTTGTTCAAGCTCAGGCAGCACCTTTTCAACGCTGCCTTGGATATAATCAGCATTCCTAATATGGTTGAGCTGGACATTGTGCTTGGCATCTTCAACTGCTTCAGGAATTGTCTCGATGCCGATTACCTGCTTGACGTGGTCAGCAGCCAGAATTCCGAGCGTACCAACCCCACTATAAGCATCAATCAGCGTGTCTTCAGCTGACAAGTCCAAAAACTTGAGTGCACGTGAATAAAGGGTGGCAGTTTGAACTGGGTTAAGCTGGAAGAAAGCACGTGGGGACAAGGCAAACTTCTTTCCCAAGATATCATCAATAATTTGATTTTGCCCAGCCAGTTTTTCAGTCTTGTTGCCCCAGACTTGCGGATTGCGCCAATCGGTTTCGTTTTGATAAAGGCTGACAACATTAGGCAGCTTCATGATTTCGCGGCTAAGTGCGGGCAAGTTTTTCAAAATCCGCCCCACAGTGATGAGTGTAACTTGGATTTCTTTGCTTGCTTCTGCTTGACGCACGACAATCGTTTTTAAGCCGTCAAAATGACGGTAGGGGTCAGCAATCGGGACGTGCAAGTGCTCAACCAATTCCTTGATGTGCCGTTCAGTTTCCTGGGTTGCCTTACTTTGCGTCGGCATTATAGGCAGGTCATACAACTCATGCGAATTTGGTGCAAAAAGCCCCAGCTTGACTTGGCCGTGATCTTGCTCTATTTGATACTGGGCCTTGTTACGGTAGTGCCACGGATCTGGTGCGGGAATGGTCTTTTTAACCTTATACTTGCTAAAACCGCGGGGGCGGAACTTATTCAAGGCTTCAAGCACATTGTCACGTTTAAATTCCAGTTGCTTGTCATAGGA
Source organism: Lactobacillus sp. XV31L (assembly GCF_059900865.1). Taxonomy (NCBI): domain Bacteria; kingdom Bacillati; phylum Bacillota; class Bacilli; order Lactobacillales; family Lactobacillaceae; genus Lactobacillus; species Lactobacillus sp. XV31L. The sequence continues at coordinate 56,826 of NZ_JBWXGC010000004.1, read as the reverse complement.
TAGGTGGGCTAATTCCAAGCCGCCAATAGCTGGATCAACACCGCGGGGGAAGGGTACCCGATCGGGACTCTTTTCCTTAATCCGAATTAGTTCTCCCTGGATATAATGGGGAAATTCTTCGTTGATTTTGGCTACGACAACTTCTCCGGGCAAGGCTCCTGGAATAAAAATAATTTTTTTGCGGTAGTAGCCAATGCCCTCGCCATTGATGCCGATGCGTTTAATCGTAATGATAACGTCTTTTTCACGTGTTTCCTGATGGTTAAATTTTCTTGCCATAATTTTTCTTTCTACAATAATAAAAGGTTAAAGGTTAATAATTTATTGTACTCCCTGGTAAAACTTTTTAGCAAGAAGGAAAGAAATTTGCTAGCATAAAGATAAGCAAATAGAAAGGTGGACCAAGATGCCAATTATTACTAAAGTAAGCGCCCAAAAGCGCCCCGGTCGCTATAACATATTTTTGGATGACCAGTACGCATTTTCGGCTAGTGAACAGACGGTGGCTGAATTTGTCCTGCTCAAGGGGCAGGAGTTAACAGATGAAAAAGTGGCACAAGTCAAGTCTTTTGACGCTGATGCCAAGGCCACCAACATAGCTTCAAGCTTTTTGAGCTATGAGCCGCGAACGGTCTTTGAAGTCCTGCAGTACTTAAACAAGCATGAAATAGATGAACAAGCAGCCCAAAATGCTGTTGCTCAATTGACTGAAATGGGCTTTTTGGATGACCGCAAGTACGTTGACCTGGCAATTAAGCAAAGTTTGCGAATCGGAACGGATGGCCCGCTCAGCTTAAGTCGCAAGATGGCCCAAAAGGGGGTGGCACCTGAACTGGTACAGGTGGAACTTGAAAGTGTGGCTGATGAGGAATGGCTTGATACCGGGCTGCGGGTCCTTAAGTCAATGAAGAGCAAGGTAGGCCGCTTGTCCCAGCGCGAACTTGAGCGCAAGATGCGCACCAAGCTCATGAGCCATGGCTTTTCGGGTGCGCTTGCTGATATGATTATCGGGGAGGCGGACTTACAAACAGATGCAGACGAGCAAGTAGAAGCCCTCAAAAAGCAGGGAGTGAAGGCTTATAAACGATTTCGACGTTTGCCTGAAAGCCAGCGCCAGCAAAAGATGCGCACCTACTTGTATACGCATGGGTTTAGCAGTAATGAAATCGATTCTTTTTTGGCGGGGGAAGTTATTCCCTTGGGCGAGTTGGCAGAATATTAGGAGCTATTAATGAAAAAAATACAAGAAGAAACAGTTTTTGTTGGTCGGCCCTTTGCAGACCAATTCCTGGACGAGCAAAAGACCTTTAGCAAGTGCAATTTGGAAATGGAACAAAATCCTGTCTTTCAGAACTTTTTAGCAGACCTGCAGTTAAGTCAAAAACGCAGCAGCATGGTAGTTTTCGGGCCAGAAAATTTCATGTACTGGTACGGTATTCTTGTGCCCGTGCAAGTTAAGGTGCCACAAGGCCTGCTACGCTTTGTCTTGCCTAAGGCGCAAGTTGCTGTAAAAGAGAGTACGCAGCCCAGTCTTTCCTTTTTTAGTCAGCCATTAAACATGGTTGTATCAACATTCTTAGCAGAAGTTGCAGAAGACGGCATAGCTGTCTATGAAAATCCTGGCGATAGCCCAACGCCATATTTCGTGCAAGATTTGGACTTGAGGACAAAAAAATTGACCCAGAGGCTATACCTCCAGGCCACTAAATAAAAGGGCTAGTGCTGTCTAGGATCAATGGATAAGTTGTCATATTCAACGTATGCTCCAAGGCAAGTTGACAAGAGCATGACCAACATGACGATGCCAACCGACTGGCCCACAATTTGGTCCAATGTGAGAAATTCTCGGACAACAAAGGTAGCGGCAAAGCACAAGACAAAGTCAAGGAATACATTGGTTATTTGCAAGAGAGGACGTCTTCTGATACTGAAAAAGCGCAGAAGCTGCTTAAACAAACCATCATCAACCTTTACTGCTAAGAGGTCGACTGGTCGCTGGATAGTTGCCTTGATTGCAAACATGATCAACGCACCAACCAGTGCGCCAATTGTCGTTCTGAACAGGTCGGCTGAGTGCAAGACAAGTGCATCATAGCCAATGCCAATGATAGTAAGGCTGCAGATGTAGGGAATAAGCAGCAAGAAGGTAAATACAAGTAAGACATGACTTTTTTTCATGGGGAGACCTCATTTCTTACGTGCTATTCTAACATATCAAGCAAGTACATGATATAATGTTATTACTTAAGTTGGTTTTTTAGAAAGAGAGCAAAAGATATGGCTAGCGACCCTGCTGAGGGGAATTTATTTCAACGATTTAAAAATAAATTTTCCCCTTCAAGCGATGAAGAAACAAAAGAGCACTTAACCGAAGAAATAGCGGCCTTGCATGATCAACAAGAGATTAGTGATACTGAGTTTTCGATGTTAAATGCAGTTTTGGATTTCCAGGGACGGATGGTCCGAGAGGTAATGGTACCCCGGATTGATGCCTTCATGGTTGATTGCAATGATAGTTTGCAGGATAACCTGGACGAAATTTTGCGTGAGCCATATTCGCGCATCCCAGTTTATCAGCAAGACAAGGACAAGATTGTGGGTATAATTCATATCCGGACCGTCTTGCGCAAGGCCCGAGAAAAGGGCTTTGACCAGATTGACTATGCAGATGTGATGAATCCGCCCCTTTTTGCCCCCGAAACAACAGACTTGGGCGAGTTGCTAGTTGAAATGCAGCAAACTCAGCAGCAGCTTGCTGTTTTGACGGATGAATATGGCGGCGTTGTTGGCCTTGCCACTATTGAAGACCTAATCGAAGAAATTGTGGGCAATATTGACGATGAGGTTGACCGAACCGAAGTCTTGTCAAAGAAGATCGCACCAGACAAGTATGTGATCTATGGCAAGATGCCGCTGGATGACTTTAACGAAGAATTCGGCACCGACTTAGAAATGGAAGATGTCGATACGATTGCTGGCTATATGATCACCAAGCTGGGCATCATTCCGGCCAAGGGTGAAAAGCTATCAGTTACATTGGACAATGGCATGGTTTTGACCACGCGCAGGATGATGCGGTCAAGACTACTGACAGTCTTGTTGACAATTCCTGAAAAAGAAAATAAGGAAGAGGAACAGAGTAATTAATGGGTGAAGAACTTATTGACAAGGTAAATAAGCGAAGAACATTTGCTATCATCTCGCATCCTGACGCAGGGAAGACGACGATCACAGAGCAAATGCTTCTTTTTGGTGGTGTGATTCGGAGTGCTGGTACAGTTAAAGCACGTAAAACGGGTCACTATGCCATAAGTGACTGGATGGAAATCGAAAAGCAGCGTGGTATCTCAGTTACCAGTTCGGTGATGCAGTTTGAATACCAGGGCAAACGAATTAACATTCTGGATACGCCCGGCCACGAGGACTTCTCTGAGGACACCTACCGAACGTTGATGGCTGTGGACTCAGCTGTCATGGTAATTGACTCGGCCAAAGGGATTGAGCCCCAGACCAAGAAATTATTTAAGGTGGTCAAGCAGCGCGGTATTCCGATTTTTACTTTCATGAACAAGCTTGACCGTGACGGTCGACCGCCCTTAGACCTAATTGCCGAACTGGAAGACTTGCTTGGAATCGAAGGTGTGGCGATGAATTGGCCGATTGGGTCAGGTCAAACTCTGCAGGGTCTTTATGATTTGGCTAACAATCGGGTTGAGCTTTACCACAAGGATGGGTCAGACCGCTTTTTACCATTAGACCAAGAAGGCAACTTGTCTGCTAGCGAGCCTTTTAGTCAGGATCTACAATTTCAAGATACCTTGGCTGAGGTTGAATTAATCAAGGAAGCTGGCAACACCTTTAACAAAGATAAGATCATTAAGGGTGACCAGACATCCGTCTTCTTTGGCTCGGCTTTGACCAATTTTGGGGTTGAGACCTTTTTAGAAAGTTTTGTTAAGTTAGCGCCGTCACCTGCAAGTCATATAGTGAATGAAGAAGAGGAACTGAGTCCTGAGGATCCTGAATTTTCCGGTTTTGTTTTTAAAGTTCAGGCGAATATGAACCCCCACCACCGTGACCGGATAGCCTTTGTGAGAGTGGGAAGTGGCGAGTTCAAGCGCGGTCTTGATGTGACGCTAGCACGGACTGACAAGCCAATCCGCTTGAACAATGCAACTGAATTCATGTCCAGTGAACGCGTTCAAGTAACAGATGCGGTTGCCGGCGATATTGTTGGCTTGTATGATACGGGCAATTTCCAAATTGGCGACAGTATTTATGCTGGCAAGCGCAAAATTGTTTACCAGCCACTGCCAGAGTTCACGCCTGAATTGTTTGTACGGGTAAGCGCCAAGAATGTGATGAAGCAGAAATCTTTCCATAAGGGAATGACCCAGCTAGTTCAAGAAGGTGCAATTCAGCTCTACCGCAACTACCAGACCGATGAATATATTCTGGGAGCCGTGGGCCAGTTACAGTTTGAAGTGTTTAAATTCAGAATGAAGAATGAGTATAACTCTGACGTTGAAATGACCAGTATTGGTCATCGCGTGGCTCGGTGGATTGATCCAGACCAACTTGATCCGGCGATGTCAAACAGTCGCAACTTGCTGGTCAAGGACCGCTATGATCAGCCACTCTTTCTCTTTGAAAATCAGTTTGCGGAACGCTTCTTCCAGGACAAGTACCCTAATGTCAAACTAACTGAGAAATTATAATTTTAAGCAAACAAAAAAGCTGGCAAAAATGCCAGCTTTTTTACTTGTCAATATGGATCTCGATGACGCGCCGATTGCTATCAACCGTTAACGTGTATGATGGATCCTGATCCTTGATTAATCGTTCAATGACAAAATCAGTCTCTTCCTTGCGGATGCGCCGATTGTGGTTTTCTAAAACAATACCGATGGCCTCATCACTTTCGGTGTAGATTACGGAAGTGTTGCCCAAGGAGTATACCTTGACGTAGTTAACGTTAGTGGTATTGAGCTGGTTATGAACTAGGTCCCTATAACTATTGGTTACATCTATCAAATGCATGGATTTCACCCGTTTCTTCTAGTAGTTCTATATATTAAGTATACCGCTATTGTTAATATTTTTCTCGGTTTAAAAACCAACTAATTTAAAAATAATATGTGTGCCTAAAGGCCAAGTTAGTCAGTTTCTGCACCATCAGTAGCTACCGGAGCAGTTTCTTGTTCTGCAATCACAATCTGCTTGTCTACTACGCTTGCCAAAAGGTTTTTCGCATTCATATGGTCGAGCTTGAAGTCAGCTACCTTATCCTCGATTTCTTCTTGAATCGTCCGGCGCAGTGGACGAGCCCCCATTGCTGGATTGAAGCCTTCTTCGACTAGTTTTTCCTTAGCTTCATCAGTAACCGTAATGTGCAGGCCCTCAGTCTTAACCATTTCATTGACCTCATCCAGCATTAAGTTGACAATCTTGAGCAGGTCCTCCTTGCTTAATTCGTTGAATTTGATCACTTCATCCAGCCGGTTTAAAAATTCAGGTTTAAAGAATTGACTCATTGAATTTCTAGCTGAATCAGGCTTTTCATGGTCATTTTCCGCCGTGAATCCCACGCTAGTATTTTTAATTCCTTGGCCAGCGTTGGACGTCATGATAATGATTGTATCTTTAAAGGAAACAGTCCGTCCCTGTGAATCCGTCAGCCGCCCATCGTCCAAAATTTGCAAAAAGATGTTCATGACAGCAGGATCAGCCTTTTCAATTTCATCCAGCAAAATCAAACTGTAAGGGTGGCGGCGAACTTGTTCAGTAAGTTGGCCTGCTTCTTCGTAGCCGACATACCCAGGTGCAGACCCGATCAACTTGGAAACAGAATAAGATTCCATGTATTCGGACATGTCAAAGCGAATCAAGGCATTCTCAGAGCCAAACATCTGCTTGGCCAGTTGTTTAGCTAGTTCGGTCTTGCCGACACCAGTTGGACCAACGAAGAGAAAGGAGCCGATAGGCCGTCCAGACTTGTTAAAGCCAATCCGGTTGCGTCTAATTGCCCGGGCTAACTTGTCAACGGCCTTGTCCTGGCCAATGACGTGTGCCTTTAAATTAGAGGCCAGATTTTGCAACTGGTTTTCTTCCTGCTTTTGCAAATCACCTACGGGGATGCCAGTCTTTTCTTCAACAATCTTGTTCATGATCTTATTGGTAATTACTGGCGACTTGTCAGGATCAACTTTTTGATCCTTCATCTCATTATATTTTTCAATTTGGTCGCGGTAGTATGCGGCTTTTTCGTAGTCTTCATTTTTGAGCGACTCTTGCTTTAGCTGCTGGGCTGCTTCAATGCGTTCCTTCATTTTTTCTTTATCAACAATAGGAATAGTAAGGTTCATGCGCGATCCAGCCTCATCCAGCAGGTCGATTGCCTTGTCTGGCAGGAAGCGGTCCTGGATGTAACGCTCAGATAGTTCGGCTGCAGACTTGATGGCATCATCGGTGTAGTGAACGTGGTGGTAGCTTTCGTAACGTTTTTGAATACCCTTTAAAATCTGGATAGTTTCGCTAACTGAAGGCTCCTTAACGTCAACTGGTTGGAAACGCCGGGCCAAGGCTGAGTCTTTTTCAATTTCCCGGTATTCTTTTAAGGTGGTTGCACCAACTAGCTGCAGGTCACCACGGGCTAGGGCGGGCTTGATGATGTTGCCTGCATCCATGCCGCCTTCAGCATTGCCTGCACCGACAATTTCATGAATTTCATCAATAAATAGGATGATATCGTCATGGTCTTGCAGTTCTTTAATCAGTTGCTGCATGCGCTGTTCGAACTGACCACGAATGCCCGTTCCTTGAACCAGTGAAACCACGTTAAGTGAAATGATGCGCTTGTCTTGTAATTTTGCCGGTACTGACCCATCCACAATTTGCTGGGCGAGTCCTTCGACTACAGCAGTTTTACCCACGCCCGCTTCACCAATTAAAACAGGATTGTTCTTGGTTCTTCTATTTAGGATTTCAATGACGCGGGCGATTTCCTTATCTCGTCCAATAACTGGATCGATCTTTCCTTTTTTTGCAAGAGCAGTCAAGTCTGTGCCGTATTGACCCAGTAGAGAGTTGCCGTTGCCCCCATTAGTAGTGTTGCCTGCACCATTGCTCATTCGAGGCTCACCAGGATTGCTTACGCCTCCATTATTAAAGCTGTTGAAAAGATCGTTAAAGTCACCGAAGAAGCCATTATTATCATTATTCATGTTAATATTTCCTTGTTGTTTCAATTCTTGATAACATTGTCCACATAAGTTGATTTCGCGGCTTTGTCCATTAACCTTTGCGAAGAGGTGAATGGAAGCGGGCCGTTTTTGACAGTTTTGACAAAGCATTTTGATACCGCCTTTCATCATATTTTGCATTTACTAAATTATATAATTAGCACTCGCCATAATCAAGTGCTAAGTATCGAAAACTTATTTTTTGTAAGCATATACGGTATGCTAAAATACAGCTGAGCAATATTGAAAAATTTGCTAAGGCAGGTAAAAGTTGGTTTTAGTTTGAAAGAAATGGTGGTATATTTGGACTACAAGATAATTCTTGAGCAGCTGGCAAGCGGCGAACTTGACCATTATGAAGTTGAGCCTAAGGAAGCCTTTGCCTTCCAAGCTGCCTTGAGATCTTATGGTAAAAGGCAGAATATAACTGGTAGGGCTCTGCGTGGTGGTAAAATCGTTTATTCGCAGTCTAAGACTGAATTTTAGTGATGTAAACTGTTACATTTATGTTGTTTAATTCACAAAAAAATGATAACCTAATACACGAATAGGTAGTTACTACCGGTTTGATTTATTCAATTCAAAGGAGATATATTATAATGGAAAAACGCGATTTTCATGTCATTGCAGAAACAGGTATTCATGCTCGTCCAGCAACTTTGTTAGTACAAGCTGCTTCTAAGTTCGGTTCAGACGTTAACTTAGAATACAACGGCAAGTCAGTTAACCTGAAGTCAATCATGGGCGTAATGTCACTTGGCGTCGGCAAGAATGCAGATGTTACGATCAGTGCAGATGGTGATGACGAAAAAGATGCAATTATCACTATTTCTGAAACAATGAAAAAAGAGGGCTTAGCTGAATAATGACCAAGACACTAAAAGGAATTGCTGCAAGTGATGGTATCGCTGTAGCACCAGCCTATCTCTTGGTAGAACCAGACCTCTCTTTTTCAAAGAGCAACGTTAGCGATGTCGATAGTGAACTCGCTCGTTACAAGGATGCAATTGCGACATCAACTACAGAAGTTGAAAAAATTCGTGATGATGCCAAAGAGAGCTTAGGCGAAGACGAAGCGCAGGTCTTTGAAGCCCACTTAATGATTTTAAATGACCCCGAATTTACTGGAGCCATTGAAAATGAAATTAAGGAGCAAAAAGTCAACAGCGAAGCTGCGCTTGACGAAACTGCTCAAAAATTTATTAGTATTTTTGAGAGTATGACCGATAACGAATATATGCAGCAACGTGCAGCTGACGTGCGGGATGTTTCAAAGCGGATTATGGCCCATTTACTGGGTAAGGAACTGCCTAATCCAGCAGCGATTGACCACGAAGTAATTGTTGTGGCCCATGATTTGACTCCTAGTGACACAGCTCAGTTAAACAAGCAATTTGTTAAGGGCTTTGTCACTGATGTTGGTGGTCGGACTGCCCACTCAGCAATCATGGCTCGTTCACTTGAACTGCCAGCTGTTGTTGGTACTGATTCAATTACAAAGGACGTTGCAAATGGCCAAACACTTGTTGTTGATGGCTTAAATGGAGACGCAGTAGTTGAACCTAGCCAGGAACAGATTGCTGACTACAAGCAAAAGAGTGACGCCTTCTTACAGCAAAAAGCTGAATGGGAGAAATTGAAAAATGAACCTTCAGTAACTGCAGACGGCAAGCAATTTACGATTGCAGCAAACATTGGTACGCCTAGCGATATGGCTGGTGTAAACAACAATGGTGCAGAAGCAGTTGGTCTGTACAGAACTGAGTTCTTGTACATGGATTCTAAAAACTTCCCAACCGAAGAAGATCAATTCGAAGCTTATAAAGAAGTTATCGAAGGGATGCATGGCAAGCAAGTTGTTATTCGGACCATGGACATTGGAGGCGACAAGCACCTGGACTACTGGGATTTACCTGAAGAAATGAACCCATTCTTGGGTGTGCGTGCAATCAGGTTATCCTTGCAGAATGAAGAAATTTTCCGGACACAATTGCGTGCACTTCTGCGGGCTTCGGCCTATGGCAAATTGGGTATTATGTTCCCAATGATTGGTACGCTAGCCGAATTACGCAAGGCCAAGTCAATTTTAGCTGAAGAAAAGGCTAAGCTGCTTGAAAAGGGCGTAAAGGTAGGCGGAGATCTGCAAGTAGGTATGATGATTGAAGTACCAGCAGCAGCAGTGTTAGCTGATCAATTCGCCAAGGAAGTAGATTTCTTCTCTATTGGTACCAATGACCTGATTCAATACTCTATGGCAGCTGATCGTGGCAACGACAATGTTTCTTACCTGTATCAACCAGCCAATCCAGCAGTATTGCGCTTGATTAAGCACACAATTGATGCAGCGCATGAAAATGGCATTTGGTGTGGCATGTGCGGTGAAGCTGCAGGTGACAGTACAATGTTCCCAATTTTGCTTTCGATGGGATTAGATGAGTACTCAATGAGTGCTACCTCAATCTTGCGGATCAGAAGCCTGATGAAGAAACTAAATACGCAAGACATTAAGGAATTGGCTAATCAAGCCTGCTTTATTTCTGAGACGGCAGAACAAAATGAACAGCTTGTTAAGGACTTAATGGCAAAAGTTAACAAGTAAAATAGAAAAAGACACATTAATGAAAATTAATGTGTCTTTTTTAATATATACTTTAAAAATAATACTTACAAAAAGGAAGTAATGTGCTATACTATTTCTTGTAAGGAAATAGTATTGTAAAAGGAGCGTGAAATATATGGTAAATTTATATATATCTCCGAGTTGTACCTCATGTCGCAAGGCTAAAGCGTGGTTAAAGAAACACGATATTTCTTTCAGAGAAAGAAATATTTTCTCAGAGCCACTCACCAAGGCAGAACTTATTCAGATTCTGCGGATGACTGAGAACGGCACGGAAGAAATTATTTCTACGCGTTCAAGAGCATTTCAACAACTAAAAATTAACCTTGATGATTTATCAATCGATCAACTGCTCGACTTGGTTGAGAAAAACCCGAGCTTGCTAAGACGACCAATTATCATGGATGATCGGCGCTTGCAAGTTGGTTATAATGAAGACGAAATCAGACGGTTCCTACCACGGAAGGTTCGTCGGCTTGAGCTTAAAGAAATGCAAAAGATTGCAGACTTGTAAATAAGAAATTTTTTGAAAAAGCGTTGGTTTTCGAACTAACGCTTTTATTTTATCGGCAAAATACGCTACAATAGTTGAAAGGACCGATGGAGGTGAGAACTCGTGCAAGTAGATCATATTAACGAGAATACTATTCGCGTGAGAATCGATAAGAATGAATTGGCAAGGCGGGGACTTAAGGTCTTGGACCTGCTGGGCGACAAAAACAAGATTCAACACTTTTTCTACTCAATTTTAGATGAAATCGATACTGATCACTCGTTTAGTCAGGATGCGCCGGTTACCTTTCAAGTAATGCCGAATAATGGTGGTCTAGACCTGCTCATTACCAAGGTGTCAAAAAAAGATCAGGATAATTTATCACAATTGTTTGATAGTGATCTGGAAATGTCTAAGGCTAAAAGCAGTTCAGCGGCCAACAATCTGCGCAAATCATTTTTGGATCTTGAAGCAGATGATGAAGATACAGAAGATGAGGATGCTGACGAAGATGCAGCCAAGTCACGAATGGAAAAGTCGCTGAAGAAGTTTCAAAAGGATCAAGCCTATAGTTTTGGCGATATTGACCGAGTAACAGAATTGGCTGATAGTTTACAAGCTTGCGATCTTTCTTCAAGTCTTTACTTTGAACGTGGCAAGTTCTACCTGGACTTAATCTTTCAAGATGAAAACTATGCAGAGTTGAAGCCAGATGATGCCTGGGCGATTGCCAACGAATATGGCATTAAGGTTAAGCGCAGCGAAATGGCCCGGATTAGAACAGCAGGCAAATGCTTGATTGAGCGTGATGCTCTGGGGCAATTGCGGCATTATTTCACTAAAACTAAACGGTAATACTAAAAAAGGACAGGGAAAACTTGTCCTTTTTTGCGTACTTAATTACTGGGAGATAATTATGTACGCAGCACTTTTAAATAATCAGCTGATATTGGCTACAACTGCAGCGAAATGGACTAAGAAAGCCAACTTGCAAGGACATAAATTTTTATGTCCGCATTGTCAAAGGAAAGTGCAATTGATTGTTAGGGCTAATGGATCTTACTTCAAGCATGAAAGACGGGTTGGGACAGCAATTAATGAGCAAGAAGAACATGCCTTGAGTAAGCAGTTGCTGCATAATGCGCTACTAGAGGCCAATTTTGCTGCCCGTGTTGAAGTTGCACTGGCTGCTGGTCAATTACGTGCCGATGTCTTAGCCAGTCCGCAGCTAGCCTTTGAAGTCCAGTGTGCGCCTTTGGGCAAGAGTGAGTTTAGTCACCGTCACTTACTTTACCAGCAGATTGGCATCAAGGATATCTGGATAGTGGGGAAGCGCCATTACTTGCGCCAGCACATCAAAAAAACACAACTCATTTTCTTTTGTGAAAATAAGTTGTGGCATGACTATTATTTAGAAATTGCCCCCTATGACCAACAATTGCGGCTTAAGTATAATGTTATGCTTGAGCCACTAACGCAGAAAGTCCATTATCAAGCAGCCTCTTTTGCTTTGAATGCATCAGGCTTGAGCAAATTGTGGCATTTCCAACCAAAATTAAAAAATTACCAGGTTAATGCGGTTAAGCAGCGCCAATACCTGCAAGTAAATTTGGCCCAAAAGACAAATAAGGGGATGCAAATTGCGACTATGCTCTATGACCAACATTTAAGCATTAATGACCTTCCCGCTTGGGTGTTCAGCAGGATGCGTCACGTAAATTCGGCTAATAATGCAAGCGCCTATCTTAAATCAACCGCAGGCGTTTAGCTGGGTAGTATTCTTCTTTTTGGGTGCAGCCTTCGCTCTTAAACAGGGCAATGAGCTTGTCATGTGCCACTGCGCCTTCAACCAAGATACCATTGTAGTTGTCCGTATCATTAAAAATAATGGTGGTAGGGATGTTGTGAACGTTGAATTGACGGGCCAAATTTTTGTCCAGTTGAATTGAATCTTCGATATAGTTGCTAATTCCAGGGTTGGTAATTTGGCTGTAGTCCAGATTTAGCTTTTGGGCAATTTTTTCAGGCAAGTCAGGTGAATAATGGGAGAAGTTCTTGCTGACTGCGCGTTGCATGTTCACTAAAAATGAGCGTGCTTTTTTGTTGCCGTATTCAAACTTAATAGCATGGTAATTGCGCAGAGCTTGGTAAGAAGCCATTGTATATTGCGAAATATTGCCCATCTGTTGACAGTTCTTTTTGCGTCGAATAATATCTTCCTTAATTACCTTCGGATTGGTGATAGGAACAAAGTGGAGGCAGGTGTTGATATTGAGTTCATCGACCGCTTTTTGAATCAAGATTTCTGTATCATAGCAGTATATGCCAATGGGATTAACAAAGAGAAAAATCTCAAACATGATCAGGCTCCTTTATAAGTGATTAACTGATTTATTTTACTGCATACCTAGTCGTAGGTTGAAAATGGATACTTACGTATTCACATTTTAGCACGATGAGTGAAAGCGCGCGCAATTTTTGCTTGGTTTTTGGTACTGGCATTTGAAGTGAAATGGTAATCTTCTTTTAGTTGCGCTAAAACTTTTTTGATTAAGTCAGGCTGGGAATTTTCAATTTCAAGTTCATAGTCTGCATAGCCGTCAGGGTAAGTACTCTTGTCAAGCGTTAATTCGCAGCTCTTAGGGCCTGTAACCAGTGTGCGCTGCGTCTTGCTATAAGTCTGCAAGTGTAGCTGGATAGTTGGGGGAAAATGCTTTTTAAGATAGCTGCCAACATTGCCATGGAAGCTAAAGTCCACCTGCTTTTGACTGCCCTCAACTAATTCTTGGGCCCTTTTATGAGGCAAGGCATCATTAATCTCGATGGCCTCGTGAAAGTTTTGTTGAATGGGACTAGGATTGGGTACTTTCAAAGTTTGTTCAGCATTGCTACTGAATATCCTAATGCGACAGCTTGTGCGAGCTCTTTTGAGAACACCATCATCAGTGTCAAAGTAGTAGTTGGCTTGGCTAAAGCTGCTTTTAGTAGGAAAGTCAGCAAGCAGTTTCTGGTAAATTGCTTGTGGCAATATGATTTTGGCTTCAATTTCAGTATTTTGGGCCATTTGATTTTACTCCTTTCTAGTTTTAGCATGCCTTTAAAGACAGTCAAAGTACTTCTTAAATAGCCTGTCATAAATTACTATTGGTCCGAATTTTTGAGCAGTTTGTTTCTGCTTTCACAGCGTAGTACTTATCATTTTCGGTCAAGGTTGGGTCATTAGTCAAAAATTTAGCTTATGAAAACATGAAAATATCCTAGCTTGCTTTTGATAATTAAGGATAAAAAAGCAATAAAACCGGAGGATTGCTATAGGACTTGACTTGGCAAAATTAATTAGCTTATCATATTTTGAAATAGCTGTTATTTTATCCGAAAAATCAAGCTGGACAAAAATCGTTAAATGGCAAGGAAAGATGCCTAATTGCCTAAAGAAAAGGGCAAGACATTTAATATTCTGCTTGCACAATGAAATTGCTATCATAGGTTTTATGTTAAAATAAGTATGCTGTTTGAGAAAGGAACTATTTCTATGAAAATGGACTGGGATAATTTTTTATGGCCTTATGACGAGGCCGTTAGAGAATTAAAGGTCAAATTTCGTTCCCTGAGGCAGAGCTTTTTGACTAAAGGGGAACTATCACCAATTGAATTTGTGGTCGGACGGGTAAAGGCGGTTGATTCAATTAAAGAAAAAATGAAGCGACGCGTTATTAGCTCAGACGTGATCGAAACTGACATGCAAGACATAGCGGGAATTAGGATTGTCTGCCAATTTGTCGATGACATATACAAGGTGGTGGACTTGATCCATGCTCGTGAAGACATGGAAGTGGTTGAGGAGCGGGACTATGTTCAAAACGCAAAACCGTCGGGCTACCGGTCCTACCACATGGTGATTTCTTACATAGTTTATTTGCCAGATGGCCCCAAAAAGCTGCTGGCTGAAATTCAAATTCGGACACTGGCGATGAACTTCTGGGCAACGGTTGAGCATACATTGAGTTACAAGTACCAGGGTTCATATCCTGATGACATTTCTAAACGATTAAAGTCAACTGCAGAATCTGCCTACAAGCTGGATGAGGAGATGTCGCTAATCAAGGACGAAGTCCAAGAAGCGCAGAAGATTTTTACCAAAAACAAGGGCAAGGAAAAATAATGAGGATCACAATCGCCCACAACACAAATGCGGAAACGTTGAAGGTGGTGGCACATCTTCGTAAGGTGCTGGAAGATAAGGAGAGCGTTGTCTTTGATGCCAAATACCCTGATGTTGTGATTACTGTCGGCGGCGATGGCACATTAATTAACGCCTTTCACCGCTATGAAAGTCAGATCAGCACCATCCGTTTTATTGGTATTCATACTGGCCACTTGGGCTTTTATACTGATTGGCGCAGTGACGGTGTGGACAAGATGGTTGATGCACTTTTTTTGCATGAACCGGAAACGGCGAGATATCCGCTGCTTGAAGTGGAACTAGTGACAGAAGCAGGAGAAAAGCAATACCGCTTGGCGCTGAATGAGTCAGCAGTCAAGTGCGTTTCGCATACCTTGGAAGCTAATGTCTATATCGATGGCAATTTTTTTGAAAATTTTCGCGGTGATGGCCTTTGTGTTTCTACCCCAACTGGGTCAACAGGCTACAATAAGTCTTTGGGCGGTGCCGTGATTCATCCGCAGCTTAAGGCCTTGCAAATGGCTGAAATCGCATCGATTAACAACCGGGTCTTTCGTACGCTGTCGTCACCAATCGTAATTGCGCCCCAGCAGCAAATTACGATTGTGCCTAAAAATGATCACTTTGTAATGACTGTCGACGGTAACCGCATTAACGTGCGCAATGCCAAGAAGATTAACTACCGTATTTCTACCAAGGCGATCCGCTTTGACCGTTTCGGCCACACCCATTTTTGGTCCCGCGTCCAGAGCGCCTTTATTGGAGATGACAATGACCCTATTTAAACTCACAGTTCACGGACAAGGCCCCTTGCGATTGGGGACTTTTTTAATGAAAAATGGTTTTTCCAAGCAGGCGGTGAACGATGCCAAGAATTGTGGCGGCTTGCTCCTGGTCAACCACCGCCGGCGCTACACAAACTATCAGCTTCATCAAGGCGATGAGGTAATTTTCGTGCCGGGCAAAGAAAAGCCTAATCCCTGGCTTAAACCATCTTTTGAGCCTTTGACAATAATTAAAGAGACCAAGAATTACCTGGTGGTGAATAAGCCAGCCGGACTGCTTTCAATTCCATCGCGCTATGACGATAATGCACTGGTTAATCGGGTGCTGGGTTACTTTGCCCAAGAAAAGCTGCTTAACGTTAAGCCTCATGTAGTAACGCGGTTAGATCGTGATACGTCAGGACTGGTTTTGATCGGAAAGAATGCAATTGCACATGCACGCTTTAGCAAGTTGAAAAAGAATGACTTTGTCAAAAAATACCATGCGATTGTGCACGGAAATTTTGCGGACAATGAACTATCGGGAGTCATCAATGCTCCAATTGGTCGGGTTGGAAATGCAGTGGTGCGCTCGATTGATTCCCACGGCAAGACCGCCATTACTGCATATCAAGTTCTGGAACAAGTGCCAAACGCTAGCCTGGTTGAATTGCGACTGTACACGGGCCGCACCCACCAGATTCGCTTGCATATGCAGCATGTCGGTCATCCCCTATTTGGCGATCCACTCTATGGCATTTCAGACAGCTTTAGTAGACAAGCGCTTAATTGCTTTTATTTAGCATTTCCTGATCCCTTCGATGAGGGTAGGCCAGTGGAAGTGGCAGTGCCAGATCCACATGATATGCAGACCTTGTGGCTTAATTCTAAGTAAATTTTGGATAAAAACAACACTTTTAGTGGCTGATAAAACTAATTAAATAACGAAAATTTGCCCCCAAAATATTTCATTAAATCAAAAAGATTGATAGTAGCAGTAATGATATAGTATACTTAAAACATATTTGATAACTATCGATATTATAAGGGGATAAACATGAATAAATACCAAGGTAATAAGAAGTTGCTAGTTACTAGCGTTATTGTAGCTGCATTAGGACTGCTAGCAATGGCAAACCAGACAACAGTCAATGCAGCTAAGGTGCCTGTCAAGAAAACAGTTGCACTAAAAAAGGGTATCCGCAAGACCAAGCAAGTTACTCTAAGGACAGGTAAAAGTCGCGCAGGAGTTAAGGCAATATCTCCAGCGGTTGGTCAGACTGCTAACGACCTTGTGCGATCAGGCACAGTCGCAATCGATGGCACCAATTATAATCAATATTTCACCCAAACTAATGATGCTGTTAACGGATATGACCCGAATACCAATGTTCAAACAATGACCAGTGGTTCCAGTAAGGTTGCCAAAATTTATTCCAGCGAAATGGTTAACCTGAACAGCAATTTCAGTTTTACCGGTTCTATTAATCTTGGTACATATGGTGAAATTAATGGGGCTAAAGGCATTGCCAATGGAATGGATATTGGTTTCGTAAAGAAGCAGGGGCAGGATGACAATCCTAAAGAACGATTCTCTTATTGGCACATAGCTACTTGGTATGACCATAATGATGCAATGGATGCACATGCTTTCTTTATTACTACTGATAATCAGGGTAATGCTACTAGTGAACCACGTCCTGATCACAAGATGATTCCGCTTGTGAGCCTCAACCAAGCGCAAGATAATCCAATAACCTTTCAGTATACAGGCGCAGACAGAACAATGACGGTAAAGCTGACCATTAATAAGGGCATGCCTAATGAGCAGACGTTTACTTCTTCCAAGCAGATTACCTTTGACACGGATCATCCGTTCTATTACTTTACCGTTTCTTCTACTTCTGGGGATCTGCCAACCGTGCAGTCGATTAAAATTACATCCTTAACTGATGAAACTGTTCGTCAAATTACGGTCAACCCTGGTGATCCTAACCCAGTAGATCCTAGCATTAGGCTTGATACGGTCAGGGAAATCAAGCGGAAAATCAACTATACCGGCGCACCAAGGCCAATTAGCAGTGTTACTCAGTCTAAAACTTTTTCGCGAACAGCCGCGATTGACGCTGCAACTGGAGTGGTGATTTCATATGGCAACTGGGATAAGGCCAACGATATTTTAGAAGAAGTGAAATCACCTGAAATAGCAGGTTATTTGCCGAATTTAGCCAAAGTACCTGCAGAAATAATTACAGCAGACAGTTATGTGGTTTCACCACAGCTTGTCTCCTATCAAGCAATTCCTAATCTCAATTCTGCTAGTGGTGGAACGGTAGTAGTAATGCAGCCCGCAAGCAATAATAACCTGACTGTACCAGCTAAGACTGAAAAAGTCACCGTGAAACACAACGCATACTTATACGACAAGCAAGGTCAGCGCATTGATGATGCACGTGTCATTGCTGGCTCAGTTGTAAAGGCAGTAGGCAAGAAGGTAATAAGTGGTCAGGGTTACTATGAACTACCGGGCGATATGTTTATTGCTGCGGGCAACATTGACGGTACAAGCATGAAGCTTACGCACAATTCCTACCTGTACAACCAGTTTGGCAAACGCCGCGGTAAGAAGGTACTTAAGAAAAACCAAAAGGTCAGAACATACGGCAATGCTGTTAAGATTAAGGGCAGCAAGTATTACATTATTGATAATAACCGTTATGTGAAGGCAGCAAACTTTAAATAATTAAATTAAGCCATAAAAAAACGCTTGAGAATTTCTCAAGTGTTTTTGTTTTCCCCTTTATTCTTGAAATTGGACACAAGTGCCTTCAGGAACAGCGGTATCTTTTTGAATTGGGGTCAGACAGCCGTCTTCTGAGCTTCGCGAATACAGCGTGACGTTGTCTGTATTTTGGTTGGTAACGACCACGTATCGTTGTGACGGGTCCCAGTTGAAGTCGCGTGGAAATTCACCGCAAGTTGACACTCGTTGGCGTAGCTGCAGCGTGTGGTCATCATTCACTGCAAAGACAGTGATAGAATCGTGACCGCGATTTGAAATATAGATGAACTTGCCATCACGGCAAATTCTGATGGCAGCAGCACCATTGTGGTCAGTAAATTCATTTGGAATAGTGTCGTAGGTTGCAATGCTGGTAAAAGTCCAATCTTTTTCGTTGAACTTAACCAGGTTGACCTTGCTGGCCAGTTCGCCCACAACATAGAAGTAATGTCCATCGGGACTAAAGACGATGTGCCGACTGCCAAAGCCAGCATCGTTTTGGTAGCTAGCTAGGTGAAGCAAATGATTGTTTTCAAGTCGGTAAAAGTCGACCCGGTCATTGCCTAAATCGCAACTGACCAGGTTGCCTGCAGGTGTTTCATCAAAAAAATGGGGATGGGGTCCGTCAGCTTGTTCAGGCTGGGGTCCGATGGTGTCTGCAGTATGAGTAACGGAATCCACTAGGGTAAGCTCACCGTCGACGGTATAAGAAAAAACAGCTAAAACCGCAGTGTGGTAGTTGGCCGTATAAAGCAATTTTTGCTTACGGTTGATGCCGATGTAAGCAGGCGATGAACCTGGCGTCAAGTAGGACGATTTTTCTGTATAGTGTCCCGCGCTCTGCTTAAAGGCGGTGATTCCGCCTTGATCGCCTGCGTTGGTAATAGCAAAAAGCAAGTCGCCATCAATTACAAAATAAGTGGGCCCGCCAATTTTAATTATTTCATGGGCTGCCCCTAACTGTACTTGACCATCTTTTGCTTGGGTCACAGGCAGTTCATAAATTCCCGTAGCCTTCTTTTTGGTATAGCCGCCGATCAATACTTTCATTATTAAGCCTCCATTACTCTAAAGATATTGTTTACTAACCAGTATAGCACGACTTAAATGGACTAGTTGGGCCGTGTTACTGTGATCCCAAAAATAAAGATCTAGCAAAGAAAACCGTCGATATATTAGTTAAGCAGTTTTTGTTATGCTAAAATTAGGTCTTAAGGAGCTTGTATAAGGAGCACAAAAAATGAAGTGGATTTCAACGATTGCAAGGATAGGCAAACAGGCAATTGAACCCAAGGGCAACATGGTTTTGCTTTTTGGTGAGAAGGTCACCCATGACCTAGCTGATGTAGCGGTCATGCAGAAATTTGCAGATGAAACGCCCTTGAACGGCTTTGTCTTCAAGCAGGGTGACACAATTACGATTGATGGGCAGACCTATGTGGCAAGTTATGTAGGTGCCATGGTTGAAAGTGACATGAAGGCTTTGGGCCATATGACGCTCTTTTTCAATTCCAAAAAGCCCCGCAATCCTTTGGCGAATGCGGTATACTTGGAACCTGCTTTTGAGCAGACCCTACCAGAATTTAATGTTGGCGATGACATTATTTATGAACACATTTAGGATGAGATGATGGATTACGAAAACAAGCATAAAAAGCAAACGGTTTTTCGAAAATGGTTTTTGAACAACCGCTTTAGTATTGCACTAGTTAATATCTTACTGTTCCTTGTAGTTATCTGGCTCTTCAACCAGGTTTCCTTTGTGTTGAACCCTGCACGTTTGTTTGTCAGCGCGGTCTTGCCGCCTTTGATGCTGGCCCTCATTCAGTTCTACATTATGAATCCTTTGGTAGACACTTTGGAACGCAAGTTTAAGGTGCCGCGGTTGATAACTATTCTTGTGCTTTTCCTCTTAGTTGCGGTTTTGCTAGTATGGATTATCAATACGTTGCTGCCGGTGGTCCAAGGCCAGGTTAATTCTCTCATTGAGCACTGGCCACACATCTGGAAGGATGCATCAATTGCAATCCAGAACACATTGAGAAGTCCGCAGCTGCACAGCGTTAAGAATAATATTAATGATGTAATTACGCGGGCCCAAGACACCTTATTCAAGTCTGGACAAGATACAATCAATGCAGCATTGACTAATATCTCTTCTGCAATTAGTGTTGTGACGATCATCTTCATGACAGTTGTGACTGCACCCTTTATTTTGTTCTTCATGTTAAAAGATGCGCACAACTTGCGTCCGTACCTGACTCAATTTGCCCCAAAACGCTGGCAAAATGGTTTTAGTGAGCTGCTTTATGAAATAAACACTGCTTTAGCTTCCTACATTAGGGGTCAGATTACAGTTGCCTTTTGGGTCGGTGTGATGTTTGCTATAGGCTATAGTCTAATAGGCCTGCAGTATGGAATTGCATTGGCAGTTTTGAGTGCTTTCTTGAACTTGATTCCCTACTTTGGCACCTTTATTGCCTTTATTCCAGCAATTGTGATTGCAATCATGATGTCAGTACCAATGGTCATCAAGGTGTTGGTTGTCTTTGTACTTGAGCAAACCATTGAGTCACGGATTATCAGTCCCTTGGTTATGGGCAACAAGATGGAGATGCACCCAGTGACTACGATATTGGTGCTGATTGGCTCCAGTGCAGTTGGTGGACTATGGGGCGTTATTTTCGGCATTCCTATTTATGCCATCCTGAAGATCATTACCCTGCGTATTTATAACTACTACCGTAAGGTTTCCAAAGTATTTGGAGAGGATGAGAGTACATCTTTGACCACTAAGAACACTGGCAACGACCAGGAGTGACGAAGAATTAAAAAAGTGTGGTCACGCAGTACCACACTTTTTATATTAAGGAGAAAAAAGTGACGAATCACGTTGTTTTATATGAACCATTAATGCCTGCCAACACAGGCAATATCGCCCGCACCTGTGCAGGCACTAATACAGTACTTGATTTGATTGAGCCACTGGGCTTTCAGATTGATGATAAGAAGATGAAGCGGGCAGGGCTTGATTATTGGGATAAGGTTGATGTCCGTCGCCATGCTGATTTGGCCGCTTTTTTGGAAAAGCTGGGGCCGCAAGACGAACTCTACCTTATTTCTAAGTTTTCATCAAAAAATTATGCTGAAGTTGACTATACTGAACACGGTAAGAATTATTATTTTATTTTTGGCAAGGAAACAACTGGTCTACCGGAAACGTTTATGCGAGAATATTATGAACGGAACTTGCGGATTCCTATGTCAGACAACATCCGCTGCTACAACCTGGCCAATTCGGTGGCAATAGTCTTGCTTGAAGCGCTGCGTCAGCAAGGCTTTCCCAATATGGAGACTGACCATCACTATGAAAATGACAAGTTGAAAGATAATTATGAGCGGCCAGGACGCTATGAACGCAACTTAAAAGGAGAATAAAAATGGATTTTACAAAAGAAACACCAGTAATGGTCAAGAATTTTCATTATGATATCAATGAAGAAGCAGAAACTAAGGACCAGGTTAACTTTGGCCTGAAAAAAGTGGAAAAGCAAAACGAGGATGGCACAACGGATGAAGGTAAGGACGGCAACTACTTTGAAGTGACTGTTGTCTTTGATGTGGCACCGGCTCCAGGACAATTCTCTGTCAGTGGGATGATCAGTCAGATTGTCCAGCTTAAGGATTATTTTGGCGATGGCAGTGACTTATCTAAGAATGATTACAAGCTGCTTAGTCGACCACTAGTTGAGTATATTGAAACCCTAACTTATGAAGTTACCCAAATTACGCTGGATGAGCCGGTTAATTTGAACTTCCAAGCCAACTTTTAGTTTTTGATTAGGTGAAATTATGCCTAAGAAAAAAAGAAAAACCACTAAAGCACGTAAGAAGGCCCAAAATACTGGCTTAACGTGGGCTATTGTTGGTCTTGTCCAATTAATTATTGCCTTGTTAGCATTTGCCAGATTTGGGATATTAGGCAAGCAAATTGCCAATGTCTTTCGCTTGTTTTTTGGCAACTCATATATGCTGGCAGCAGGTTTGTGTGCTGTTTTTGGGCTAGTGATGGTAATTTACAATAAGCCTTTGCACTTTAAGTTTAAACGTGGCAGTGGCCTGTTTTTAGCCATTCTTGGCTTCTTGATTATCCAAAGCGGTCTCTACTTTGAGCGGGAACTGGTCAACAGCGCCTTTATGAATGCCTTTTGGCACGAAATGAGCGCTGAATTTGCACGCGGTGCCATTACGGAATCTGTTGGTGGCGGTATTATTGGTGCGCTTTGTTACCAACTGTTTTACCCACTCCTAGGACATATTGGTCTCAGAGTCTTTGCTTGTTTATTTATTCCAATCGGGATTTTAATGTTCTTTGATGTTAAGTTTGCTGATGTTATTCGTAAGTTTCAATCATTTAGCCAGCTTTTTATCACTAAAAACAAGGAAGCTGGCAGCAAACTAAAGGATAAATACAGCCTTTTGCGTGAGCAGCAAGAACAAAAGCGGGAAGAAAAAAGAGCGCAAGATCTGGAGGACCCGCTTTCAGGCGAGTCACCAGTCTTTCCTGACGTTGATGACTTTACCGGTGGGGACGAGCAGGTCACAGAAGATGAGTCTGCTGATTTTGCTATGTCTTCTAATGCAAACAATAGTGAAAAAGACGAAAGTGCTGAGCCTCAGATTCAATATGCTGACACAGAAGAAAAACCAAGTTCAGCAGATTCGCTTACTTCTGCTGACCAGTTGCCTAAGGCGCACTCTTTTGCCGATGAAGATAAGAAGATGCTGCAAGAATTAGGCGAGATAGACCATGGGGAATTAAAGCAAACCACCAAGGCGAATTCTGAATATCACAAGCCGCCCTTAAGGCTGCTCGATCATGTGCAAAATGTTGACCAATCAACGGATAAGGTTCTGATTAGAAAGAATACCCAGACTCTGCAGTCAACCTTTAAGAGTTTTGGCGTAAATGTAATTATTAAAAAAGCAATTCTTGGTCCCACGATCACGCGCTATGAGATTCAACCGGCAGTCGGCGTTAAGGTGAGTCGAATTGTCAACCTCGCTGATGATTTAGCATTGGCCCTTGCTGCTAAGGATATTAGAATTGAAGCTCCTATTCCAGGCAAGCCCTTTATTGGGATTGAAGTGCCTAACCGGGCTACTTCGGTTGTTGCGTTTAAAGATGTGATTCAAAATCAGGATGCCAGTGCCAAAAAGGATCCGATGGAAGTGCCTCTGGGTAAAGATGTCAGTGGGCAAATTGTGTCAGCTAACTTGGCTGAAATGCCCCACCTGCTGATTGCAGGATCAACTGGGTCAGGCAAGTCGGTTGCAATTAACACTATTTTGACCAGTATATTAATGAAGTCGATGCCAGACCAAGTAAAATTAATCCTGATTGACCCAAAGATGGTCGAATTGTCTGTTTATAATGGGGTGCCCCACTTGCTGATTCCGGTTGTCACTGATGCCAAACTTGCAGCTAATGCTTTAGGCAAGGCCGTTAAAGAAATGGAGCGACGATACAAGCTATTTGCCGCAAGTGGTGCGCGTAACATGGATGAATATAATGAACAAGTGCGAATCAATAACCAAGACAAGACCAAACCCGTCATGGCAACTCTCCCCTATGTTTTAGTCGTTGTTGATGAGTTGAGCGACTTGATGATGGTTGGTGGCCATGACGTTGAAGGCGCAATTGTCCGCCTAGGTCAAATGGCACGTGCTGCTGGCATTCATATGATTTTAGCTACTCAACGACCAAGTGTTGATGTCATTACCGGTTTGATCAAGGCCAATGTGCCTTCGCGGATTTCTTTTGCTGTTTCTAGTGGTATTGACTCGCGGACGATTTTGGACCAAACCGGGGCAGAAAAGCTGCTTGGACGAGGCGACATGCTCTACATGCCGGTTGGTGCTTCTAAGCCAGAGCGTATCCAGGGTGCTTACATAGCTTCTCACGAAGTCGAAAAAGTTATTTCCTGGGTCAAAGACCAGCAAAAGCCTGAGTATGACAAGGAAATGATTCCGCAAAAGGGTGAAGAAACTACTGGTGCAGAAGAACAACCAGAAGATGAGTTATATGACCAAGCTGTTGACTTAGTCAGGCGCCAGCAGACAGCTAGCGTTTCGATGCTGCAGCGGCGGTTTCGAATTGGTTACAACCGAGCAGCCAGAATGGTTGATGATATGGAGCAAAAGGGTGTAGTGGGACCATCAGAAGGTTCAAAGCCCCGCCAGGTTCTTTTGCCCCCACCAAAAAGCGAAGAGGGCAGTTAATTTTTAAGAAAGTTTAGCATGTCTGTGTTTTATACTGCTTTAACCAAAAATAATGGTAAAATTAAACCGAATCATATGTTTGGAAAAAGCATTAGCAGTAGAGCAACATACTTTACTTAATTAATGGTTAGAAGCAGAAAAGGAAAGATCATGCAGCGAGCGATTATCTTTGGCGCTACTGGCGGAATTGGCCAAGCGATTTGTGCCGATTTGGCACGGACAGGCTGGTCACTTTATCTTCACTGCAGTCATAATTGGTCTGCAGCCCGTGATCTCAGTCAACGCTTCAGCGAGCAATATCCCCAGCAGGATTTTATTCCAGTTAAGCTTGATTTCCTGGCTCAAGATAATGACCTGGCGGCATTCACTGCAGGGCTCTTGCCTGTCAATGCCGCTATTTTTGCCCAAGGGATAACAGACTATAACTTTGTTAACAATGAAGATATGGGCAAGATTGCAGAGATTATGCAGGTTGACCTTGTAACGCCGATCAAACTGACCAGTCTATTAGAGCCACAACTGGTTAAAAACGACTTCAGCCGGATTGTTTATCTTGGGTCGGTCTATGGTGCAAATGGTAGTGCCATGGAAGCCGTATATAGTTCGGCCAAGGCCGGACTTTCACGTTTTAGCCAAAGTTATGCCCGTGAGGTGGCTTCAACTAACTTGACAGTCAATGTGATTGCGCCTGGGGCAGTTAATACGGCAATGAATTTGCTGTTTGCTGCTGAAACAATGGAAGAAGTCAGAGGCGAAATTCCAGCTGGACGTTTAGCTGAAGGCAGCGACGTTGCTTACTGGGTTACAACGCTGCTCGATAGGCGGTCAGCTTACTTAACGGGACAAACAATTTATGTGACTGGCGGATGGCTGAAATAATGCTAAAATTAATTATAAATATGTGATATACTCAATGTAGAAAATAGAGAATTAAAGGGGTAATTATGGCGGATATCGGAGAGAAATTACGCAGTGCCAGAGAGGCAAAAGGCCTTTCAATTGAGGATATTGAAAAAGCAACTAAGATTCAGAGTAGATATCTGACAGCAATTGAACAGAATGATTTTGACAAGCTTCCGGGCGACTTTTATGTTCGAGCTTTTATTAGACAGTATGCTCAAATTGTCGGCTTGGATGGCAAGGAGTTGCTCAGTGAATTTCATCAGGAAATTCCCAAGGCTGAACCAGAAGAGTATGTCAAAGACTCGATTGACAACAAAAGTGAAGAAGTACGCAAGACAACCAGCAGCAAGAAGAAGATCTGGAAAGATTATCTGCCGCGGATCTTTGTTGGCGTAGGAATCATTGTTGTTGTGTTGGGTTGCTATGTTGTTTATGCGCATTTTTCCGCCAATAATAATCAAAACAATAACTCTGCAAGTGATGTGGCCATTTCTTCTGAAAATTCACACAAGCGCAAGAAAGCTAAAAAAGTTAAGAAGAATCCAGTAAAAATCAAGGAGCTAGCCGTCAACCAGTACCAAGTTACTGGTTTGAAGAAGAACCGTAACTTGGTAGTTCGTGCTGGTGACCAGGCTACCACTGTTTCTATTGCAATGAATGGTGTTACCCAGGATAGTCAAACTTTAGCAGCTGGGCTTAAGCACACGCTGAGCATTCCAAAAACAGCTCAGTCTGTCGTTGTTACCTTCAGTAATGCATTGGGTACTTCAATTTCTATTGGGGGCAGCAAGGTTCCTTATAATGCCCAAAGTGCAGGTCTTACATTGACCTTCTTTATTGGCAACCACCACACGACTCAGTCTAATCAAAATACCAATAACCAGCAGAATCATTCTGGTTCTACTGCTAACAATTCTGGGACTAATCACGTCAACCGGCAAAATCAGGGTCAAAACAAAACCCATGGCACTAATAACAATTCCGGCACAAACAATAGCCAACAAACAAGCCAGACTAATCAGTCTAACCAAAATAATGGTCAAACTGGTCACGATACTAGTCAGACCAACGGTAGCGGACAGGGCAATCATTCTGGAAGCTCATCGTCTGGCAATAATGGCGGTCATAACTAAACACTGTATAGAGGAGAAAGTTAAGAATGAATTTACCTAATAAGTTGACGGTTTTAAGAATTTTACTGATTCCAGTCTTCATTTTGATTGTAATTTTTGGTGGAGATGCCAGTATTAAAGTTGCTGGGAGTACAGTATACTGGCGATTGGTGATTGCAGCAATAGTGTTTGCAGTTGCTTCTGCCACGGACTGGTTTGATGGACATATTGCCCGGGCTAATAATTTGGTAACTAATTTTGGCAAGTTTGCGGATCCCTTAGCAGACAAGATGCTCACCATGACGGCATTCATCATGTTGGTTTCGCTTAATTTAGCGCCAGCATGGGTTGTTGCTATCATTATTTGTCGTGAGCTAGCTGTTACCGGCCTTAGATTGATTTTGGCTGAAAACAAAGGCCAGGTTATGGCCGCTGCAATGCCAGGCAAGATTAAGACAACATCCCAGATGCTGTCAATTATCTTTTTATTGATTGGCAACTTCTATAATATTGGAACGATCTTACTGTATATTGCCCTAATCTTTACCATTTACTCTGGTTGGGACTACTTCCATAGTTCATGGGATATTTTTAAGGGTTCAATGTAGCCTCTTTTAAAATTAACCTGCAAAACACTAACTCTGTTAGTGTTTTTTGCTTGCTCTTTTTAGCGAGAGGTCTTTTGGCAAACGGAGAAGTTTGCTTAAGACCTACAGCATTGTTAAGATAAAATTAGACAATTAGTGAAAAAGGGGGAATTTTATGGTGAAAAAGCTACCAATGGTTGAATTTAAGGATGTCACAAGACTATATCCCAAGATGAAAAAACCAGCTGTTGAAAATGTCAGTTTCAAAATAGAACAAGGTGAATTTTGCTGTCTTATTGGCACTTCGGGCTCTGGCAAGACTACATTAATGCGGATGATCAACCGCATGAATAGTGTGACCAAGGGTGAAGTGCTGGTTGAAGGCAAGAACGTTAAGTCGTTTAATCCAGTGGACCTGCGCCGCCGCATTGGCTATGTTATTCAGAGCAATGGACTGATGCCGCACATGACGATTCGGGATAATATTGTCCTTGTTCCTAAATTATTGAAGTGGCCGAAGGACAAGTTGGACAGTGAAGCACATAAGCTGATTAAACTGGCAGAGCTTCCTGATTCCTTCCTTGATCGTTACCCAGCAGAATTATCAGGTGGCCAGCAACAACGTATTGGCGTAGTCCGGGCCCTGGCTGCCAATCAAAAATTGATTTTAATGGATGAACCCTTTGGAGCTCTTGATCCCATCACTCGTGAGAGCTTGCAAAATCTTGTGCAAAACTTGCAGATGCAATTAGGCAAAACAATTGTCTTTGTCACTCATGATATGGATGAAGCGTTAAAACTTGCTACCAAGATTGTTGTTTTGCATGACGGTCAGTTAATTCAAGTTGGTACAGCTGACGATATCTTGCATCACCCGGCAAACGACTTTGTTAAGAGCCTAATCGGCGAAGAGCGCCTATCTGAGGCAAGATACGATACGGTTAAGGTTAAAAATGTGATGTCAACTGCTCCAGTTAAGATTAATTTGGGAGCGTCTTTGACTGAAGCTTTGACCATGATGAAAGAACACCACGTTGACACCTTACTGGTTGTTGATGACGATAACCACTTAAAGGGCTACATCTCGATTGATGATTTGCAACGCAAGTACCTGAAGTCGCGCAGTGTTAGCGATATTCTCATTACCAACTTTGCTGCAGTAGCTCCTGATGAGTACTTACGCGATAATTTTCGCCGCATTTTAAGTCGGACTGGCCAGTATGTTCCAGTGGTTGATGGTGATCAGCACCTAGTGGGAATTGTGACTAGGTCCAGCTTAGTAAATGTGGTATATGAAAAAATATGGGGCGATAAAAGCTCTGCAAGTGACCATTCACAAAAAGAGGCGAACTAAAATGTCAGTCTTTTTAGCTCAGCATGGTTCAGAATTGATTGTCAAAACTTGGCAGCAAATATACATTGCAGCCATTTCTTTGGCTTTAGGCATTATTGTTGCTATTCCGCTCAGCATTGTTTTACTAAAGTTTCCGCGAACGGCTAAGGTGGTAATTGCCATCGCCAGCATGTTGCAAACTATTCCAGCTCTTGCACTTTTAGCAATAATGATTCCCTTTTTTGGGGTTGGTCAAATACCAGCTATTATTGCACTTTTCTTGTATAGCCTAATGCCAATACTGCGCAACACCTATGTTGGCTTGACTGGTGTTAATCCTGATACGATTGATTCGGCTCGCGGACTTGGCATGACCAATATGCAGTTGATTATGCAAGTTGATATCCCACTAGCAATGCCTGTTATTATGGCTGGTATTCGGCTGTCAGCGATTTATGTTATCGCCTGGGCAACTTTAGCCTCTTACGTGGGAGCAGGCGGCTTGGGCGATTTTATCTTTAATGGCCTCAGCTTGTACCAGCCTGACTTGATCTTGGGTGGAACGATTCCAGTAATCATCCTGGCGTTGTTAGTAGACTACCTGTTAGGTAAACTTGAGCGCAAGATTACGCCAAAGGGGCTATAAGGGGATTATATGATGAGAAAACACTTAAAAAAGTTGTTATTATTGTTCCTGGTCTTCTTGGTTATGGGAGTCACAAGTGCATGTGGCTTGCCCGGATTAGCAGATACTCAGGGAAGTAGTGAGAATATCCGCATAACAGCCCTAACAACTACGGAATCGCAAATTGTTGCCAATATTATTGCCCAGTTGATTGAACATGAAACACCTTACCAGGCATCGATTATCAACAACTTGGGTTCAGCGCCTATGCAGCACCAAGCCTTGCTTCGTCATGATGCTGATATTCAGGCTGCTGCTTATGATGGCGGAGAACTGACAGCCAACTTGCTGCTAGCACCGATTAAAGACTCCCAAAAAGCCAATGACACAGTTCGTCGCGAAGTTAAAAAGCGCTGGGATCAAACCTACTTGCCTACTTATGGCTTTGCGAACAACTATGCCTTCATGGTGGGTAAAAAAGACCAGCAAAAATATCATTTATATAAGATTTCTGACTTGAAAAAGGTAAAGGACAAGTTTTCTTTTGGAGTCGCATCTGAATGGGTTAATGCTCCAGGAGTGGGCTACCCAGCCTTTCAGTCGGCATATGGGATGACTTTTACCAAGGCGCACCCCATGAACATTGGGTTAGTTTACTCCGCCTTAAAGAGCGGGAAAATGAATGTCATTTTGGGCTATTCAACTGATGGTCGAATTGACAGTTACAAGTTGCAGCTGCTTAAAGACGACAAGCACTTTTTCCCACCGTATAACTGTGGCATGTTGATCAATAACTACTTGCTGCGTGAGCATCCCGAGCTTAAACCGCTGTTGCAGCGCTTGGTTGGCAATATTAGCGTGCATGACATTCGTAAAATGAACTTTCAAGTTGATGACAAGCTGCTGGAACCAGCAACAGTTGCACACCAATTTTTGGAGCAGCATAATTACTTTAAGGGGGAAAAATAATGGCAAACTTATCTTTATGGCGGCAGTTTATCTATTATTACCAGCATAATGGCTCTTATGTTTTAGAACAGTTTAACCGTACCTTCTTGATTTCAATTTATGGGGTTCTGATTGCTGCAATCATAGGCATTCCAATTGGTATTTTTATTTCCCGTAATGCTCACTTAGGCGATTTTGTAGTAGAAATTGCCAACTTTATCCAAACTATTCCCTCGCTTGCCTTACTATCAATTATCATGATTGGACTGGGTCTTGGCGTTATGACCGTTATTGTGACCGTAACGCTATATTCCCTGCTGCCGATTATCAAGAATACTTATACAGGTATGCGCAACGTTGACAAGGATGTCATTGATTCCGGCAAGGGGATGGGCATGACCAAGTTGCAGATACTGTACATGGTTCGTCTGCCTCTATCCATGTCTGTAATTATTGCAGGGCTAAAAAATGCACTAGTGATTGCGATTGGCATCACCTCTATTGGCTCGTTTGTGGGAGCTGGTGGACTGGGCGATATTATTATTCGTGGCACTAATGCCACGAATGGCAGTGCGATTATTTTAGCAGGGGCTCTACCAACAGCTTTGATGGCGATCTTTGCTGATCTCTTCTTGAACTTTGTGCAAAAGTGGCTGCAGCCAAGAGGGCTGAGAAAGTAATTTTAAAGTAAAAGGGGCTTTTTTGCGTAATTAATAATACAGGTTAAGAAATTGAAACGTTTGTTCGCTTTTTCTTGCAAATAGCAATTGAATCAAAGTATAATTAATGAGTATTAATTAACGATTATTAGAGGAGGAAAAAAAGTCTTGGCCAAAGATGAAAAGAAGGCTGCATTAGACGCGGCACTGAAGAAGATTGAGAAGAATTTTGGCAAGGGTGCCGTTATGCGCATGGGCGATAAGGCAAATACCAAGATCTCAACTATCCCGTCAGGTTCACTTGCACTAGATGCCGCACTTGGTGTGGGTGGCTACCCCCGCGGAAGAATAGTTGAAATTTACGGGCCGGAATCTTCCGGTAAGACTACAGTTGCACTCCATGCGGTAGCTGAAGTCCAAAAACGGGGCGGCACAGCGGCTTATATTGACGCTGAAAACGCAATGGACCCGGCTTATGCTGAAGCCTTGGGCGTTGACGTTGATTCCCTTATTCTGTCGCAGCCTAACACAGGGGAAGAGGGCCTCCAGATTGCTGATACCTTGATTACTAGTGGGGCAATTGATATTTTAATTGTCGATTCAGTTGCGGCCTTAGTCCCACAGGCTGAAATCGATGGTGAAATGGGTGACAGTCACGTGGGCCTGCAAGCACGGTTAATGAGCCAGGCACTGCGCAAGCTATCTGGTAATATCAATAAGACTAAAACAATTGCGATTTTCATTAACCAAATTCGTGAAAAAGTTGGTATTATGTTTGGTAACCCAGAGACTACGCCAGGTGGACGTGCGCTTAAGTTCTATGCCACTGTCCGTCTTGAGATTAGAAGGGCAGAAAAGATCAAGCAGACTGGTGGCGAAATTACTGGCAATCGCGTTAAGATCAAGGTGGTCAAGAACAAGGTTGCCCCGCCATTCAAAGTTGCAGAAGTTGACATGATGTACGGCAAAGGGATTTCTCAAAGCGGCGAGCTGCTCGATATGGCTGCTGAAAAGGGCATTGTTGACAAGGCAGGTTCCTGGTACTCATATAATGATGAACGAATCGGCCAGGGCCGCGAAAATGCGAAGAAGTACCTGGAAGAGCATCCAGACATTTATGAGGACGTCGAACAGCAAGTTCGTCATGCTTTTGGCATTGATGAAGATGCAATTGCTGATCGGGAAGACCCAGAAAAGGTAAAGGAAAAGAAGGCGCAAGCAGCCAAGTCCGTAGAAAAGGGGGCTTCTGACAAAAAGGAAGCCAATAACAAAAGCAATTAAAGTTGAAGAAATTAACCTTGACCTGTAAAGTGGTCAAGGTTTTTTGCTATTAATTGACATAATCCCCACGTTTCTTTATCATTAGTATTGTGTAAATAATCTTAAAAACAAAAAAAGGCGATAGTAATCATGACAAATAAAATTTTGATTCCCGTCGCGATTGCTATAATTTCAATTTTATTGGGCATAGGTATTGGATACATTATCCGCAAGGATATATGGGAAAAGAAGGCGCGAAATGCGCAAAACGATGCCAACCATATTTTAACCGAAGCAAAAGCACAGCTAGCTGCAGCCAAGGCCGAAGTTAAGGCTGAAAAGCAGGCAGCTGAGCAGAGTGCGCAAAACGTAAAGAAAGAAAAAATTCTTGAAGCTCAAGAAAAAATTCAGGACTACCGGCAAAAAGTTGAGGATGAGTTAAACGTCAAACGTGATGCCATTGCACGCGACGACAACCGCTTAAAGCAGCGTGAAGATACACTTGATCACAAGAACGCTTTGCTGGTAGAGCATGAAAGTGAACTAACCAAGAAGGAGGACCAATTAAAGCAGGAACATTCTGAACTTAAGCAAAAGATTCAGGAGGCAAATGATTTAGTTGACCAAAGTCAGCAAAAACTCTATGAAGTTGCCCAGTTAGACCAGGAGCAGGCTAAAAAGCTGGTCTTGACCCAGTTGTCTGAGAGCTTATTCAAGGAGCGGGCTGAAATGATTAGAAGCAGCAATGAAGAAGTTCAAGCTAAAGCTGATCATTATGCTCGCAAGGTGATTATTGATGCGATTCAAAGCAGTTCTGCAGATACAGTTGCTGAGACCACCGTTTCAGTAGTCGACCTTCCCAACGAAGAGATGAAGGGCCGAATCATCGGACGTGAAGGCCGTAACATTCGGTCCTTTGAAGCCCTCACTGGCGTTGATTTAATCATTGACGATACACCTAAGGTAGTTACCCTTAGTGGTTTTGATGCGATTAGACGTGAGATTGCTAAACGGGCAATGGAGCGTTTAATTAAAGATGGCCGGATTCATCCAGCCCGCATTGAAGAAATGGTTGATAAGGCACGCAAGGAAGTCAACGATGATATTTACGAAGCTGGTGAAAGCGCCTTAATGGAACTTGGGATTCACAGGATGAACCCTGAGCTGGTTAAGGTCTTGGGCAGACTCAAATATCGGACTTCTTATGGACAAAATGTCTTGGGACATTCGATTGAAGTTGCCAAATTAGCTGGCACAATGGCAGCTGAGCTCGGTTTAAATGAAAAATTAGCGGTTCGCGCGGGATTATTACACGATATTGGAAAAGCCATCGATCATGATATTGAAGGTTCACACGTTGAAATTGGCGTGGAATTAACCAGAAAGCACCATGAATCAGATGTAGTTGTTAACGCAATTGCGGCACACCACGGGGATGTACCGAAGTTATCGTTTATTGCTGAACTGGTCGTTGCGGCAGATACAATTTCATCTGCTCGGCCAGGAGCAAGAAGTGAAAGTTTGGAAAACTATATTAGACGGTTAACTGAGCTGGAACAAATTGCCAAGCGGCATGATGGAGTCAAGCAAGCATATGCCATCCAGGCTGGACGTGAAGTCCGAGTCATGGTAGAACCAGAAAAGATTTCAGATGATCGCATAACTGTTTTGGCCCGAGATATTCGTAATCAAGTTGAAAAGGAATTGGATTACCCAGGTAATATCAAAATTACTGTCATTCGGGAAAAAAGAGTAGTTGCAGTTGCAAAATAGCCAAAAAGGTTGAATTTCTTAATTCAACCTTTTTATTTAAGGTAAAAAAGATAATTTGCCCATGCTCTGCAAGTTGCCTGGTAATTATCAATTAATCACCACTGCTGGTCTGTGAATGAATTTGTGCATTTTTGCCCAACCCTGTATAATTAGGACAAGTAATTTATGAAAGTAGCCCACTATGTTTAAAATTATTGTTGAATTATTCTTTCTAGTGATTATTCAAGCTGCAATTACACCTTTTATTAGGCGTTTGGCCTTTGTTTTGGGGGCAGTCGACAATCCGAATAAGCGTCGTATTAATACTAAGCCCATGCCCACTTTAGGCGGATTAGGCATTTTTGTTACTTTTAATATCGGCGTTTTCGTCCTCTTGCGGGAACAATTTCCCACTCATGAGGCTTTTAGCGTTCTTTTAGCTTCTAGTGTAATAATCTTAACTGGCATCATTGATGACATTTTAGAGCTTAAGCCGCGCCAAAAAATGTTTGGTATTCTTGTTGGAGCTCTAGTCATCTACTTTTTGGGTGGGATTAAGATGAATGTGCTTAACCTGCCCTTTGTCAATAAGCAGATAGACCTGGGCTGGTGGAGTCTGCCAATCACCATTTTTTGGATTTTGGCCTTAACCAATGCAGTTGACTTAATTGATGGACTCGATGGTCTGGCTGATGGCGTATCGATGATTTCTCTGATTACGATGGGCATTGTAGGATACTTTTTCTTGCATACAGGTCAGTTGTATATTCCAATTAGTTGTTTTATGTTGGCAGCCTGTTTGCTTGGTTTCTTACCTTATAATTTCCACCCAGCAAAAATGTTCCTAGGTGATACTGGAGCCCTTTATATAGGGTTTATGATTGCTATTTTTTCACTCAAGGGTCTTAAAAACGTCACATTCATTTCATTATTAGTACCAGTCACGATCTTGGGTGTGCCAATCACAGATACCATCTATGCAATGATTCGACGTAAGCTCAATAACCGACCTGTTTCTGAAGCTGACAAGCACCACCTCCACCACCAACTGATGAAAATGGGCTTGACGCACCGCCAGTCGGTTTTGGCAATTTATGCACTTTCACTGATCTTTTCGTTTATCTCTTTGCTGTTTTTGCTTTCGCCGGTATGGGGAATGTGGCTGTTGATTGCTGGTTTAGTGCTTGCACTGGAACTCTTCGTTGAGTCAATTGGCTTGTTAGGGGAGAAATATAAACCACTTCTGCGCTTGACCGAAAAAATGATTAATGCGCGCAGCAAAAATGATCCAACAGTTCAGGTTTGGCATCTGGGTCAAGAAAAGCCAGACCAGTTAAAGAAAAAAACTAAAAAAGATTTTGATAAATAAATTTAGTATAGGAAAAGGCTGATGATTTTGCTTTTTAAAGCATTAAGTATCAGCCTTTTTCGATATGGATTTTTATTGCTCATGGTAGTTGGTTTTGCTGATAGGCAACTCATTATAGCGTTTTTGCCCGAGAGTAAATTCAACTTTGCCAGCCAAAAGGTTGGTCAGCTCATGTTCAACTTTTTGTTGAGTTTTTTCTTCAGTATAGATATGGATAGTCACATCAACACCATAATCAATCTTTGCGATAAAGATTTGCTCTTGTCTGAGAAAGTGTTCAACTTCGTCTAAGCGCTTGTATGCTATGTGAAAGCTGCATTCTTGTTGCAGAACCCGTTTAACGACGCCAATTGCTTCGACGCCCTTAGTGACACTATTAGAATATGCACGAATCAATCCGCCTGCGCCGAGTTTGATGCCACCAAAGTAGCGTGTGACGATAACTGTCACATTTTTTAATTTCATCAGCTGCAGTGCCTTAAGTTCAGGTACGCCCGCGGTACCTGATGGTTCGCCATTGTCGCTTGCCTTGACGTGCTCATCATTCAGACCAATTGTGTAAGCATAAGTATTATGACTTGCATCGCGGTACTTTTTGTTAATTGCAGCAATTGCTTGCTCAGCTTCTAAAATGGTAGTAGTGCGCACAAGGGTCGCAATAAAGCGACTCTTTTTGATGATGAGTTCATGACTGCCGTTTTCTTTAATTGTTAAGTAATCTTGCGTATTTAACAAAAATCTGCCTCCTTTTTGCGTAATTACTAGTGGAGAGTGAAAAATGGAAAATTTATCACATTTGGCTGGTCGCCAGTGGATTAGCAATCAAGAGGATTTTAGCACAAGAGCGGGGTTAACCAAAATCAATGCGATTATCAATAATCATTGCAGCCGTTGTGGTGCTAGTGTTGCAGCAAAGTTACCAAATGGAAAAAGCTATTGCAGGGCCTGTATCGGAATTGGCCGGATAGTTGAGGGCGACTTTTTGGTCCGCAATGATGGGACCGTCTCCTTTCCCCACCTTAAAAACGGAGTGTTGACCTGGCAAGGCAAGTTGACTAACCGGCAGGAAGCAATTGCCACTAGTCTCGTTAAAAACTGGGACAATAAGCAAAGTACACTAGTTCATGCGGTCACTGGTGCCGGTAAGACGGAAATGCTCTTTCCCGTGCTGGCAGCATCTTTATCCCGTGGTGGCCGCTGCTGTATCGCCACGCCCCGAATTGATGTGGTTAATGAACTGTATCCACGCGTTCAAGAAGCCTTTAGCAGTTTGACCATCGGCAAGTACCATGGACGGGAATACAAGGAACCTGGACTTGAGCAATTAACTATTTGTACAACTCACCAGTTGCTCAAATTCTATCGGGCTTTTGACTTACTTGTGATTGATGAGGCTGACGCCTTTCCTTATGATGGCGACTTGCAGCTTCACTTTGGTGCCCGTAATGCAGTAAAAACTACTGGCATGCGCATTTATTTGACTGCAACGCCAACTGAGAACCTGCTAAAGGAGGCCCAGAAGGGTAAAATACAGGTCTTGCAGCTTAATCGCCGCTTTCATGGTGGTCGCTTGCCCCAACCCAAAGAGCGCTTTTTCCTGCGTCCTTTTTTGCAAAAGGGTCAAATTAATGTACGCTTGTTAAAAGAAATCATCGCTGTCATTCAGGCAGGTCATCCCTTGCTGGTATTTGTTCCGCGAATTGACCAGATCCCGCTTTACTTGACCGCTTTAAAACAAGAAAAAGAGCTGCAAGGCGTCGCAATTGCTGGAGTTCATGCCAAAGATCCCCAAAGGTTGGAAAAAGTAACCCAATTTCGTACAGGAAAGCTGCAGTTGCTAGTTACGACAACTATCTTAGAACGTGGTGTCACCTTTAAACACGTGTGGGTTATTATCGTCCAAGCAGATGACCAGATCTATACTGCATCAAGTCTTGTTCAAATTGCGGGACGCGTTGGTCGTGCACCGGATGATCAAAGGGGTCTAGTTTTATTTTGTTACCGCAAGTACACAAATAGTATTCGGCAGGCGATGCGGCAGATTAGGATGATGAATAGATGAGTGACTGTCTACTGTGCGGGCAAACCTTTGTCCCGCAGACCTCGTTTTTACGCCTTTTCTCTTGGCAAAAAGGTCGTCCCTCATGCTTGTGTCACCACTGCCTAGCCCAGTTTCAACGCTTGTCCCAAGTCAG
Organism: Lactobacillus sp. XV31L; assembly: GCF_059900865.1. Lineage (NCBI taxonomy): Bacteria > Bacillati > Bacillota > Bacilli > Lactobacillales > Lactobacillaceae > Lactobacillus > Lactobacillus sp. XV31L. Next base: position 19,718 of record NZ_JBWXGC010000004.1, on the reverse strand, counting down.
ATGTCAGGTCTGTTCTGGTCCACTTGGCCAAGGCCAAAAAAAGATCTGCACCGACTGCATGAGGTGGCAGCGCATTTACGGTGCCAATTTACTGTATAACAGTGCAATCTACCAGTATAACGCAGTCTTTCATGATCTGATGGTCAATTATAAACGCTATGGTGACTATGTTTTATGCCATGTTCTCCAAGAATTGTCCTATCGCGAACTAGAAAAGACTAAAGCAGATTATTATGTGCCTGTACCGACCTCGCCTGAACATGTTGCCAGGCGACAATTTGATACGATTGCGGCTATTTATGGTGACTTGGTAAATTTAAGCCCAATCTTGGGTAAAAAAACCGGGTCAAGTGCACAGGGTGAAAAAAGCAGAAATGATCGCTTGCAAAGCAAACAGAGTTTTTTTGTTAAAGAAAACCTTAATTTTGATCTAAATAATCGCAAGGTTTTACTCTTAGACGATATTTATACTACAGGGCGCACGCTGTACCACGCACGAGATGCGCTCTTGGCGGTTTTTCCTAAAGCCCAAGTAATGAGTTTCTCCATTTGCAGGTAGGATAAATCCTTGTTCAGTGCTTTTAAGTTTTGCTATAATATAAGTAACAAAAGCTGCACAAGCAGTTGAAAGGAGAGTCTCATATGTTAAAGTATAATGTTCGTGGTGAAAATATTGAGGTAACTGATGCTTTAAGGAGTTACGTTGAAAAGCGCCTAAAGAAATTGGAAAAATATTTCGAACTGAACCAAGATATGCTTGCTCACGTTAACTTGAAGGTATATCGTGACCACACGGCCAAGGTTGAGGTTACCATTCCACTGCCATACTTGGTATTGAGAGCTGAAGAGACAACTGATGACATGTATCGCAGCATCGACTTTGTTTCCGAAAAGTTGGAAAGACAGATTAGGAAGTACAAGACGCGCGTCAACCGGAAGAGTCGCGAAAAGGGCATGAATGACTTCTTTGTTGACGCTGCAGAAGAGCAAGATGAAGAAAAGAGCAATAGCAGCAATGAGTTTGCCATTGTGCGCAACAAGCATATTGGCTTGAAACCGATGAGTCCAGAAGAAGCGGTTTTGCAAATGAACATGCTGGAACATGATTTCTTTGTTTTCCGCGATGCCGAAACTGATGGGACTAGCATCGTTTACCGAAGGAATGACGGCCGTTACGGCTTGATTGAAACAAAATAAAAAGTGCTGTCTAGGTAAGGCCCCACATTGAAGTGTGAGGTCTTTGTTTTGTTTATTTTTCATTTACGGCTAATCATGTTAAAATTATCATGTGTTTTTATACATTACTACATATAAGGATCGATTAAATGGTAAACATTTTAAAGAAGCTATACAACAACGATAAAAGAGAACTAAAGAAGTTCGAAAAGATTGCAAATCAAGTTGAAAGTCATGCTGATGAATACAGCAAACTTTCTGATGAAGAATTGAAGGCCAAGACGCCTGAATTCAAGGAACGCTTGGAAAACGGGGAAACCCTAGATGCTATTTTGCCTGAAGCTTTTGCCGCAGCACGTGAAGGTGCTAAACGAGTGCTTGGCCTGTACCCATTCCATGTACAAATATTAGGTGGGATTGCTCTGCACTTTGGCAATATTGCTGAGATGATGACTGGTGAAGGTAAGACACTGACTGCGACAATGCCGGTTTACTTAAATGCACTGACGGGCAAAGGCGTACACGTTGTTACTGTTAATGAATACTTGTCCAGCCGGGATGCTGAAGAAATGGGACAACTATACAAGTGGCTTGGCTTAACGGTTGGTTTGAATCTCAATTCAATGTCGCCAGATGAAAAGCGGGAAGCTTATTATGCTGACATTACCTATTCGACTAACTCTGAATTGGGTTTTGACTATCTGCGAGACAACATGGTTGTCTATAAAGAACAAATGGTTCAACGTGAACTTAACTACGCAATCATTGATGAGGTTGACTCAATCCTGATTGATGAAGCCAGAACTCCGTTGATCATTTCTGGAGAAGCAGAGCAGGCTAATGGTGACTACATTCGGGCTGACCGCTTTGTTAAAACTTTGCAAGAGGACAAGAGCGATGATGATGTTGATGACAACGAGGACCATGGCGACTACAAGATTGACTGGCCAACGAAGACAATTTCGCTAACTAGGACCGGCATTCAAAAGGCTTGTGACCACTTTGGGTTGAAGAACTTGTACGATGTAGAGAACCAAAAGTTAGTCCACCACCTTGATCAAGCTCTTCGGGCCAACTACATCATGCTTAAAGATATTGACTACGTGGTTCAAGATGGCGAAGTTATGATTGTTGACTCATTTACCGGCCGGGTAATGAAGGGACGTCGCTATTCTGATGGTCTTCACCAAGCGATTGAAGCTAAAGAAGGGGTTAGGATTCAAGAAGAGTCTAAAACCCAAGCTACAATCACCTACCAAAACTTCTTCAGAATGTATAAGAAATTGTCCGGAATGACTGGTACTGCCAAGACAGAAGAAGAAGAGTTCCGAGAAATTTACAACATGCAGGTTATTACTATCCCAACCAACCGCCCAAAAATTCGAAAAGATCGGCCAGATATGCTGTATCCGACTTTGGACTCCAAGTTTGCCGCAGTTGTTGATGAGATCAAGGAGCGTCATGCAAAGGGACAACCGGTTTTGGTTGGTACCGTTGCAGTTGAAAGCTCAGAAAGGTTGAGCAACCTGCTAAACCAAGAAGACATACCGCATGCCGTTTTAAATGCTAAAAACCACGCCAAGGAAGCCCAGATTATCATGAATGCGGGCCAACGTGGTGCTGTGACGATTGCCACCAACATGGCTGGTCGTGGTACTGATATTAAATTGGGGCCTGGTGTTAAGGAACTGGGTGGATTGTCGGTTATCGGTACTGAACGACATGAATCACGACGAATCGATAACCAGCTTAGAGGCCGGTCAGGCCGACAAGGTGATCCTGGCGTAACACGGTTCTACCTTTCGCTTGAAGATGATTTGATGAAGCGCTTTGGTGGCGAACGGGTCAAGAACTTTTTGGATCGCCTATCTGATAATGATGATGACAAGGTTATTGAAAGTCGGCTCATCACCCGCCAAGTTGAGTCTGCTCAAAAGCGTGTTGAAGGCAACAACTACGACACGCGTAAGCAGACCCTGCAATATGACGATGTGATGCGGATACAACGTGAAATCATCTATGGCGAACGGATGCAAGTCATCGGTGAGGAGAATTCGCTCAAGGATGTTCTGATTCCGATGATCCGGCGCACTATTAACAGTCAGGTAGATATGTTCACTCAAGGTGACCGCAGCAATTGGCGGCTAGACTCACTGCGAGATTTCATCAGCTCGAGTTTAACCACTGAAGAAGCTGCTGATGCAATTGACTTCAAGACTATTACAGTTCCTGAATTAAAGCAGAAATTGTATGAGATTGTTGACCAGAATTACAAGGAAAAGAAAGCGATCCTGGCTGATCCGTCTGAAATGCTTGAGTTTGAAAAGGTTGTTATTCTGCGAGTGGTTGATGATCGTTGGACCGACCATATCGATGCAATGGACCAATTACGTCAGTCAATCAGCTTGCGTGGATACGGTCAACTCAACCCGCTTGTTGAGTACCAGGATTCAGGCTATAGCATGTTTGAAGAAATGGTTTCCAATATTGAGTTTGACGTAACCCGTCTGTTCATGAAAGCTGAGATCAGGCAAAATCTTACCCGGTAAAGTTAAGATTAAGGGAAAGCAGCAGCTTTCCCTTTTTGCTTGAGAAGCATAAGGAGAATATTTTCAATGGAAGTAAGCGAAATTCAAAGCGAACTGGACAACTTAAAAAAGCGTCTAGATCACTTTAGGGGGTCTCTTTGACCTTGAATCTATTAACGAAAGCATCTTAGTCAATGAAAATAAGATGCAAGAGCCATCGTTTTGGGAAAATCAAGAGCAAGCGCAAAAATTAATTGCAGAAAACAATTTGCTAAAGGAAAAGCGTGATTCTTTCGTAAGCTTAGAAGAAAACTACCAAAATGAGATAACGGCACTAGAATTGCTTCGTGAAGAGGCAGACCAAGACTTGCAAGAAGAAGTTGAGCTGGATTTAAAGAAGTTGCAGACAGCCTTTCACGACTATGAAATGGACCTGCTCTTATCTGGCAAGTATGACCAGCACAATGCACTGCTTGAAATCCACCCTGGAGCTGGCGGTACTGAAGCCATGGATTGGGCCCAAATGCTGTTCAGGATGTACCAGCACTATATAGATAGCCGTGATTTCAAGTTTGAAATCAACAATTATGAGCCCGGAGAAGAAGCTGGACTCAAAAGTGTTAGTGCGCGAATCGTTGGGAAGAATGCATACGGATTACTAAAGTCTGAAAATGGCGTTCATCGGTTAGTGCGAATTTCACCCTTTGACTCAGCCAAAAGAAGGCACACCTCTTTTGCATCTATAGAAGTTATTCCCGAGGTTGACGACAGTATCAAGATTGATATTAACCCCAAGGATCTACGGATTGATGTATACCGCTCAAGCGGGGCTGGTGGCCAGCACATCAATAAGACATCAAGTGCAGTCCGGATAACCCACTTGTCAACGGGTTTTGTTACTACATCGCAGGCGCAGCGGTCGCAACTGCAAAACCGGGAAACAGCAATGAATGAGCTGCGTGCAAAGCTTTTTCACCTGGAAGAAGAGAAAAAGCGGCAGCACAAGCAGGAATTGAAGGGTGATCAAAAAGAAATTGGCTGGGGTTCCCAGATTAGGTCGTATGTCTTTCACCCTTATAATTTAGTTAAAGATTTGCGCACAGGCTATGAAACGTCTGATACAAGTGGTGTAATGGATGGAAAGCTGCAGCCCTTTGTTTATAGTTACTTACAATGGCTGCTCAGCCAGAATAATCCAGAATAGGTGAGAAAATGAGTTTTTGGGGAATTATTGGTATTGTTTTACTTGCAGGAATTATCTTGAGTATCATCTTTGCAATCTTTCATATTTTATTCATGTTGTTACCTGCTCTTATCGTGATTGCAGTGATCATTTGGCTGATTAATCGTTTCACTAAAAATGATGATAACAATATAGCAAGCGGGTCAGACTTCAAAGCGGACAATTGGACCAGAACGTGGGGTGGGACTGAATCAAGACCACCGCGCAAGAAGGTTCGGGATGCTGAAACCAAGGATGTAGATAAGTAGTCTAAGGGGCAGAATATGGCAAATGCAGTCAAGCTAAAAAACTTAATTCGCGACAATAAAATTGTGCACGTTGTTCAGGGCAAGGCAGATATATCTAATAAGGAAATATTGGTTTCTGATATTTATCGGCCAGGGCTGGAATTGACGGGCTACTTTGATTTTTACCCGCAAAAACGGATTCAGCTTCTTGGGCGAACGGAAATCTCCTACGCGGCTCGACTGGACCATGAAAGCTTAGTACATGTCTTTAGCAAGTTGTGCACGCCGGACACGCCTTGTTTCTTTGTCTCACGCTCACTTCGGGTACCGCCAGAATTGGCTCAAGCAGCAGACAAGGCCCAAATCCCCATCTTATCTTCTCGTGAATCGACAACTTACGTTTCTAGTATTCTGACTGAATACTTGCGTGAACGCTTAGCAATTCGTGATACTGTCCATGGCGTTTTAGTAGAAGTTAAGGGTCTGGGAGTCCTTATAACAGGGGACTCAGGCGTTGGCAAGTCTGAGACTGCGTTAGGCCTGATTCATCGCGGTCACCGCTTGATTGCTGATGACCGGGTTGACGTCTACCAAAAAGACGTTGAGACCGTGATGGGGGAAGCTCCCCAAATTTTGAAGCACTTGATGGAAATTCGTGGTATTGGCATCATCGACGTTATGGACTTGTTTGGTGTTGGTGCCGTGAAGAACCGCGAAAGTATCAAATTGGTCATCAAGCTGGTTAATTGGGATAACAAAGTTAATTATGACCGCCTTGGCTTTGAAGAAGGCAAGAGAGATATTTGTAACGTAGAGGTGCCGCAGGTTACAATCCCAGTTAAAGTAGGGCGCAATATGGAAGACATCATTGAAATTGCGGTGATGAATTTCCGCGCAAAACAAATTGGCTACAATGCAACTGAGACCTTTGACCACAATCTGAGCAAGTTAATTGCCCAGAATTCCCACACTGATACAGAAAAGGATGAGAGCAAATGATGTTAACAATCAACCCAGTTGCATTTAATTTAGGTGGCTTGAGCGTTAAGTGGTATGGCATCATTATGGCTGCTGCAATTGTTCTAGCGGTTTCAATGGCAATCGTTGAGGGACGCAAAAGGCAAATTGCGAGCGACGATTTTTTAGACCTGCTCTTGTGGGAGGTGCCTATTGGCTATGTTGGTGCCCGTATTTACTATGTAGTATTTGAATGGGGCTATTATTCCCAGCATCCCGATCAAATCATTGCCATTTGGAATGGCGGCATTGCCATTTATGGCGGCTTGTTAGCAGGCTTGGCAGTCTTACTAGTGTTTTGTTACAAGAGGATGTTGCCACCCTCTTTGATGCTGGATGTGATTGCACCAGGAGTTATGGCAGCCCAAATTTTGGGGCGCTGGGGCAACTTTGTTAACCAGGAAGCGCATGGCGGACCAACCACATTGCACTTCTTGCAGTCCCTGCACCTGCCGGAAGTTATTATCAGTCAAATGAAGATAGGCGGAGTATATTACCAACCTACTTTTTTGTACGAGTCATTTTTTAACTTGCTCGGTTTAATAATTATTTTGTGCCTTCGTCATCGCAAGCACTTATTCAAGCAGGGCGAGGTTTGTATGTTTTATGTTGCTTGGTATGCAGTTGTCCGCTTTTTCGTTGAAGGCTTGCGGACAGATAGCTTGTACTTAGGTGGCGTTATCCGGGTTTCACAATTAGTGAGCCTGCTTTTGTTAATTGGTGTTTTGGTATTATTCACTTACCGCAGGCTTGTGGTCAAACCGAAGTGGTACCTTGATGGCAGTGGTTTAAAGTATCCCTATACTAGAGATTAGAAAAAATACGTTAGTAAAAGAAAGTCTGGTAGAAAATGACAAAAATTGCAGTTTTAGGAGCGGGTTCATGGGGGTCTGTTTTAGGCTCAATGCTCGCTGACAATGGTAACGATGTTGTGTTGTTTGGCAATAACGAAAAAGTCAACCGCGAAATCAATGACCACCATACCAATAGCCACTACATGAAAAATTGGAATGTCAACCAAGAAGTTCATGCAACAGAAGATTTGACCAAGGCACTGCAGGACGCGCAAATTATCCTCTTTGTTTTGCCTACCCAGGCTATTCGCAGCGTGGCCCAAAACGTTGGGACAATCATTGCGCAAAGCGGGCAAAAGCCACTTTTGGTGACAGCGACCAAGGGGATTGAACCGGGATCTAAAAAGCTTATTTCTGAGATTCTGGAAGAGGAAATTTACCCTAATGATCCAGACCAAATTGTGGCCATATCTGGTCCTAGTCACGCGGAAAGCGTTGCTGAAAAGGATTTGACCGCTATTTCTTGTGCTTCAACCAGCATGGCCAATGCCCAGCATGTACAAAAACTATTTTCTAATGATTACTTCCGCTTGTATACCAATGATGACTTGCTGGGAGTGGAAGTTGCTGGCGCAGTCAAAAATGTCATTGCTATTGCAGCGGGCATTTTGGTTGGCAAGCACTATGGCGATGATGCAAAGGCCGCACTGATGATCAGGGGATTAGCTGAGATTACCCGCCTTGGCGTTAATTATTTCGGGGCTAAACCGCTGACCTTCAGTGGCTTGGCCGGTATTGGCGACTTGATTGTAACCTGTACTTCTGTTAACTCGCGCAATTGGCGCTGTGGTAAGCAGTTGGGTGAAGGTAAGAGCTTGGATTATGTCCTCAAAAATATGGGTCAGGTAGTAGAAGGTGCAACGACAGTCAAGGCAGTTCATGAGTTATGCAGCGAAAAGCATATTGACATGCCAATTAGTGAAGCAATCTACCGGGTCATGTACCAGAATACTAACGTTGATGATGAGATTACCCAGATGATGGGCAGAAGTCCTAAACAGGAAATTAGACTTTAGTCCTTTTTCATTGTAATATGTACTTACTAAAAATAAGAAGGAATATAGGGTGAAAAGATGACTAAAAGTTATGACGTAATCATTATTGGTGCAGGTCCTGGCGGGTTGACTGCTGCCTTGTATGCCTCACGGGCCAACCTATCAGTTTTGCTGCTTGACCGTGGTCTTTACGGTGGCCAGATGAACAATACTGACATGATCGACAATTATCCCGGCTTTGACGAAATCAAAGGGCCAGATTTGGGTGAAAAAATGTACCACTCGGTCATGCGCTTTGGAGCTGAATTTGAATATGGCGATGTCCAAACAGTTACGCTTGCTGGCAACAACAAGATAGTAAAGACTGACACAGGAGAATACAGTACGCCTGCCTTGATCATTGCAAGTGGGTCTGACCACCGCCACTTAGGTGTTCCTGGTGAAGAGGAGTATTCTGGCAAGGGCGTTTCTTATTGTGCCGTTTGTGATGCAGCCTTTTTCAAAGATGAAGATATTGCAGTAATCGGTGGCGGTGATTCAGCTATTGAAGAGGGCATCTACTTGGCTCAAAGTGCCAAGTCCGTCACAGTGATTCACCGTCGCGACCAATTAAGGGCACAACCGACACTGCAAAAGCGAGCTTTTGCAAATAAAAAGATGCACTTTATCTGGAATGCTCTAACTGAAACAGTTGATGGTGATGACAAGAGGGTAACTGGAGTTACTTATAAGGACAAGGAAACTGGCGAAGAAAAGCAGCTAGCTGTTCACGGCGTCTTTATCTATGTCGGACTGCTGCCACAGACTACGCCGTTTAAAGACTTAGGCATTACTGACGAAAAGGGTTGGATCCCAACGGATGAACATATGCGCACCAAGGTAGATGGAATTTTTGCTTTAGGCGATGTCCGAGCCAAGGACCTGCGTCAAATTGCTAATGCAGTTGGTGATGGCAGTATTGCTGGTCAAGAAGCATATAACTATTTGCAAGAATTAAATGATTAAGAAAAAAAGAATTCAGCTTGAAGGTTGGATTCTTTTTTATTTTGCAGATAGCAGGGATGATAAATGCTAGAATAAAGATTATAAAAACAAATTTATGCTGGAAAATTGATCATAAGAATAGAGGACGAAGCAACAAATGAATGCAGAAGAATTATTTCAAAAATGGCAGTCAGAGGCTAAGATGCCAGACTATTTACAGAGCCAACTAGCAGAACTGGGTCAAAGTCAGGAGTGGGTCAAAGACGCCTTTGGTCAAGATATCAACTTTGGTACTGCAGGAATGAGGGGACAGCTTGAACCAGGCACAAATCGGATTAACCTGTTTACAATTGGTCGGGTAACCGAGGGCCTGGCTCGCTTAATTGACCAGCAAGGTTCCCAAGCTCAAAAACGGGGCGTAGTTATTTCCTTTGATTCACGCTATCATTCAAGAGAATTTGCTGAACATGCAGCACGTGTTCTGGGGGCCCATGGCATTCACGTTTACCTTTTTGATGACCTGCGCCCAACGCCAGAATTGTCTTATGCTGTGCGTCATCTGCATGCCTATGCAGGCATCAACATTACGGCCTCGCACAATGCCAAGCAATACAACGGATACAAGGTATATGGTGAAGATGGTGCCCAAATGGGACCGGAAAACGCTGACCAAGTTTTTAACTATATGCAAAAAGTTGAAGATATTTTCAACGTTAAAGCCGCACCAGTTGAACAATTGCGTGCTAGTGGACTTTTGGAGCTAATTGGTGAAGACCTTGATGAGGAATATTTGGCTCAGCTGGCTACAGTTAACGTTAACCCGCAACTAATTAAAGAAAACGCCGACCAGCTAACCCTCATTTATACGCCACTTCACGGTACAGGCAAGATGCTTTATGAACGTGCATTTAAGCAGGGTGGTTTTACTAATGTGATTCCAGTTCCAAGTCAGTCAATCATTGACCCAGAATTTCCCACTACCAAGAAACCTAACCCTGAGTACCGCGATGTCTTTGACCCAGGCATTGAATTGGCTAACGCCAAGGGAGCAGACCTTATTATTGCAACAGATCCAGATGCTGACCGCATGGGTGCATGTGTCAAGACCAAGGATGGCAGTTTCCAGGTTTTGACAGGGAACCAGATTGCCACTTTGATGATTTACTACTTGTTGGTAAATCTAAAAAATAGTGGCCAATTAACAGGTGATTATGAGCTCATAACTTCGATTGTCTCCAGCAGCATGCCGGCTAAAATTGCCCGGGACTTTGGCATCAAAACTAAGTCTGTTCTGACTGGTTTTAAGTTTATTGGGGAAGAAATCGACCGCATGAACCAAGAACACGATGGCCGGTTTTTGATGGGCTTTGAAGAGAGCTATGGCTACCTCTTCAAGCCCTTTGCCCGTGACAAAGATGCAATGCAGGGAGCGCTCATGTTTGCAGAAGTAGCCGCTTATTATGCTGTGCAAGGCATGACCGTCTTTGATGGCTTGCAAGAAATCTGGCAAAAGTATGGCACTTCATACGAGCTTACCAAAGCGGTTGAGATGCCTGGCATTGGTGGCCAAAAAAAGATGGCAACAATTATGGCCAACTTGCGCTCTGCTAACCTAAGCGAGATTGCAGGCGTCAAGGTGGTCAAGGTGCAAGACTTTTTAAAACAAGAAGAAATAGTCGCTGGTCAAAGCATGCCACATACTGGCCTGCCCAAGTCCAATGTTTTGAAATACTTCCTGGAAGATGAGACCTGGCTTGCTCTTAGGCCATCAGGAACCGAACCAGTTATTAAGGCGTATGTTGGAGTTAATAAGCCAGATATTGGAACTGCTAAGAAAGCAGCCGCAGATTATCAAGTTGCACTAGCTAATTTGTTGAAATAAAGCAAAAATTATGCGAAAATACGTTCGATAGAGTAAAATATACCTGTGAATTAAAAGTTGGGCGATCTGTCCAACTTTTTTACGAGGAGACAATCTATGATTAAACGACAAGATAAACGCAAATTTGAGCTTGTATCCAAGTATAAACCGGCTGGTGACCAGCAACAGGCGATTGACAAACTGACAGACGGCTTTAAAAAGGGTTATAAGGAACAGATTCTTGAAGGTGCCACCGGTACGGGCAAGACGTTCACGATGGCCAATGTTATTGCCCGCTTGAATAAGCCGACGCTGGTTATTTCGCATAACAAGACATTAGTTGGCCAATTGTACGGCGAGTTTAAGGAATTCTTCCCCAACAATGCAGTTGACTACTTTGTCTCCTACTATGACTACTACCAGCCTGAAGCTTATGTGCCCCAGTCCGATACTTATATTGAAAAGGATTCGGCAGTTAATGATGAGATCGACCAGTTGCGTCACCAGGCAACAAGTGATCTTATGGAACGAAATGACGTTATTGTCGTTGCTTCTGTTTCTTGTATTTATGGTTTGGGTGACCCCCATGAGTATGCCGCAAGTGTGATTACCATCTATGAAGGTGATGACTATGGCAGAAATGTCTTGCTGCGCAACCTGGTCAATATCCAATATGACCGCAATGACATTGACTTTCAACGGGGGCGTTTTCGCGTGCGCGGAGATGTGGTTGAAGTTTTTCCAGCTGGCAATTCAAACCATGCATACCGGATTGAATTCTTTGGTGATGAGATAGATCGAATCGTTGAGGTGGACTCGCTAACCGGGGAAGTAATTGGCGAGCGCAAAAGCATTTCCTTGTTTCCTGCGACACACTTTATGACAAATGATGATCAATTGCGCCGCGCCCTCAAAGCCATTGCGCAAGAGATGAAAATCCAGGTGAAGGACTTTGAAGGCCAAGGCAAGTTGCTTGAAGCCGAGCGGATTAAGCAACGAACAACCTTTGATATGGAAATGATGGGTGAAGTAGGCTATACCAATGGGGTTGAAAACTATTCTCGTCATATGGAAGGTCGCAAAGAGGGCGAGCCACCTTATACACTGCTTGACTTCTTCCCAGATGACTTTTTGATTCTGATTGACGAATCCCATGCCACAATGCCCGAGATTCGGGCCATGTATAATGGTGACCGTAACCGGAAGAAGACTTTAATTGATTACGGTTTTCGCTTGCCATCGGCTCTTGATAACCGTCCACTCAAGCTTGAGGAGTTTGAGCAGCATGTCAATCAGATTATGTATGTTTCGGCGACGCCTGGGGACTACGAACTGGCTAGGACAGACCACAAGGTGGAGCAGATTATCAGGCCAACTGGATTGCTGGACCCTAAGATTGAAGTTAGACCGGTGGAAGGGCAGATTGATGACCTGGTGGGCGAGATTAATAAGCGGATTGAACGCAATGAGCGGGTCTTCATCACTACGCTGACGAAAAAAATGTCCGAAGATTTGACCGACTACCTCAAGGATCTTGGCATCAAGGTACAGTACTTGCACTCAGATGTTAAAACATTGGAACGGATGCAGATTTTGCGTGATTTGCGTTTGGGCAAGTATGATGTTCTGATTGGCATCAACTTGCTGCGTGAAGGGATTGATGTGCCAGAGGTTTCGCTGGTAGCGATTCTTGATGCAGACAAGGAAGGCTTTTTGCGTGCATATCGGCCGCTGGTTCAGACAATGGGTAGGACCGCACGTAATGCTAATGGCCAAGTAATCATGTACGCTGACACCATCACAGACTCGATGCGTAAAGCGATTGAGACAACGCAAAGACGGCGCGAGCTTCAACTTAAGTTTAATGAGGATCATGGGATCACGCCCAAGACAATTGTTAAGCCGATTCGAGACGTTATTTCAGCAACCAAAGCAGTGGATGACGATTTGACCAGTGACAGCTTTGCAGACCTGAACTTTGATGAGCTGACTGCCAAGCAGAAGAAGGAAATGATTTCAGACCTGCGCAAGCAAATGCAGGAAGCAGCTAAGAAACTGGACTTTGAAGGTGCAGCCACGCTGCGTGATGCGATTATGGAGCTTGAAAGCTCCACGCGTAAACCGATTAAGAAAAAGGGTAAAACACTAAATGGTAAATGATAAGATTGTAATTCGTGGTGCACGTGAACATAATTTGAAAAATATTGACCTTTCCATTCCCAAGGATAAGATGGTGGTAATTACTGGCTTGTCAGGTTCTGGCAAGAGCTCTCTTGCCTTTGATACTTTATATGCCGAAGGGCGCAGACGTTATGTTCAATCTTTATCGAGCTATGCTCGACAATTTCTGGGTCAGATGGACAAACCCGATGTTGATGCAATTGACGGACTGAATCCAGCAATTTCGATTGACCAGAAGACAACCTCACACAATCCCCGTTCTACTGTAGGAACTGTCACGGAAATCAACGACTATCTGCGCTTGTTGTGGGCCCGCGTAGGCCATCCAATCTGCCCTAACGATAACACGCCGATTGAGCGTCAGTCTGTCGAACAAATGGTTAATCGGATTTTGCAATTGCCAGAGCGCAGCCGAATTCAGCTTCTAGCACCAGTTATCCGCTCTAAGCGGGGTGCACATAAGGAAGTATTTAAGCGGGTTCAGCGTGCTGGTTATGTCCGCGTCATTGTCGATGGCAAGATGCACGAAATTGGGGAAGACTTTGACCTGGACAAGAATAAACGGCATACCATTGATATTGTGGTTGATCGTTTGATTGTTAAAGAGGGAATTCGTTCACGTCTTTTTGATTCTGTTGAAGCAGCACTGCACCTGTCTGATGGTTATATGAACGTTGATGTCATTGACGGTGAAACGCTCAATTTCTCTGAATATTATGCCTGTCCCAAGTGTGGTTTTACCGTAGGGGAGATGGAACCACGACTATTTTCCTTTAATGCCCCCTTTGGTGCATGTCCTGAGTGTGACGGACTAGGTGTCAAATTAGCCGTTGATGAAGACTTGGTCATTCCAGACAAGGACAAGACACTAGCTGCTGGGGCCTTAGTACCCTGGAAAAATTCCAAGTACTATTCCACCATGCTTGAGCAAGCTTGTCAGGCACTCAAGATTCCGCTAGACAAGCCTTTTAGTAAGCTCACAACAAAGCAGCAGGAGATGATCTTGCATGGGTCGACCAAGAAGATCAAGTTCCACGTCACTGGCGACTTTGGGGTTAATGACACGACTGCACCCTTTGAAGGAGTAATTGAAAATGTAGAGCGTCGCTACTTGCACCCCATGTCCAAGTTCATGCGGGATGCAATGGGCAAGTATATGACAGAATTGACCTGTACAACTTGTCAGGGCAAGCGGTTAAATCGCAAGGCATTAGCTGTTAAGGTGATGGGCAAGGATATTGCAGAGGCATCTGAATTATCGATCAACCGTTCACTTGGATTTTTTGAGACCATCAAGCTCAACGACCAGGAAACAGCTATCGCCAAACCGATCTTAAAGGAAGTGCGTGACCGCTTATCATTTTTAAACAGTGTTGGGCTTGATTATTTGACTTTGTCACGGTCTGCTAACACTCTGTCAGGTGGAGAAGCCCAACGCATTCGTCTGGCTACGCAAATTGGCTCTAACCTGTCTGGAGTCATGTATGTGCTCGATGAGCCGTCAATTGGACTGCACCAGCGCGATAATGACCGCTTGATTGCAGCTCTAAAACGGATGCGCGACTTGGGCAACTCCTTGATTGTAGTCGAACATGATGATGAGACCATGAGACAAGCCGATTATCTTGTCGATATGGGTCCTGGGGCTGGTTCTTTTGGCGGCGAAGTAATGGATGCTGGTACTCCGCAAGAGATTGAAGAGCGGGCTAAGTCGTTGACGGGGCAATACCTAGCTGGGCAAAAATTTGTCCCGGTACCTCTCAAGCGGCGAAAAGGCAGCGGCAAAAAGATCACCGTGACCGGCGCAGCCGAAAACAACTTGAAAAATCTGAAAGTTGACTTCCCACTAGGCAAGTTCATAGTCGTGTCAGGCGTCTCAGGTTCTGGTAAGTCGACTTTAATCAACATGATTTTAAAACGGGCTCTGGCACAAAAGTTGAATCGCAACCAGACTAAGCCGGGTAAGTACAAGAGCATCACAGGTTATAAAAACATCGAAAAGATTATTGACATCGACCAAAGTCCAATCGGCCGCACGCCCCGCAGCAACCCTGCCACCTATACCAGTGTTTTTGATGATATCAGGGCTCTATTTGCCCAAACCAATGAGGCCAAACTACGGGGCTACACCAAGGCCCGTTTCTCCTTTAACGTTAAAGGTGGACGTTGTGAAGCTTGCCATGGCGATGGAATTATTAAAATCGAAATGAACTTTTTACCGGACGTTTACGTGCCCTGTGAGGTTTGCCATGGCAGCCGCTACAACTCTGAAACAATGGAAGTCACATACCGCAAGAAAAATATTGCCCAAGTTTTGGATATGACAATTAGCGAGTCTTGCGACTTTTTCAAGAACATTCCTAAAATTGCGCGCAAGCTGCAGACGATTGTTGATGTTGGACTGGGCTATGTCAAGTTGGGCCAGTCGGCTACCACGCTGTCTGGTGGTGAGGCCCAAAGGATGAAGTTGGCTGCTGAGCTGCAAAAGCTATCCACAGGCAAGAACTTTTATATTTTGGATGAGCCAACCACTGGTCTGCACACGGATGACATTAAGCGCTTGCTCGAAGTCTTGCAGCGTCTAGTGGACCAGGGCAACACTGTTTTGGTAATTGAACACAATTTGGATGTTATTAAGAATGCTGACTGGCTAATTGATCTTGGTCCTGAAGGCGGCGAAGGCGGGGGCCAAATCGTGGCCAGTGGAACACCAGAACATGTAGCAGAGGTCAAGGAAAGTTACACCGGTAAGTACCTTAAGCCCGTCTTAAAACGAGACACGGCCCTGTCTAAACGTACGGGTAAAAAATCAAACAAATAGTATTTATTTAATTGGAATAAAGAGTAGAATAGTCGACAAGGAGGAATAAAGATGGATAATTTTAGTTACAGGGAGAAACGGGGCTTTAACTGGGCCGCTTTCATCTCTGGTGTTTTAATGATAATTGCTGGCCTGTTCTTAATCCGTCACCCGGGTACGGCCTTGCGCGCATTTGTGCTGCTTTTTGCAATCTTATCAATTGTGCAGGGTTTTGTGTGGTTAGTGGTTTATAGCCGCTTTCGTTACGTGGTTCCCAATAGCTGGCTATCAATTGTTTCGGGAGTTTTAGATATCCTTGTAGGTATCTTATTCCTTTATTCATATGATACTGCTGGGTTGACCATCGCGTACCTATTTGCCTTCTGGTTCTTGTTTGATTCTATCTCAGGAATCATCTTTTCATGGCACTTGCGGGATGTTTCCAGCTTCTATTCATGGATGAATATCATATTGAATGTTCTTGGCTTGCTGATTGCGATTAGCTTGATGTTCAACCCAGGTTTGTCTGCTTTGACCTTAATTTGGCTAATTTCGTTCTGGTTATTGATTTTTGGAATCAACCAAGTCATCGCGGCCTTTTTCAACCGCTAAAAATAATTATGCAATTACAAAAGTTCGAAAAGAGCTTTTTTTTTGCATAAAAAACTGGAGAAACGCCCGGTATGTTATAATTTGGGTGATAGGAAGTTGGAAAAATGGCTGAAAATAAAAAACAATTGTTGATTGTGACAGGCATGAGTGGTGCAGGTAAAACTGTGGCCGCACATGCTTTGGAAGATATGAATTATTTTGTGGTTGACAATTTACCTCCGACACTGCTTCCGAGCTTTTGGAATCTAATTGTCAATTCTGATGATTTTACCAAAGTGGCAGTTGTGGTTGACCTGCGAATTAAAAGTTTTTACAAAGACTTGCTCAATGAAGCAAATTCACTGGAAGATAATGGCAGCGTCCAAACCCGGATTGTTTTTTTAGATGCGTCTGATGACACCCTGGTTGCTCGCTATAAGGAAACGCGGCGGGTGCCACCACTAGCTACTGGTGGTCGCCTCCTTGACAGTATCCAAGATGAACGACGCATTTTGACCGGTATCAGGAACCGGGCCAATGACATTATTGACACCTCCAATTTGAGTTCTAAGGAATTGAAGCAAAAGCTCATCGATGAGTTTAGCGAACGACACAAGCAGCCCTTTTCGATTGAAGTGATGTCTTTTGGCTTCAAGTATGGAATGCCGATTGATGCTGACATTGTGATGGATGTCCGTTTTTTGCCCAATCCTTTTTATATTCCTGAACTACGCCCCTTCACTGGCTTAGACAAGCGGGTTTTTGACTATGTGATGGATAAGAAGGAGACCAGGAGCTTTTATCAAAAGCTGCTTGATCTCGTGCAAAGTGCCTTGCCAGGCTATATTAAAGAAGGAAAGAGCAAACTAACAATTGCTATTGGCTGCACAGGGGGCCAGCACCGCAGCGTTGCGATTGCACAGCAGTTGGCGCACGATCTTGCCCAAAGTTATGCGGTGGATATTACTCACCGTGAGATTAGGCGCTACACTAGAAAAAGGTGAAAAGATGAATTATAAGGATGCAGAAAATATGCAGCTAACTAGAGGCAGACGCCCCCGGGTAGTTGTTATTGGTGGCGGCACAGGCCTGCCAGTAGTTTTAAATGCCTTAAAAGATAAGGATGCAGAAATCACAGCAATCGTGACTGTCTCAGATGACGGGGGCTCTTCTGGTTCCATTCGCAACTTCATTAACGTTGTTCCGCCTGGTGATATTCGTAATGTGATAGTCTCATTGAGTGATATTCCACAAGAAGAGAAAGCTGTCTTTCAATATCGTTTTGACTCTTCGGATGCCTTCTTTTCAGGTCATGCGATTGGCAACTTGATTATTGCTGCTCTAAATGAAATGCATGGCAACATTTTTGATGCTGTGCAGTCCTTGTCAAAGATGATGAATGTTGATGGCCATGTTTATCCAGCCTCAAATGAACCGTTGACTTTAAATGCAGAATTTGTTGATGGCAGCATTCAAGCTGGCGAAAAAGAGATCACGGACATGGACAAGCGGATCAAACGAATTTGGGTTACTGATACTTATTCAATGTCAGAGCCTAAAGCTGTAGCTCCAGTAATAGATGCAGTTATGCAGGCTGATGCCGTTGTTTTAGGGCCAGGAAGCTTGTTTACATCAATCTTGCCCAATCTGGTAATTCCTAATTTACGTGAAGCGGTGTGCAAAACCCGAGCAGAAGTGATTTATATCTGTAATATCATGACCCAGTTAGGTGAGACTGATCACTTTTCTGACCGGGACCACGTTACAGTAATTAACGAGCACTTGGGTGGTCACTATATCAATACGACCCTGGTCAATGGGGCCAAGATTGATATGTCTAAGTTTAACCCCAATGATTATGATGCCTACATGGAGCCCGTTAAGAATGACTTTGTGGGTTTGCGGGCGGAAGGCTGTCGGGTAATAACCGATGACTTTATTGACCAGCGCAACGGATTAGTATTCCATGATGGCAAAAAGGTGGCTCGGGAAATCATCAACCTGGCTTTTGCCGCAATGGCTCGCAGAAAGGAATAAGAATAATGGCAAGCTATGCAAGCAATGTGAAAAAAGAATTGACGGCACTACCAATAAGTTCCGAACACGCTAAAGCAGAACTAGCTGCTTTTTTGCGGATGAATGGCGTCTTGAACTTTCATGATCATCACTTTAGCTTGGATATCACTACCGAGAACCCAGCAATTGCTCGACGCATCTTTTCGCTGATCAAGAGCGCTTACCGAATAGAACCGCTGTTAATTGTTTCGCGTAAGATGAAATTAAAAAAGAATAACCAGTATTTAGTGCGGTTACAGACACACGTGCGTGAGGTATTGAGCAACTTGGAAATATTGGAGCCTTCTTCGGGGCTTATAACCCGGATACCTAGTCGGATTACTGCTTCGCGTGAAGGTGCCATGTCTTATTTGCGCGGGGCCTTTCTGGCTAGTGGCAGTGTCAATAATCCGGCAACTAGTCGCTACCACCTCGAAATTTATTCAGCATATGAAGACCATAATGATGACTTGCTTGAGCTGATGAACCACTACTTCCATCTCAATGCTAAGAGCACAAAGCGTAGGCGAGGTTATATAGTGTATCTCAAAGAGGCCGAAAAGATCGGTGACTTCCTCCACATTGTTGGCGCTTTGAATGCCATGCTGGCTTTTGAGGATTTGCGCATCATGCGCGACATGCGTAATTCAGTCAATCGCCTAGTCAACTGTGACACTGCCAACTTAAAGAAGACCGCAACAGCTGCTGCCAAGCAGGTTGAGGATATTGAACTGATTGAGCGCAAGCTTGGGTTGGACAATATTCCCGAAAAGTTGCAGGGTCTGGCGCGTTTGCGTATGGCCAATCCAGAATTATCTTTGAAAGAAGTGGCGCAGCAGGTGCCGGATGGTCCGATCTCCAAGTCAGGTGCTAACCACCGCTTCCAAAAACTACATGAAATAGCACAAAGTTTAGCCAATTAAAAAAGTCCTTCGAAAGTGAAGGACTTTTTTTAATGACTTGAAGTGACAATAAGCTCAATTCCACTATTAACAATATTGTTTGCTATATCTTTAGATGGCATTTTATCAGTAATAATTGACTGAATTTTGCTTGAATCAAAATCTGATAATAAAATATCGAAAATTGCAATTTTAAGTTGAACACCCTACTTGATCTGATAGATGCAATCTAATCTTCTTTCATATAATTCATCGGGTGTGTGGTAGGCTAAGATCTTGCGGGGCAGGTTATTGCACCATTCCT
>NZ_JBWXGC010000039.1:0-447 GCF_059900865.1 Lactobacillus sp. XV31L | reverse complement strand
GCACGGCGACCGCGTACTCGAGGCTCGCGACGATGGACTCGCCGATCACCTGACCGGCGTTGCGCACGACGAACAGGTCACCGAGTCCGAGGTCGAAGATGATCTCCGCAGCGAGGCGCGAGTCGGAGCAGCCAAACAGCGTGGCGACCGGATGCTGTGCCGCGGCGAGGTGCCTGCGGCGAGCCACGTCCTGATTCGGGTGCTGCGGTGCATCGTCGACGAATCGCTGGTTGCCGTCCTGCATCTGCTTCCAGGCAGCAGCGGGGGTGAGCGCGTGGGTCATGTTCACTCCGAGAGGTCGCGGATCTGGGGGACGAGAGACTCGGCGAGTTCCGCGGTGGAGTCTGCGGAACGCGAACCGTAGAGCAGCAGGTAGTCGTCACCCGCCTGGGTTCCGATGGCGTAGGTGAGGTTCTGCTTCGCACCGGCATCACCGAGTGCGTAGAC
>NZ_JBWXGC010000038.1:0-456 GCF_059900865.1 Lactobacillus sp. XV31L | reverse complement strand
ATTTTAGAGTTTCACCGAAAAGGAATATCAAACGGAGTCCAAACGGAATGAAACCTTCGGGAACGTGATTTTCTCAACGAATGTGATCCAGGAGACTTCGAGTGGGCGTCAAGAAACAATCGAGGAGGCCACAAGGCAGGGGGCGCGCCTACCCCCTGGGCGCCCTCCACCCTCGTGGGCCCCTCGTTGCTCCACCGACATACTTCTTCCTCCTATATATATATCCACGTACCCCCAAACATACAGGAGCACCACGAAAACCTAATTCCACCACCGCAACCTTCTGTACCCGAGAGATCCCACCTTGGGGCCTTTTCCGGAGCTCCGCCGGATGGGGCATTGATCACGAAGGGCCTCTACATCAACTCCATGGCCTCTCTGGTGATGTGTGAGTAGTTTACTTCAGACCTTCGGGTCCATAATTATTAGCTAGATGGCTTACTCTCTCTCTTTGGA
>NZ_JBWXGC010000037.1:0-468 GCF_059900865.1 Lactobacillus sp. XV31L | reverse complement strand
CATCAGGAGCACCTCCGACGAACTGGCGTTCGCGGAGGCCGAGCTCGGCGAGCAGCTGACTCGTGACCTGAAGAAGGCGCTGAGCGCCGTGCGCACTCACCTGCGCGAGGCATTTCAGCTCCACCAGCTCAACCACGATGAGATCCCCGACACTCCTGAGGAGCTCCGCACCCGCAATGCGCGGATCATGCAGCTGTGCGATTGGGCGCAGGATCTACTCGACGAGAAGACATCGGACCTCGCGACATCGATCTCGAAGGTGCGCCGAGCACCGGAGGTCATCGCCCAGGTGCGAGCGGATGCCGAGACGCTGAGCGCGCGGATCCCGCACACGAACGAGACCGTCGCCCGTCTCTCCTCTCGCTACTCGGACTCGGCGATGCACCAGATCACCGCCAGCGCTGCGGAGGCCGAGCAGCTGATCGCCTTCGCCACTCATGGCGCCGCCGTCTCGGAGCGGCGTCGGGC
>NZ_JBWXGC010000036.1:0-479 GCF_059900865.1 Lactobacillus sp. XV31L | reverse complement strand
GCACGATCGACATCAGGAACGGGATGCGCCAGCCCCACTCGAGGAACGCCTCGGGCGACATCGAGCTCGTCAGTACCCAGAGCGTCGCTGTCGCGAGAATCATGCCGATCGGAACGCCGATCTGCGGGAAGGCGCCGAAGAGTCCTCGCCGGCCCGTCGGGGCGTGCTCGACGGCCATCAGTGCCGCCCCACTCTTCCTGGCTCCGATCGCCCAGGAGAATCCGGGATTCGCACAGATACTGTCCTTCGCCACCATCGGCATCTCCTTCCTCTTCCGCCCACTCGGGGCGATCATCGCCGGCCACCTCGGAGACAAGCTGGGCCGCAAGAAGATGCTGGTCTTCACGCTCGTCATGATGGGCCTCTCCACAGCGCTGATCGGTGTGCTTCCGACGTATGCGGCGATCGGCGTCGCCGCTCCGATCCTGCTCATCGTGCTCCGCATCCTGCAGGGGTTCTCCGCCGGCGGCGAATGGGGC
>NZ_JBWXGC010000035.1:0-487 GCF_059900865.1 Lactobacillus sp. XV31L | reverse complement strand
CTGGATCACCTCCTTTCTAAGGAAAAGCAAAGGGGCTAAAAGAGTAGGAGACTACTGAAATAAGTCCCAGAGCAGGAAGCACACGGAGCGAGAACATTGTTTAGTTTTGAGGGTAGTACCTCAAAGAAAAAAAGAAGAGCACGATACGCGAGAAGACGGGCCTATAGCTCAGCTGGTTAGAGCGCACGCCTGATAAGCGTGAGGTCGATGGTTCAAGTCCATTTAGGCCCATAGGCAAGCATAGGCTGTCTAAGAAGTGAATATCTGGGGGCTTAGCTCAGCTGGGAGAGCACCTGCTTTGCAAGCAGGAGGTCATCGGTTCGATCCCGTTAGCCTCCATAGGACAGAGATGTCCGTGGCTAGTACATTGAAAACTGAATATAATCCAAGAAAAAAACCGAGAAACAATCAAATCAAAAAGAGAACAGATTGCACGAGCGACTTAAAAGAGCAGATCTTAGAAGTAAGGTCAAGTAAATAAGGGCGC
>NZ_JBWXGC010000034.1:0-583 GCF_059900865.1 Lactobacillus sp. XV31L | reverse complement strand
TACCAGATCAAAAGACCGATGCTCAAAAGGCAATTGATGATGAAGCAACTAAAGTCAAGGGTGAAATCGATGCCGATCCAACTCTAGATGATGCAGCTAAATCTGCACAAAAGAGTCAAGTTGACAAAGATGCCACTACTGCTAAGAACAATATCGCCCAAGCAACCAATGCTCAAGGTGTTAAAGATGCTAAGAACGCTGGTATTGCTAAGATCGATAGTGACCATGTCCCAGGCAGCGC
This sequence comes from Lactobacillus sp. XV31L, assembly GCF_059900865.1. NCBI lineage: Bacteria > Bacillati > Bacillota > Bacilli > Lactobacillales > Lactobacillaceae > Lactobacillus > Lactobacillus sp. XV31L. Next base: position 342 of record NZ_JBWXGC010000034.1, on the reverse strand, counting down.
TTCACTTCCAGATCAGAAGACTGATGCAATTAAGGCAATTGATGATGAAGCCACTAAGGTTAAGGGCCAAATCGATGGCGACCCAACCTTAGATGCAGCAACAAAGGCAGCACAAAAGGCGCAAGTTAATAAAGATGCAACAGATGCGAAGACAGCCATTAATAATGCAACTAATGCGCAAGGGGTCAAAGATGCCAAGAATGCTGGAATTATCAAGATTGATAGTGACTACATTCCAGGCAGCACTTCACTACCGGATCAGAAGAAAGATGCAATTAAGGCAATTAATGATGAAGCAACTAAGGTTAAGGGTCAAATTGATGGCGATCCAACCTTAGATGC
>NZ_JBWXGC010000033.1:0-615 GCF_059900865.1 Lactobacillus sp. XV31L | reverse complement strand
CAACTAAGGTTAAGGGTCAAATTGATGGCGATCCAACCTTAGATGCGGCAACAAAGGCAGCACAAAAGGCTAATGTTGATAAGGATGCAACCGATGCGAAGACAGCCATTAATAATGCAGCTAATGCGCAAGCAGTCAAAGATGCTAAAGATTATGGTATAGCCAAGATTGATGGTGACTACATTCCAGGCAATATTTCTCTTCCAGACCAAAAGAAGAGTGCTATAGCTGCAATTGATGCCGAAGCAACTAAAGTCAAGGGTGAAATTGATGCCGATGTTACTTTGGATAAGGCAACTAAAGACAAGCAAAAGAGTGCTGTTGACACTGACGCAGCTGCTGCCAAAACAGCTATTAATAATGCAACTAATGCCCAAGGTGTAATTGACGCCAAGAATGATGGAATTGTCAAGATTGATGGTGACCACGTTCCAGGCAGCACTTCACTGCCAGATCAAAAGACTAGTGCGCAAAAAGCAATTGATGATGAAGCTGCTAAGATTAAAGCTGAAATCGATGCCGATCCAACATTGGATACAGCAACTAAGAATGCTCAAAAGAGCAGAGTTGATGTTGACGCAGCAACTGCCAAGGCTAATATAAGTCAAGCAACTG
>NZ_JBWXGC010000032.1:0-677 GCF_059900865.1 Lactobacillus sp. XV31L | reverse complement strand
AGCTTCCATCAATATTCCAACTAAACCAGTTTTTTACCATACGTCCACCATTGTTAAATTTGGGTAGCTTATCTCGATACAGGACTAAGGCGTACTCAGTCGCACCAACAATTCTCATGTTAGCTTTCAGTACTTGGGCAGAAGTTTTTTTGATAAATACCAGCGGTATGTAATGTTTGAACCCATATCTTTTGCCATAGTCGATTACCATGCCTAGTTGTTGAAAGGCACAAAACACAATCATTGCCGGTGCTTTATTGGTCTCTTTAGGTTCTTTAATTAACATGTGCGAGCAAAAGTGCATGTACTCTGCAATTCTGAAATCTACGTCTGTGTTAAAGAACGTTGCATTTGCTTTGTCACTTTCGCCATTTTTATTGTCTCCGCCATTGTACCAAACAGGATTACTGGCATACGCATTATTCGCCAAATTGTAAGGTATATCGGCGATTACCAACTGCGCCTTAGGTATCCCATATCTTTTGTAGTTTTGAAAATTATCATTAAACAATTTAATTTTAGGTAACATTATTTATCTTTGCCATCTTTATCTTTACGCCATACTGCTCGTGCCATAAAATATGCTCCTTAAAAAATGATTATTCATATTTGCCTAAAACATCAAATGCAACAGCCAATATAACTATAAATATATAGATAATACCTAGTATTCCTAG
>NZ_JBWXGC010000031.1:0-710 GCF_059900865.1 Lactobacillus sp. XV31L | reverse complement strand
AATTGATGATGAAGCAACTAAAGTCAAGGGTGAAATCGATGCCGATCCAACTTTAGATGATGCGGCTAAGAAGAGCCAAAAGGCTCAAGTTGACAAAGATGCCACTGCAGCAAAAGAAGCTATCAATAATGCAACTGATGCTCAAGGTGTCAAAGATGCTAAGAATGCTGGTATTGTTAAGATTGATAGTGACCATGTCCCAGGCAGTATTTCACTTCCGGATCAGAAGAAGGACGCACTAGCTGCAATTGATGCCGAAGCCACCAAGGTTAAGGGCGAAATTGACGCTGACCCAACTTTAGATGACGCAACTAAGAAGAGTCAAAAGGGCAATGTTGATAAGGATGCAACCGATGCGAAGACAGCCATTAATAATGCGGCTAATGCGCAAGTGGTTAAAGACGCCAAAGCAGCTGGTATTGCTAAGATCGATAGTGACCATGTCCCAGGCAATATTTCTTTACCAGACCAAAAGAAGAGTGCTATAGCCGCAATTGATGCTGAAGCAACTAAAGTCAAGGGTGAAATTGATGCCGATGTTACTTTGGATAAGGCAACTAAAGACAAGCAAAAGAGTGCTGTAGACACTGACGCAGCTGCTGCCAAAACAGCTATTAACAATGCAACAAGTGCACAAGGTGTAATTGACGCTAAGAATGATGGAATTATCAAGATTGATGGTGACCACGTTCCAGGCAGCACTTCACTAC
>NZ_JBWXGC010000030.1:0-947 GCF_059900865.1 Lactobacillus sp. XV31L | reverse complement strand
TCTGCAGCATCTCAACCAAGCGCTTCAACGGCGAAGTTGACAAGTATAATGGCATTAACTTTTATACTATTTCAACCAATACGCCTGACGAGCAAAAAAATTGGTGTGCAGCAGAAGGTGTTGTCAAGATGGAGCTGTTATCCGACGAAAAGTTAGATTTTGGTAAAAAGATGGGGCTGTTCGTTGAAGACGCCGGCATTGATGCCAGAAGCATTTGGATTGTTGATGCCACTGGCCAAGTTCTGTATCAAGAACTAATCCAAGAAATGACCAACGAGCCTAACTACGATGCAGCACTTGCGTTTTTAGACGACTTAAAGTAACCTTTTGTGCTAACACAAAAGCGGCTAGGGCAAACGCCCTAACCGCTTTTTTATATTGCCTAAAAAACAGGCTGGTCCAATACTTGCCACTGGGTCAAGGTCTGTTCAGTGAGCGTGAAGTGCTCCCGATCCAGCAGGTACTCCTTGGCCTTTAAAACCAAGGGCGACGAGTTTGCCATGCTCAATTTGCCAAGAGGTACCTTAACAGCACCCAGCGCGTCCTGGCCGTCGAACTGGGCCACACTATGCTGCAAGTGGCCGCTTGCCTTTTCAACCCGGTAAAAAACGCAGATGTGCTGGTTGTAATGCCACTCCTCGTAGTCCCAGGGATAGCGAAACGACACGACGCCGATTTGCTGCATCGCGGCAACCGTCAGGCCCGTTTCCTCGTTAACCTCGCGCATAGACCATTACCATAGACAAGGGGTCGAAGTTTGCAGATTTTGCTATCCGTTTCCAATAAGTCAGAAAAACAAGTGGCCGTAACCAAGATATCCTAATCATCTAATTAATAATTTAGCCAAAAAAAGAGTACCAAGCTACTTTGTAGCTTGATACTCAATTTTCAAAAGTTTCTGTATCACTATTTTGATAATTTAAACTTTTAATTTAACCAAATTAGAA
>NZ_JBWXGC010000003.1:0-188097 GCF_059900865.1 Lactobacillus sp. XV31L | reverse complement strand
GTTCGTGAAGGAATATCAATTGAAGGCAACCCGTATTTAAGTTACAATTTATAAGTTGAACGATACCCTGTAGACAGGGCCTTTTGAGGGGAGCAAGTATTTGTGATTTATTTTGACAATAGTGCAACGACAAAAATTGATCCTGCCGTTTTAGCTACTTATGATCAAGTAGCCCAAACTATTTGGGGGAACCCATCGAGCTTGCACAAGTTAGGCGACCGAGCGTTTCAATTATTGGAAAGTTCACGCAAGCAAATTGCGGGTCTTTTAGGCACAAAGCCAGATGAGATTTTTTTCACGTCTGGCGGCACAGAAGCAAATAATTGGGCCATTAAAGGAACAGTTCTGCAAAAGCGTGAATTTGGCAAGCACTTGATCACGTCAAGCGTGGAGCATGCTTCAGTTGCTAATTGCTTTACTGCACTAGAGCGGTTAGGCTTCCGCATTACCCGACTTCCAGTTGACAAGGAAGGGCGCGTTAGCGTCAGTGACTTGCGCAATGCCCTTGATTCAGACACTACGCTGGTTTCGGTTATGGGCGTCAATAATGAGATTGGAACGATTCAGCCAATTGATGAAATTAGCGACCTTTTGACAAATTATCCCACGGTTAACCTGCATGTGGATAATGTGCAGGCCCTTGGGAAAAGCATTTGGCCCCGTGTCTTTACTCCGCGGGTCGACCTCTTCAGCCTGTCTGCGCATAAGTTCCATGCACCACGTGGGACCGGTATCCTTTATAAGAAAGAGGGCAAGATGCTTTCACCGCTGCACGATGGAGGTGGCCAAGAAAAGGGTCTGCGTTCGGGCACAGAAAACCTGCCGGCGATTGCTGCCATGGCCAAGGCAATGCGACTGTTATTGCATGATGAAGGCAAAAAGAGTACCCGTGAAGCTGCTATTAAGCAAAAAATTGTCACTTATTTGCAAGATAAACCGGGAATCAAAATTTTTTCACCAGTCAGCAGTGGCTTTTCTTCGCACATTCTGTGCTTTGCTCTTACTGGCATTCGCGGAGAAACACTGGTCCACACACTTGAAGAACACGATATTTATACATCAACCACGTCAGCTTGTGCTTCAACTAAGACAGATGAGGCTGGCACGCTAGTTGCAATGCACATTGATGACAAGGTAGCAACGAGTGCAATTCGGCTTAGTTTTGACGAGACCAACACGCTAGAAGAGGCAGACGAGTTTATCCGGGTCTTTGAGCAGATTTACCAGCACTTTGCCCCGATTAATCATTTAGGAGAAGAATAGTAATGAAGTATACTGAAATTATGGTTCGCTATGGCGAATTATCGACTAAGGGCAAGAACCGCAAGGATTTTATTGGTCGGTTAGCAGGAAATGTGACCAAGGTCTTACGCGACTTTCCAGAAATTGAAATCCACGCCCGGCACGATCGGATGCATATCGTCTTGAACGGTGCACCATTTACTGAAGTAGACCAGCGGTTGAAAAAAGTTTTTGGCATTCAGACATATTCGCCTACAATTAAAATTGAAAAGACCCTAGAAGCAATTGAAGAAACTGCGCTGGCCTTGATGAAGGAAACGTATAAGACTGGAATGACCTTCAAGGTCAATACACGGCGCAGCGACCACCACTTCACATATGATACCAACGAGCTAAACAGTATGGTGGGTGACTACCTGTTTGACCATATGGAAAACTTGAAAGTAGAGATGAAACGCCCTGATATTGTACTGCGCATAGAGGTTCGTCCTGATGCAGTCTACATTTCTAATCAGCTCCTTCATGGTGCGGGCGGAATGCCTGTTGGCACTGGTGGCCGGGCTGTGATGATGCTATCGGGCGGAATTGATTCGCCAGTTGCTTCTTACCTGGCCCTGAAGCGCGGTGTTGACATTGACATGGTCCACTTTTATAGTCCACCTTATACTACGGAAAAGGCGCTGAACAAGGCTAAGGAGTTGACGGGCATCTTGGCCAATTACGCCGGCCGCATCAACTTTATTGCAGTGCCGTTTGCTGAGATTCAGGAAACAATCAAAGAAAAAATTCCTGAGGGCTACTTGATGACTGTGCAGCGTCGGTTTATGCTGCAGCTAGCAGACCAGATTAGAGCCAAGCGTAAGGGTCTAGCAATCTTTAATGGCGAGTCAGTCGGTCAAGTAGCCTCGCAAACGCTTGAATCAATGGCAGCAATCAATGATGTAACCACTACACCAGTAGTGCGTCCAGTAGCGACAATGGACAAGACTGAAATTATCGCATTAGCTGAAAAAATTGGTACCTTTGACCTGTCGATCCAACCTTTTGAAGACTGCTGCACGATTTTTGCGCCACCACGTCCTAAGACTAAGCCACGGATTGACAAGGCACGTGAATTTGAAGCGCGTCTTGACGCTGATGACCTAATCAACCGAGCTCTGGCAGGAATTCAAGTAACGCCGATTTACCCTAATGATAAATTCTTGGCTGATAAGGCACAAGAAGATGCACTACTTCTGTAAAAATATGCTATAATACTGGCAAAGCAATAACCAAGAGGTATTAATCCCAAATAGCAGAGAAAGACCCATAGTGGTGAAAGGTCGAAGGGGTTAGTTAGTAGCTTGGCTAGACTGGTTGACTGAACTAATAGTAGGTTAATCCGGCAGTTCGCCGTTATCACAATGCAAGAGAAGCAGGCTTTATGCCTGCTTAATCTTAGGTGGTACCGCGGTAATTACATCGTCCTAGACATTTTGTCTAGGACTTTTTTATTGGGAGGAGAATTATGACAGATTTAGCACCTAAATACGATCCACAGGCGGTCGAACAGGGCAGATACCAGGAATGGCTTGATGAAAACTTATTTGAACCATCTGGTGATAGCAAGGCGCATCCATATGCAATTGTGATTCCGCCGCCAAATGTGACGGGAAAATTACACTTGGGGCATGCATGGGATACGGCGATTCAAGATACATTGATCCGTTTTAAGCGGATGCAGGGCTACGATACCCTTTACCTGCCCGGAATGGACCATGCTGGCATCGCCACCCAGGCCAAGGTTGAAGCTAAGCTGCGCAAGCAAGGCAAGAACCGCCATGAAATGGGGCGTGAGGCCTTTGTTAAGCAGGTTTGGGATTGGAAGGACGAGTATGCTGGCATCATTAAGAGCCAGTGGGCCAAGATGGGTCTGTCGCTAGATTATTCACGTGAGCGTTTTACTCTTGACAAGGGATTGTCCAAGGCGGTTCGACAGGTATTCGTTCAATTATATAATGAAGGCTTGATCTACCGCGGCGAGTACATTATTAATTGGGATCCAGAGTTGCAGACAGCTTTGAGTGACATTGAAGTAATCCACGAGGATGACAAGGGTGCCTTCTACCATATCAAATACCCCTTTGCTGATGGGTCAGGCTTTGTTGAGATTGCAACGACGCGTCCCGAGACCATGTTTGGCGACACTGCTGTTGCAGTTGCGCATGGGGACGAACGCTACCGAGATATTGTCGGAAAAGACCTGGTTCTGCCACTTGTTGGCCGGCGTATTCCAATCATTGAAGACCAACACGTTGACCCAGAATTTGGGACGGGCTTAGTTAAGATTACTCCAGCTCATGATCCTAACGACTTTGCTGTCGGCAATCGGCACGATCTTGACCGGATCAATGTCATGAATGATGATGGCACGATGAACGAACAGGCTGGCAAATATGCAGGCATGGATCGCTTTGAATGCCGTAAGGCACTGGTCAAGGACTTGAAAGACCAAGGTTACCTAATCAAGGTTAAGCCAATCGTCCATTCAGTTGGTCACTCAGAACGCTCAGGTGTTCAAGTTGAGCCGCGTCTGTCCACGCAATGGTTTGTCAAGATGAAGCCATTGGCTGAAAAAGCCTTGGCCAATCAGGAAACTAAAGATAAGGTTACCTTTGTGCCAGAGCGCTTTGAGCACAGCTTTAAGCAGTGGATGGAAAATATTCACGACTGGGTAATTTCTCGGCAACTCTGGTGGGGACACCGGATTCCGGCCTGGTACCATAAGCAAACCGGTGAAATCTACGTAGGCGAGGAAGCACCCAAGGATATTGAAAACTGGGACCAGGACCCTGATGTTTTGGATACATGGTTTTCTAGTGCATTATGGCCATTTTCTACGCTGGGCTGGCCAGATGAAGATTCAGCTGACTATAAGCGCTATTTCCCAACCAATGCTTTGGTCACAGGTTACGATATCTTGCCTTTCTGGGTTGCACGGATGATTTTCCAGAGTCTGCACTTTACTCATGAAAGACCCTTTAAGGACGCTGTTTTGCACGGCTTGATTCGTGACGAACAGGGCCGCAAGATGAGCAAGTCACTGGGCAACGGGGTAGATCCAATGGATGTCATTGACCAGTATGGAGCTGACGCTTTGCGCTGGTTCTTGCTTAATGGGACTGCTCCAGGTCAAGATACGCGCTATAACCCCAAAAAATTAGCTGCAGCATGGAACTTTATCAATAAGGTTTGGAATGCTTCCAGATTTGTTATTATGAACTTGCCTAAAGATGCTGAACCAGCTCACTTGCCTGATACGTCAACCTTTGATCTGGCTGATGGCTGGATCTTTGACCGCTTGAACCATGCAGTGAGTGAAGTTATTCGCTTGTTTGATGAATATAAATTTGGCGAGGCTGGACGCGAGATTTACAATTTTGTTTGGAACGATTTTTGTGATTGGTACATTGAAATGGCCAAGGTTGCCCTTAACGGCGATGACGAAGAATTAAAGGCCCAAAAGCAAGACAACTTGATTTGGATTCTAGACCAGATTCTGCGTATGCTCCATCCTATTATGCCGTTTGTAACAGAGAAGCTGTGGTTGTCAATGCCTCATGAGGGCAAGTCAATCATGGTTGCCAAGTATCCAGAAACTCATGCTGAATTTAATAATGCTAAGGCGCGGCGCGACATGGACTTCTTGATTGAAACGATTAAAGCAGTCCGCAACATTCGGATGGAAGTTAATGCACCATTATCTTCTCCAATTGACATTATGATTCAGTTGGAAGACAAAAATAACGAGCAAATTTTGACCGACAATGCTGAATACGTCAAAAACTTCCTCCACCCCAAGGATCTGACTATTGCAACTGCAATTGAGGCGCCAAAATTAGCAAAAACAGCCGTAATATCTGGTGCACAGGTGTTTGTTCCATTAGCTGACTTAGTGAACATTGACGATGAAATCAAACGCATGAAGAAGGAAGAGGGAGAGCTGGAAGCTGAAGTTGCCCGTGCAAGTAAAAAGTTAGGCAATCAAGGCTTTGTTGCGCATGCCCCTGCAGCCGTTATTGACAAGGAAAAGGCTAAAAAGGCTGACTATGAAAGCCAGCTTGAAAGCGTACGGCAGAGAATTCAGGAATTGAAAAAGAGTGAATAAGGTGATTTTTTCTAATAGTCAAGAAGTGATTGCCCACTTGTATGCACTCCCTAAACTGCATGATAAGGCTGACTTATCCTACATTAAAAGGGTATTGCATGCGGCAGGCAACCCCCAAGACCGAGTAAAAACAATTCACGTTACGGGTACCAATGGTAAGGGGTCAACCTCATACTATTTGAGCAAGTTACTGCAAGAGGCTGGTCAAGAGACTGGCCTTTTTGTTTCTCCGTACGTGTTTGAATTTAACGAGCGGATCCAATTAAATAGCAAGAATATCTCTAACACTGAACTAGTCGATGTGGCCAATCAGGTGGAGATTGCAATTCAAGCTATTCGCCAAAAAGATACGGCTTTTGCATTAGTTACCTTTGAATACGAAGTCGCAATGGCCTTTATCTACTTTGCACAGGTCCACTGTGACTATGCGGTGATTGAAGTGGGCATCGGGGGTGCCCACGACAAGACCAACGTTATTACCCCTGAGGTAAGCGTGATCACCACAATTGGGCTTGATCATGAGCAGGTGATTGGTCCCACGATTCAAGATATTGCTCGCGAAAAAAGTGGCGTGATCAAGTATAAGCGACCGGTAGTTTTAGGAAATGTGCCCAAAGCTGTGCTGCCAATAATTATGGCAAAAGCACATGCAGAAAAAGCAACAGTTAGCCAATTGGGTCAAAACTTCACCTTGACTGGCGGGCAAGACTTAATTTATGAAGATGGCGCGCGCAAGGTTGAAATTAGACCAATGCCCGCAGTGGAGGCAATTGATGCAGCTGTTGCCATTAAGGCATTCAGCTTGCTGCACCTGGCGCTCAGTCCAAATCAAATTAAAGCTGCCATTGAACATACTATTGTTCCGGGCCGCTATCAAGTTTTGCAGGACAAGCCTCTTATTGTTCTTGATGGAGCCCATAATATCCAGGCAATAAAAAATTTGCTGAACTTTATTCATGAGCAACAGCAAGTTCGCCAGGGCAACGTTCGTATCTTAGTAATGATGATGAAAGACAAGGATATCGACCAAGTCTTTTCTTTGTTCAAAGAAACAGACAAGGTAAAGTTAACAACAATTGACTACATGCGAGCAGCTAAAAGAACAGATTTTCCAGATTGGGTCCAGCGCAAATATGCGTATTATACAGACTGGCATAAGGCATATAGAGAAATGAAGCAAGCTAGCCAGGTAAATGATATACTGCTGGTAACAGGTTCATTTTACTTAGTAGGCAATATTTTGCAGATGGAGGCTGAAAATGCGAGTTCAAGGCGTAAAAGATGAAGTTAGAGGCATCTTGTTTGATATGGATGGCCTCTTAGTCAATTCGGAAAACCTATACTGGAAGGCCAACATTCAAGCAGCCAAAGAGGCAAATTTGGGTATACCAGATGATACTTATTTGCAGCTTGTGGGCTCAACTGCAGCTGATATGACAGTTTTTTACCACCATTATTTTGCTAGTAGCAAGCAGCGAGACCAATTTGTCAAACGGACTGATGAATTGGTATGGCGCTGGACAGATGAGGGCAAGTTGAAGCTGCGTCCCGGGGTTCAGGAAGCGCTTGATGCCTTTCAAGCCGCAGGCTTGGCGATGGCTATTGTGACTAGCAATACTGAGTCTGTGGTTGAGCATACGCTATGGTCCACGGGCATGCGCAATTATTTTCAATTTCACTTGAATTCTGATGATGTTGTCAAGAACCAGATCAAGCCTAAGCCTGCAGCCGATATCTATCTTTTAGGTGCACAAAAGCTGGGCATACCGCGCGAAAACATCTTGGCCTTTGAAGACTCTTCAACAGGCGTGCAGGCTGCCGTTAATGCTGAGATCAAGTGTGTAATGATTCCTGATCTCATTCCAGCTAGTCAGACTGACCAAAAAAATGCCCTCTTTGTTTGTCATGATTTTACTGAGTTTTTAGGGAAGATCTAGCTCCTTTTGCGTATTTAATAGTGAAAGGAATGATTAGATGAAAATTATCAAATCCAGTAACTATTTAGTTAATACCGATATTGAATTGCTAAGTCTTTTGGTTAATCAGCTTAGAGAAAAGGGACTAGAACGACTTGATCAAGTAGAAGGAGCACTTGCCAAGTTAAATATTACTGACTTTAACAGCTTGCTTAAGTACACTTCAGGGGCTGAATGTGATGATGAACTTGCTTTTCTTTGTGAAAATATAATTGAGAGATTGCGCGCAGCTGTTCCTGATCGTGAAGCAGTTCTTACATCGAGCAGCGAGGTGGGGATGTATTTGATGGACAAGCTTGCTGGACGCAAACAAGAAGAGCTATGGGCTATCTATGTTGACAATAGCAACCATATTGTTGCGGAAAAACGTCTCTTCCAGGGAACACTGGACAAATCGATTGCACATCCGCGAGAAATCTTTCGCTGGGCTGTTCTTTATGCTTGTGCCGGCATCTTTGTGGTGCACAACCATCCAAGTGGCAAGCTGATACCGTCAGAAAGCGACATTGAACTTACCAGAATCCTTAATTCCGCCGCTGACATGCTTCATATTGACTTTTTGGACCACTTTATTGTGGGCAAGGGACGGTATCTGAGCATGCGTGAACAGCAATTGTTTTAAATTCATCTTAAAGTGGCCCCAGGAATCTCTCTTTGCCTGCTCTTTATGCTATAATGATTCAAGATTTAGAGACTGCAGTAATTAAGGAGAGATTTTTGTGTTTGGATTAGGAGCAAAAAACATTGGTATCGATTTGGGTACGGCCAATACACTCGTTTACATGGAAGGCAAGGGCATTGTCCTTAGAGAACCTTCTGTCGTAGCCAAGAATACCCAAACTGGCAAAGTAATTGCGGTTGGTACTGAAGCAAGAGAAATGATTGGCAGGACGCCAGCCAGCATCGTCGCCATTAGACCAATGAAAGATGGTGTAATTGCGGATTATGACACAACTGCATCTATGCTTAAGTACTTTATCGAAAAGACGGTTGGCAATTCCAAGCCTTCAGCAATGATTTGCGTACCCTCCGGCGTTACCGAAGTTGAAAAACGTGCTGTCATTGATGCCGCCCGAGTTGCTGGAGCACGCGAGGCTTTCGTAATTGAGGAACCATTTGCAGCTGCTATTGGTGCTGGCCTCCCCGTGATGGATCCAACTGGTTCAATGGTGGTTGACATTGGCGGAGGAACGACCGATGTTGCCACAATTTCGCTGGGCGGAATTGTTTCTTCTACTTCAATTCGCCAAGCCGGTGACAAGTTCAATTCGGCAATTGTCAACTATGTTCACTCTAATTTCAACTTATTAATTGGTGAGCGGACAGCTGAGGATATCAAAATCCAGATCGGATCCGCATCAGTTGAAAAGGCGAGCGGTATCGAAGCTGTTAACATTCGTGGACGTGACCTGGTTACGGGACTGCCTAAATCAGTTGATATTGAAGCAGCTGATGTTGCTAAGGCAATCCAAGATGTAGTTCAAGATATTATTGTCGCAATCAAGGAGACGCTTGAGCAGACTTCGCCTGAAATCGCTGCAGATGTTATTGACCACGGTATTGTTTTAACGGGTGGGGGCGCGCTGCTGAAAAACTTACCGGAAGTTATTTCTGAAGCGACAAAGGTTCCTGTCTTCATTGCTCAGGATCCACTTGACTGTGTTGCTGCAGGTACTGGCAAGTCTCTTAAAAACATTGAAATAATGCGTCGAAGTCGCAGATAATAAGGGTCGGCTACTATTGCCGGCTTTTTTAGGAATCAGTTCTATATGAAGAAGTTTCTACAAAACAAAAAATTAGTAGCGGTATGCATTGGTGTAATTGTGCTTTTTTCCGTAATCGGGATCAGTGTCAACTTGCGCAATAAGAGAAACACGCCGCTGGTTATTCAAAGCTTTGGCAATGATATTGTGGCAGTTGGTGTGCGTATGGTTGACTTTCCCATTGGGCTAGTATCAGGTAGCCTGAATAGCGTCCACGACCTGCTTACCACCCAGGACGAGAACAATTACTTGAAAAGCCAGGTTAGTGATCTGGAGCAGACTAAGGCCCGCAATGAGAGTCTTGAGGATGAAAATAAACAATTGAAGTCTGCTCTAAAGTTAAAAAAGACGCTGACTGACTTTGACATGGTTCAGGCGTCGGTTATCTCTCGTTCGCCTGATAGCTGGACAACGCTTTTAGTTATCAATAAAGGAACTACAGCCGGCCTCCACAAGAATATGGCGGTGATGGCCGGGGGTGGTCTTATTGGGCGTGTTCTTGAAGTCAGCGCGGCATCAGCAAAAGTGGAATTAATCACCACTACGGACCAGTCGGCTAATCGCTTTGCAGTTGAAGCAGAAGCAACTAATGGAAAAAAGGTTCATGGCATCATTACCGTAGTTGGTACCAAGTCTTTGGCTTTCACCCAGGCAGTTGATACGCAAAAGCTTAAAAAGGGCACTAAAGTATACACTAGCGGTATGGGAGGCAATTCACCCAAGGGACTTTTGGTTGGCACAGTTAAGACAACAACGCGTGACACTTTCGGCTTGTCTGACTTGATTAAGATCGACCCAGCAGGTGAATTGAATGACCCCACGGTAGTAACTGTGATTAAGAGAAAGGTGTCAGACTAGTGCGCTCTTTGCAAAAATTCACCTTGGCGGTTGCCCTTTATATTGCACTGGCCCTTAATAGCAGCTTGTCCTTTTTGCTGCACCAATTTTTTGCTTATGGTGATGGCGCAAACTTGCTGCTGCCAGTTGGAATAATGCTGGTTGCCCTTTTTGACGACATTAACCCTAAAGAAATATGGTTGGCACTTGGTGCGGGCGTTGTCAGCGATATTTACTTTTATGGCATTATCGGCATTTATACAGTTAGTCTTCCTTGCATTTGTTGGCTTCTCCAGCAAGCAGCCCGTTTTCTGCCTGAAGTTTTTTGGGTAAGAATAATTGCAGTTTTGCTTGGTTCAGCGGCTGTGACTGTATACAGCTGGGCAGTCTTGAATCTGACAGGCATTATCAGTGCTCCGTTGCCAGCTCTCTTGCTTAGCCTTGTGCCAACGCTTGCTTGGTCACTTGTGTTTGCAATACTGAGCTATCGTATCTGGGACTGGCTAGCAATTCGCTACCCATTTATGGTTAACTTGGATAATTATCGGCAATAAAAAAGCGTGAGAATTGATTCCTCACGCTTTTTAGTCGAAAACACCAAAGCTGGCCATTGCACTGACTACCTGCATTACAACTGCAGCCAGGGTGATAAAGGCCATTAGCCAGGCCATTACAATTGTTAATTTTTGAAATCCTGATTTTTTCTTTCGTTTCCGTGCCATTAAATGACCTCCCTTGTTTGAACAATATTTTATGCTACTTAGTAGTTTTTTTCAAATGAATAGTGGGATAAAATAAGTAAGAGTGACTAAAGGAAGTAGCAAAAATGTTTTTAATATTCTTATTACCAATAATCGGACTGGCATTAGCATTTATATTGAACAAGGTGTTCCCCCGGGCAAAGTTTCGAGGCTATGATGTCTTACCCTTTTTCTTTGTGTTTGCCTGCCATTTGATTGCGGTTCAGCAGGGGCGGCCAGAGTTTCTCCCCTATGGCTTTTTTGTCTTTTTTATTCTGGTAATCATTTTGGCTGTATCCCAAGCAGTAAAAAATAAGAATATTGATTTGGGCAAAACTTTACGGGAAATTTGGAATTATTTGACCCTTAATACTGTATTTTGGTATGTAGGCTTGTTATTTATGATGATTTAAAATAACAATTAAGATTAATTTGATAAGAGCGAGGACTCAATACGAGTTCTCGCTATTTGTTTTTTAATAAAAATAAATTATTTCCCATTTTATTACGAAATAAGTGGTAGGAAGTGGTGAATTGTGGTAAATTATTCTTTGGAAGGGGGCTAGACCATGTTCATGGGTGAATATCATCACAATCTCGACAGCAAAGGACGGTTAATAATACCGGCTCGTTTGCGTAGTCAAATTGGTGACAAGATGATTTTTACCCGCGGAATGGAAGGCTGCATTTTCGGCTATACCACTGAAACATGGGCGAAAATTGAAGCCAAGTTAGCGCAACTTCCGTTGACTAAGAGAAACGCGCGTAGTTTTACGCGGCTGTTTTACTCTGGTGCGATGGAATCTGAATTCGATAAGCAGGGGCGTGTGAATCTGACCACAACATTGAAGAAACACGCTTCCCTGATTAAAGAATGCGTCATCGTCGGCGTTTCCGATCGAATTGAAATTTGGTCGAAGGAATGTTGGGAAGACTTTAGCAATCAAGCTAATGAAAATTACGATGATATCGCTGAAGACTTAGATGATCTTGAACTATAAAATTATGGAATTCAAACACACCAGTGTACTCTTACACGAAACAATTGAAAATTTAGAAGTTAAAAATGGTGGTCTATACGTAGACGCAACTTTTGGCGGTGGCGGACACGCAAGTTATTTGCTAAGCAAAATTGACCGAGGAACCCTAGTGGGTTTTGACCAAGATGAATATGCAATAAAATCAGCAGAGTTGAACTTTGCCGCTTTACTAAAAGAAGGCAGTGAGCCCCAATTACGGCTGGTACACGACAATTTCAGCCATCTGAAGATGAACCTGGTTGAGCTGGGTTATCAAGATGGCATTGACGGTATCTACTATGATTTAGGGGTCTCATCCCCACAATTCGACCAAGCAGGACGAGGCTTTTCATACCGCTTCAATGCGCGGTTGGACATGAGGATGGACCAAAGTCAAAGTCTTGATGCATATCAACTGGTTAACAATACGAGTCAAAAAGAGCTGGCTGATATTCTGTATAAGTTTGGTGGGGAAAAGTTTTCTCGTCAAATCGCCCGCAAAATCGTTGAAAGAAGGCAAAACAAACCAATTGAAACAACATTTGAGTTGGTTGAAGTTGTTAAAGAAGCGATTCCAGCGTTTGCGCGACGTACAGGAGGACATCCTGCAAAGAAGACCTTCCAAGCGTTAAGAGTGGCTGTTAACCATGAACTTGACGTTTTACATGAATCACTTGAAGAAGCAATTGCGTTGCTCAAGCCAGGTGGCAGAATCAGCGTGATTACCTTTCAGTCTGATGAAGATAAAATCGTTAAGAATATTTTTAAAAAATATTCGGAAGTTGAAGTTCCCAGGGGCATGCCCTTGATACCAGATAGCATGAAGCCAACACTTCGCCTGGTAAATCGTAAACCGATTGTGGCCTCAACTGAAGAATTAAAAAACAATAACCGCTCACACAGTGCAAAATTGCGAGTTGCGGAAAAATTGTGAAGAGGAAAAAACAATGGCTGATAGTTTAGCAAGAAAAGTAGAATTCAATCCTAAAGAACAAGCTGCGAGCCAAAAAAGGCAGCGGCAAGTTCTCAACCCGCGCCGTGTTGCTTGGTCTAGCTTTGAAAAAACATTGATGGTACTAGGCACCATGATAACGATTGGGTTAATGACGCTTCTAGTTTCTTCTAGCATTTCCGCTACATCAGCCCAGCATGAACTTACCAGCGTGCAACGCTCAGTTGCAAAGGCGCAGAATCAAGTTAGTGATTTGCACCAGGAACTAGGTGAGTTAACCTCGAGCGCCCGGATGAATAAAATTGCCCGGAGCAAGGGGTTAACGTTAATCGAAAAAAATATTAGGACTATTCGCTAATGAAAAAACACATTAGTAATTCAAATTCACAAAAATCCAAAGCACACAAGTACCGCTTTACAGTTGGAAGATTCCTCCAGGTAGTTGTGGCTTTGGTTTTTCTTGTATTTACCGGCAGAATGCTATATATAGGCATTTCTAAAACAGTAAACGGGCAGAATCTGCAGCAAAAAACAGAGCAGCTCTACATGCGCAACCAGGTGTTGAAGGCAACACGGGGGACAATTTATGATCGCAACGGGTTGGCTGTGGCACAAGATGCGCACCAGTATACTGTCTATGCGATTCTAGACAAATCTTCTATTAATTATAAAAACAAGCCTGAATACGTAGTTGACAAGGAAAAAACTGCCCAGCAGCTGGCCAAGGTCTTGCCCTTATCAGCAAACCAAATATTGGCATATTTAAAGCCCGCACATCCAGCTTTTCAGGTGCAATTTGGGGCTGGCGGCAATGGCTTGACCAAGCTGCAAAAAGACCGAATTGACAAGATGAAGCTGCCCGGCATCAAATTCTTTGAAACGCAGGCCCGCTTATATCCGGATGGCAACTTTGCTTCGCACGTAATTGGTCTGGCTACGCCTAAGTATAACAAGCGGTCAAAAACACAAGACTTGGAAGGAACTATGGGACTCGAGGCTTGGTATGATAATGTGCTGGCCGGAAAGGACGGCTACCAGGTCTCATCAGTTGATGCTGCGAATTATCAAACGCCCAATAGCATTCAAACCTACAAGGCACCAACCGATGGCAACAACATTTATTTGACCATTGATTCGCAACTGCAAGAATACTTGGAAAACCGATTGACATACGTACAAAAAAGGTATAATCCTGTTTCTATGACTGCCGTTGTGGAAGACATGAAAACAGGAAAGATAATGGCAGCTTCGCAGCGGCCTACCTTCAATCCCCAAACTAAAAAGGGAATGGAAAATTCTTACCGGAATATTTTGGTTCAGGATACTTATGAACCAGGCTCCGTTTTCAAAATTTTGACTTTGGCAGCTGCAGTTAATAGTGGCAACTACCACCCTAACCAGTACTATAACTCGGGCTCGGTTACAGTCCGGGGTTCTGTTATTCATGACTGGCAAACGAACGGGTGGGGCAGCATCCCATTTTCGCAGGCTTTTCCGCGCTCATCTAACACCGGCTTTGTTCACATTGAGCAGCAGATGGGGGCCAAGACCTGGCGCAAGTATTTGAAAAAGTTCCACATTGGACAAAAAACTGGTGTGACCCTGCCGGGAGAACAAGAGGGCCTCTTGGCCTTTCAATCATCGATTGACCAGGCAGTTACCAGTTTTGGTCAAGGCGTCAACGTGAATGTAATGCAAATGATGCAAGCATTCAGCAGTCTGGCCAACAATGGTCAGATGGTAAAGCCCCAGTTTGTTGAAAGGGTAACGAATCCAAACGGCAAAACGATCAGTGGCTACCAAATTAAAAATGTGGGTCAACCAGTCTACTCGAAGGAAACTGCCAAGGTTGTTCTAGCAAATATGAGACGAGTTTTAAACAAGCGAATCGGGACGGGTTCAGCATACCGGATCAAGAATGCCAGTATTGCAGTCAAAACAGGAACCGCCCAAATAGCAAATCTTAAGCATGGTGGCTACCTTAAAGGTAACAATAACTACCTTTTCTCAGTTGTGGGCGTGACCCCAGCAAAGCATCCACGGTACTGCATCTACATTACTGTAAAGCAGCCGCAACGAATGGTCGATCCAGCTGAAGTGATGCTGTCTTCAATTTTCAAACCAATGATGTCACGGGTCATTCTGATGTCGAAGAATGAAACAGACAATTCAACGGTGGTCAAGACACCTGATCTTAAGGATTTAAGTTATGATGAAGCCAAAAAAGAAGCGCGCCGGGTTGGTTTGAAACTGACCAAGATTGGCAGTGGTAATAAAGTGACTGCACAGGCTTATCCTAAAGGTCAAAAGCAGCGCTCAGGCAAGCGCATGTTTGTTCTGACAGATGGGAAAGTTCATTGCCCGCAAATGCAGGGATGGACTCTGGATGACTTGCACCAGTTTGCCGACTTGACTGGTGTTAAAGTGAAGATAAAAGGAAGCGGCCTTGTTCAAAGGCAGAATGTTTTGCCAGGCAGGGTCCTCAAGTCAGGAACAAAAATCAAAGTAATAT
The DNA here is from genome assembly GCF_059900865.1 of Lactobacillus sp. XV31L. Lineage (NCBI taxonomy): Bacteria > Bacillati > Bacillota > Bacilli > Lactobacillales > Lactobacillaceae > Lactobacillus > Lactobacillus sp. XV31L. The sequence continues at coordinate 172,909 of NZ_JBWXGC010000003.1, read as the reverse complement.
TAAAGGAGTAGCATTTTATGCTTGTTGTCAGCATTATTGCATTAGTTAGTTCATTAGCATTGACGGGAATTTTCTTGCCGTGGATGATAATTTTCATGCGTGCGCACCATGAAGGCCAGGAAATTCGTGATGAAGGGCCCAAGTGGCACCGAAAGAAATCGGGTACTCCGACAATGGGCGGCATTATCTTCGTTCTTTCTGCCGCAGTTTCGACCGTGTGGGTGGTAGCTTGGCAGCATGAAATGACCAAACTAATTTGGATTTTGCTGATCAGTTTGCTCGGTTATGGCGTGATCGGTTTTCTAGATGATGGCATTAAGCTTTTTTATAAACGCAACTTGGGACTGAAGGCCTGGCAGAAATTTGGGCTGCAAATCTTAATTGCGCTTGTGATAGTCGCTTTGGCAGGGGCAGCCAACTTCAAATTTAGCCTATTTATACCATTCTTTGGCCTGGTTAATAGTATTGTCTTGTTTACTATCTTTGTTGTCATATGGCTGGTCGGCTTTTCTAATGCCGTAAACCTGTCGGATGGCCTGGATGGCCTTGCCACGGGCCTGACAATTATTGCCTATGGTACATATGCATATCTTGCGTTCAAGCAAAAGAACTTTGCAATTTTGCTCTTTTGCATGAGCGTAATTGGCGGTTTGATTTCATTTTTTATCTTCAACCATAAACCTGCTAAAATTTTTATGGGTGATGCTGGTTCACTGGCACTTGGTGGCGGACTAGCTGCTGTCAGCGTCTTTTTGAACAGGCCTTGGTCGCTATTGCTTATTGGCATTGTTTTCGTCTGCGAGACTGCAAGCGTCATTTTGCAGGTGATTTCTTTTCAGACGACGGGCAAGCGCATTTTCAAGATGACACCTATCCATCACCACTTTGAAATGTTAGGCTATTCTGAATGGAAGGTCGACATTATTTTTTGGCTAGTAGGTCTAGTTGGCAGTGTTTTGTATTTAATGATTTGGGGCTAAAAACAAAAAATGAAGCAGATTGATACGTATCAAAATAAAAATATATTGATTTTAGGCCTGGGCAAAAGCGGCTTTGCAGTGAGCAAGTTGCTTCTTAAGCTTGGGGCTAAGCTAACTTTGAACGATCAGGCTGATTTAAGTAAAAATGACCGGGCGCAAGAACTGACCACGATGGGGGTGCGGGTAATTGGCGGCAGTCACCCAGTTGACCTGCTGGGCCAAGAACATTTTGACTATCTGGTCAAAAATCCTGGTATTCCATACGAAAATCCTATGGTCAAACGTGCACAAGAACTAAAGATACCTATTATTACTGAACCTGAGATTGCTTTGAGTGTTAGCAGTGCGCCCTATGTCTGCGTGACTGGGTCAAACGGCAAGACTACAACAGTAATGCTGACCCAACAAATTTTAGAGCACCATCTGGCGCCAATGGGTCACCACGCCTATGCGGTAGGCAATATTGGCGTCCCAATTTCCGAAGTTGTAGTGGAGGCCACTGAAGAGGATGTCTTAGTGGTTGAAATCTCCAGCTTCCAACTTCTAGGTGTAACCGATATTGATCCGGTAGCAGCAGCAATAATTGATATTTACCCCAACGTACATTTGGACTACCACAAGACTTTTGCCAATTATGTGGAGGCCAAGCTGAACGTTACGCGTTTCCAGTCGCCGGGCCACTACTTTCTGGCCAACTACGACCAAAAAGACATTTTAAGGCAGGAAAAAGCAGCCAGCAAAGCGCATATCTTGACCTTCTCAGAATTTGCTGCTGATGCGGACTACTTCATTGCTGATGGTTTTTTGCAGAACCAAAAGGAAAAAATCATTCAAACCAGCGCTATGAAGCTTCCAGGCTTGCATAACCAACAGAATGCACTGGTTGCTAGTGCATTGGCTCAGTTGCTAGGAGCCAGCACAACAGACATTAAGGCAGTTTTAACCACTTTTTCTGGGGCTAAACACCGTCTGCAATATGTGATGACTTTGGATGGCCGCAAAGTTTATAACGATTCTAAATCGACCAATATTGAGGCGGCCTCGGTAGCAATTCCCTCCTTTACTGAGCCTGAAGTGCTGATTGCAGGTGGCCTTGATCGTGGCTTTAACTTTGATCCGCTAGTGCCAATATTAAAGGAGCATGTGAAGGCAGTCGTTCTCTACGGGCAAACTCGTTACTTGTTGGCTGACGCTGCACGCAAGGCTGGCATTAAGCAGATTGTAATTGAAAATACTTTGCAAGCGGCTGTGCCCAAGGCCTATGAACTGACTCAACCTGGCGATGTTTTGCTATTTTCCCCGGCTTGTGCTTCATGGGATCAGTTTAGAACCTTTGAGGAGCGCGGGGACTACTTTGTGAACTTTATTAAGGAATTGAAGACGAAATAAAATGAAAGTTATTTTTACTGGTGGCGGAACTGGTGGCCACATTTACCCGATCATGGCTATTATCAAGCAGTTGAAGCAACGGGGCTTAGCTACAGATGATGAAATTCTCTTTGTGGGCACGAAGAAGGGACTAGAGGCTAAGATAGTTCCAGCTGCTGGTGTTAATTTTAAAACAATTGAAATACAGGGCTTTACCCGCAAGCACCTGCTGGATAATTTCACCACCATTAACATGTTTATCAAAGCAGTCAAACGGTCTAAGAAAATCATCAGTGATTTTAAGCCTGATGTGGTTGTTGGAACTGGCGGTTATGTTAGCGGCGCCATTGTCTATGCGGCTGCCAAAATGGGCATTCCAACGATGATTCACGAGTCCAATTCGGTGGTTGGCGTTGCCAATAAGTTCCTGGGCCACTATGTTGACAAAATCTGCTACACGTTCGATGAAGCTGCCAAGCAGTTTACAGAAAAGAAAAAACTGATAAAGACCGGCAATCCGCGGTCCCAGCAGGTCCTGAACCTTTCTTCAGCCAGCTTAAACTTGCAAAGCAAGTGGGGACTGAACGCTAACATTCCCACTGTTTTGGTCTTTGGCGGATCCCGCGGAGCGCTGGCTATTAATCGGATAATGCTCCAGTCCTTGACCAAGTTCAAGAAGAAACCCTACCAAATTATTTGGGTAACAGGGACCTATTACTATCAAAAAATTGACCAAAAACTAGCAGGGATTGACTACGGCGAAAATGTCAAAGTTCTGTCCTATGTCAAGGATATGCCAGCGTTGTTGCCCAAGGTAACTTGTGTGGTGGCGCGCTCTGGGGCAACCAGTATTGCTGAATTTACTGCACTAGGGGTGCCTGCAATTTTAGTTCCTAGTCCCAATGTCACGCACAACCATCAAATGAAGAATGCACTTGATCTAGAAAAGGCTGGTGCCGCAACAGTAATTGCTGAAGGCGACTTGAATCCCAACAACTTTATTTCTTCAATTGACCATATCTTGCTTGATAGCAAGTATGCCGATGAAATGAGTGCGGCTTCCAAAAAGTTGGGCGTTCCTGATGCCGCAGACCAGGTAATTAGCGTAATGGAAAAAATCGCTAAGTAAAAGCAAGAAGGAGGTGAGACAGTTGCCTAAAAAACCAATAACGAAGATTGATCCTAATAAAAAACTAGCAAGTTATCTGAACTATCAATCTAGTCAGAGCAAGGGCAAGCATCAAAAAGTCTCTGCCTCATTATCAAAGCTGCATGGCGAGCGCAGGTCAGCCCTAATCAAGCGCCTGGGCTTGATTGTTACTATTTCGCTAGTTGCTCTTGCCTTTTTGGGCTATTATATTTCACCACTGGCCAATGTTGCCAGTATCAAGGTTGAAGGGGCAAATGATTTGCCCCCCAAAGAAGTAGTCCAGACTTCTGGGATTAAAGCCAAGGACAAGGTGGTTGACTATATAATTAATTCTAGAAGCGTCAACCGCAGATTGACTGGCAAATACAGTGAAATTAAGAATGTAGCCGTCAGTGTTAACCACTTTAACCAGTTAGTGTTAAGGATTAACGAATATCCTGCAATTGGCTATATCAAACAGGAAAATGGCTATTGCAAGATATTGGCTAGTGGCAAACTGGGTACGCAATTATTGCCTTGGAATAAAATAAGTCCTGAAAAGCCCGTATTTGTAGGTTATAATCATGTGGTCTCCCTGAAAAAAAGCTTGCAGTTATTTAATAGCTTGCCCAGCAGTTTTCAAAGTGAAATTAAGTTGCTAAGTGGCAATACTCGCCGTAAATCACAGGTTATCTTTTTGATGAAAGATGGTAACGTGGTTATTGGCAATTTTTCCACCGTGAAGAGCAGGTTAAAGTATTATGACGAAATAAAGGCAAAAGCCAAAAAGAATAGTTTAGTGGATCTGGAAGTAGGGGCATATAGTAGGCCACTTACTCCGAGTGAAAAACGTACTTATGGCTTAAAATAAGCTAAAATTATGCATCTTTTATGCTTTTTTATATTTCTTTTATGTTAAAATTTTTAGAAGAAGAGTATCAATGGGGGTTTATTTTGGACAATAAAAATCTTTTAGTGGGATTGGATATAGGTACCACTAGCATTAAGGCTGTTGTGGCAGATAGTGGCAAAGTAATTGGCGCTGTTGCAGTCCCTAATCGGGGCATGCGGCACGGCAACATTGTTGACATCGATGAAACAGCTGATGCCATTAACCGCGCATTGAAAGAAATCGTCAAGAAGATTGACGCAAAGATTTACCGGGTTGTAACAGGTATTCCAGTAGGAATGCTGCAACTGGAAACAGCAGGTGACTTGATAAATGTTAGTGATAACGGTCAAGAAGTTGGCAATAATGACGTCAGACGAGTTGTCCGGGCAGCAGTTAAGTCTGCTGTTAAGGGTGAACGTGAGCCTATTGCGTTTTTGCCTAGTCGGTTCCTTATTGATGGCAAAACTGAAGTTGATGATCCCCGCAAAATGATTGCCCATTCCCTGGCGGTACAAGGAATCATGTTAACGGCCCCAACTAGCGCATTGCATAACATCAAAAAGGCAGTGGAGCGAGCAGGCTACCAAAACAACTTCTTTGTCCCTACCCCGCTGGCAATTGCCAGTGTTGCCTTGACTGAAAGCGAACGTACCTTTGGTTCAATTATTGTTGACTCTGGTGGCGGTATGACCACGGCTACAGTAATTCATAATGGACAGATCAAGTATGCCAACATTGATTTTGAGGGTGGCAGCGACATTAGTAAAGATATTTCCGTTGTCCTTAGTACCTCCAAAAAAGATGCAGAACAAATCAAGCTTGATTATGGGTATGCTGACCCGGTTTTGGCCTCAAGCAGAAACAAGTTTGCCGTCAACAGCGTTGGCGCAAGTGGCCAGCAGATGGTCGATGAAGTTTATTTAAGTCGAATTGTCAATGCCCGTATAATGCAGACTATTAGCAGAATTGAGAAGGGGTTGGCTAAGAATGATGCACTAAAATTGCCGGGTGGTATTGTTATCACTGGGGGCAACAGCTTGCTCCAAGGCTTTGATAATCTCATTGCTGATACTCTGAAAGTTAAAACCCGTATTTACCAGCCTGACCAAATTGGGATGCGTAACCCAGTATATTCAGCTGCTTACGGCATAGTTAATTATGCCTATAAAATGTCGGATATTGATTTTTTGGTCATTAGTGCAATTTATGGCGATGATAAAATAATTCAAACAGAAGAACCGGTCCATAAAGTTACTAAAAATTCGAAAAGACCTGTAAGTGGTAATGAAACAAAAGCAAAAGAAGAATATAATAGAAATGAGTTGTTAAGACGAGGAAAAAGCTCGCAAGATAAATCAAAAAAAGTTAAACAGAATAAAGAAAAGGGCATTAAGAATTTTTTGAAAAAATTCTTTGATTAAAGGTGGTTAGTTAAATGGATTTTACATTCGATTCGGATGAGAATAAGAATGCTGTCATCAAAGTAATTGGTGTCGGCGGCGCAGGTGGCAACGCTGTTAATAGAATGATTGATGATGGTGTGCAGGGTGTATCTTTTGTGGCCGCTAACACAGATGTACAGGCGCTTAACAGCAATAAGGCAGAAACCAAGATTCAACTTGGACCTAAGCTGACCAGGGGTCTTGGAGCGGGCTCGCATCCTGAAGTGGGTCAAAAGGCCGCTGAAGAAAGCGAACAGACGATTGAAGACGCACTTAAGGGTGCAGATATGATCTTTATCACTGCCGGTATGGGCGGCGGTACTGGTACTGGTGCTGCACCAGTTGTGGCTAAGACAGCTCGTGAAACAGGTGCGCTGACGGTTGGCGTTGTGACTCGTCCATTTACGTTTGAGGGACCGAAGCGGTCTAAAAACGCAGCGGAAGGTATTGCCGAGTTGAAGCAGTACGTGGACACACTGGTGATTATCGCCAATAATCGTCTGCTAGAAATGGTTGATAAGAAGACTCCGATGATGGAAGCTTTTAAAGAAGCTGATAACGTGTTGAAGCAGGGTGTTCAAGGTATTTCAGACCTGATTACCTCGACTGACTATGTTAACTTGGACTTTGCTGATGTAAAGACGGTAATGGCCAACCAAGGCGCTGCTTTGATGGGGATAGGTCGTGCAAGTGGTGAAAACCGGACAGTTGAGGCTACCAAGCTGGCCATCTCGTCTCCACTTCTGGAAGTTTCAATTGATGGGGCCAGACAAGTTTTGCTCAATATTACCGGTGGACCAGACCTTACCTTGTTTGAGGCTCAGGATGCTTCTGAGATTGTTTCAAAAGCAGCTGGCGATGATGTGAACATCATTTTCGGTACCTCAATCAACCCTAACCTAGGTGATGAAGTTGTTGTGACTGTAATTGCTACTGGAATCAGTCCGCAGGCTGAAGAAGAAGCTTCAAAGCAACTGCCAGGTCGCAGCCACCAACTTAAGGCTAAAGCAAACGACCAAGTCCAAGGGGTGGGTGAACAGACCCAAGCAGCTCCAGCTGAAAAGCTTGATAGTCAAAAAGAAGCTCAGGATGCACCTAAGCACAAGTCAATGGTTGATCCAACTAGTGTTTGGGGCTTGGACAACGATGATGATACGCGGCGGACAACGCCTGCTAACTTTGAAGCAGATGAGCGGCAGAGCTTGTTTGACGATGATGACCAGGGTAGTATTTCGCAAATTGAAACCAGTGCCATGGACGGTGATGATACTGAAGATATCCCCTTCTTTAGACACCGCGGTGAAAACTAACAGGAGGCAAATGTAATGGCTTTTAGTAAAATAGGTAAGTTTTTCGGTGTTTCAGATGATGATGAAATGTTAGATGGCGAAGAATATCTGGATGACCAAAGAATTGAGGACGAAGACGGCGTTCCTGCTAGTGGTGTTGACCATGACAAGGTAGTCTCGATTAAGGCCGGAATGAACTCTGCTAAAAGCAAGATTGTTCTTTATGAGCCGCGTGTTTACTCTGATGCTAAGGATGTTGCTCAGAACTTGTTGAACAACAAGGCAGTGATCATTAACTTCAGCCGAATGGAAGATACTTCGGCCAGACGAATTGTTGATTTCATTACCGGTACTGTATACGCTCTTAATGGCGAAATTCAACGCATCGGTGACCGGATTTTCTTGGCTACCCCGCCTAAATTTGTTACCAATGGCAAGATTAGTGACCTAGTTGATAAGAAGGATAACCTAAGTTAATGCTACAAATAATTTACAATGTCCTTTCGGTTATCAGTTGGATAATTTGGAGTTATGGCATCATTATGGTGCTTGATGCCATTATGAGCTGGGTGCCATTCTTGCGCGATTCTGCTGTAGGCCAGATCATGGATCGCATAATTAATCCTTATCTGAATATTTTTCGCAAGGGCCCGATTGAGCGCTTATCGAATTCAATTGGCTTAGATCTTTCCTTTCTCATTGGCTTGATGCTGCTATATTTTGTGCAGGATTATGTCCTTGGGTGGATTGGCAATATCTTGTTCAGGATCTTTGCATAATAATATAGAATATTTAAAAACCAGTTCAAATGCGAACTGGTTTTTAAATATGGCTAATTTCGGCCTATGGCTTGGCCCTTGACCAATGTACTTGTGATACAATTGTAAGCAAGAAGTAAGTTGAATTTTGGTGAAAGCATGTGAAGATAGAAGATATTGACAAACGTCGCAAGTATGCAAAAAATGCACTGTATAAAGACAGTCAAGAGGACATTAAAACGGTAGACCAGATGGCTGGTTTCCTAAATAATGTAGCTTACCAGCATGACGCAATTCTAACGGACTTCTTAGATCCAGGTCAGCGCGGTATCCTCAAAATGCTTGCTGGAAATGATGCTTTTGTGCAAGAGTTTGGCGGGTATGCCAATGCTGAAAAAAAGCGGGTATACTTGTCAGAAGATTGGGTTGATTGCTCAGTAAATGATTATTTGGTCACTGCATGTGCTATTGAATACCCCGCCAAGTTTGCACACTTGACCCATAGCGCGATTCTGGGTAGTTTTGCCAATAGTGGAGTTACAACAACCACCTTTGGCGATATTATTACTGATGGCAAGGGGCATTGGCAATCCTTTATTAAAAGCGAATTAGTAGATTTTTATCAAGAAGAAGTCAAGCGAATTGGCCACACGCAAGTAAAGCTCAAGCCTATTGGGCTGAAAGACGTACTGACAGCCCAGGATGACAGTGTGACTATAACAATAGTTGCCGCTTCTTTGAGGTTAGATACAGTTCTGGCTGAGGTAAGCAGGCAAAGTCGGCGTCACGTTAAAGAAGCAGTTGCGAATAATTTAGTTAAATTAAATTGGCACAACGTGCAAGATTCTAATATAATAGTAAAGGTAGAAGACGTTCTGAGTTTGAGATATTTTGGCAGATGTCAGATTATGGCAATCAGGACAACTAAAAAAGGCAAGTATAAGGTGGTGCTGAAACTTTGGCAGACAAAGAAGAACAAAAGAAACGGCTAACTCCAATGGAAATCCATAACAAGGAGTTTAAGAAGCGGGGACTGAGCGGCTATGATCGCCATGAAGTTGACAGCTTTTTGGACCAGATTGTTAATGACTACGGAGATGTAATGGACCAGAATTCTGACTTAAAAAATGAAGTGGTTCAATTAAACAGTCGAGTTAGTGACTTACAGGGGCAAGTTGATAAGTATCAGCAAACCGGGCAGACAGTGCAAGAGATGGTTGACCAAGCAAAAGCACGGGCACAAAAAATTGTTAACGATGCTACTGTTCAAGCCAACACAGTTACTGCGCAAGCAAGGGCTGACGCAGACTATCAACGCCAGCAGCTGGAAACAATCAAGACCGACTATGATCACGTTAAGGAGGAAGTTGCGGGTTACCGTAGCTATATTCAAGAACTGTTGCAGCAGGTTATTAAGCAGTTGAATGATGATAGGTGGCAGAAGGCCCTTGACCATTACTTTGGGACTGAACGCTTTTATCCGCCAGATGGCGCTGAGCCCATTACCTTAGTTGATGATGACGAAGATCTGGATATTGATGAGCCTGATGATGACGCAGAAGTTGACAACCAAGGCGAAGATGAAGTAGACTTTGATGATGAAGATGATGAAGAACCACAACCAATCGAAGGTGACAGCCCAAGTATTGAAGTGGTTAACCAGCAGGATGAAAGTCCAGCTAATAATGCGGGTACAACCATCATTTTCCCAGATGATTATAAGAACCATAATTGATAAACTGACAGTAAAACTGACAGGCAACTTAAGCGAATTAGCGGTGGTGAGAGGCTAGTACCAGCGCCTGACGGTTGATCAGCTGTTATAAAATAGTTTATTGCGTCAATTGCACGATACGCAATCTTTAAGTGGAGCTTAACGGCTCAATTTAGGTGGTACCACGATTTAAACCTCGCCCTAAGATTAGGACGAGGTTTTTTGACAGGAAGGAATAAATAATGAAAGTTAAAGATACGCTTAATTTGGGTAAGACCAAATTCAAGATGCGGGGCAATCTCCCCGTTCGCGAAGCTCAATGGGAAAAAGAGTGGGACGAAAACAAGTTATACGAACAACGGCTTAAGCTGAATGAGGGCAAGCCCCGCTTTGACTTGCACGACGGCCCACCCTTTGCTAATGGCAACATTCACATGGGCCATGCCTTAAACAAGATTTCTAAGGATATAATTGTCCGTTACAAAAATATGAGCGGCAATTATGCACCCTTTGTTCCCGGTTGGGATACGCACGGTTTGCCGATTGAGCAACAACTTGCTAAGAAGGGCATTGACCGCAAGAAGATGAGTCGGGCAGAATACCGGCAGCTTTGTGCAGATTTTGCTCAAAAAGAAATCAAGAAACAGATGGCAGACTTCAAGCGTCTGGGGGTAATGGCAGATTGGGATCACCCCTACATTACTCTGCAGCCTGAATATGAAGCAGAAGAAATTCGCCTGTTTGGTCGCATGTTTGAGCAAGGCTATATCTACAAGGGCAAAAAACCGGTTTATTGGTCGCCATCGAGTGAATCTACTCTGGCTGAGGCTGAGGTTGAATACCATGATGTGAAGTCACCATCGATTTATATTGCTTTTCCAGTCAAAGACGGCAAGGGCAAGCTAGATGCTGCCAATACATACTTCCTGATTTGGACTACTACGCCCTGGACCATTCCTGCTAACCAAGGAATTACCGTTAATCCGGCCTTTGACTACTCAGTGGTTAAAGTAGGAGACAAGCGGTATGTAGTTGGGACAGACCGCTTGTCAGCAGTTGCTGAAGACTTGGGTTGGACTAATTATGAAGTGGTGCAGCACTTGCGGGGTAGTGACATGGACCGGATGCTTGCCCAGCATCCACTGTATGATCAAGACTCATTATTGATGAATGCCATGCATGTTACTGCTAGTGATGGTACGGGACTGGTTCATACAGCTTCTGGCTTTGGTGAAGACGACTATAATGTTGCCCAAAAGTATGGCTTGCCAGTCTTTAGTCCAATGGACAACAAGGGCTGCTTTACTGCAGAAGTTCCTGATCCTGACTTAGTAGGCTTGTTCTATAATGATGCCAACAAAGTAGTAAGTGACAAACTTAAAGCATCAGGCAACTTGCTCAAGTTAAGCTTCTTTACCCACTCGTATCCACACGATTGGCGGACTAAGAAACCAGTCATTTACCGTGCAACAACCCAGTGGTTTGCGTCAATTGAAAAATGCCGCAAGCAGATTCTGGAGCAAATTAACCAAGTCAATTTTATTCCTTCTTGGGGCAAAGTTCGTTTATACAACATGATCAAGGACCGCGGCGACTGGGTAATCTCACGTCAGCGAGCTTGGGGCGTACCGCTGCCAATTTTTTATGCAGAAGATGGCACTCCAATTGTCACCCCGGAAACGATCGAGCATATTGCGCAAATCTTTGCCAAGGAAGGGTCTAATGCCTGGTACAAGCGTAGTGCCCAGGACCTATTGCCAGAGGGCTTCACTTCTGAGCATTCACCGAATGGCAAGTTCACCAAGGAAACTAATATTTTGGATGTCTGGTTTGATTCTGGGTCTTCGCACCAAGCTGTGATGGCCAAGCGCCCTAACCTAAACTTTCCTGCTGACTTGTACCTTGAAGGCAGCGACCAGTACCGTGGCTGGTTCAACTCAAGTTTAATCACTTCTGTTGCAACTACGGGCAAGGCGCCATACCGGGGCATATTGTCACAAGGCTTTGTCTTGGATGCTAATGGCCACAAGATGTCTAAGTCATTAGGCAATGTAATAGCACCAGGCGATGTTATCAAACAGATGGGGGCAGAAATCATTCGCTTGTGGGTTGCTTCAGTTGATGCAACGTCTGATGTTGCTGTTTCCCAAGATATTTTGCGGCAGACTTCAGAAAGCTACCGCAAGATCAGGAACACCTTCCGCTATATGCTGGCCAATACCAGCGACTTTGATCCAAGGCAAAACCGGGTCGAGTATGAAAAGCTTAACTCAATTGACCAATACATTGAGGTTCGCTTGAATGACCTAGTTAAGACCTGTTTGAAGAGTTATGAGCAGTATGACTTTAACACGGTTTACAAAAAGGTGTTTGCCTTTATTGCCAATGACTTGTCCGCCTTTTACTTGGACTTTGCCAAGGATGTCTTGTACATTGAAAGCACTGATAGCCACACTAGACGTTCTATGCAAACGGTGATCTATGATGCTGCAGTGAAGATTGCCAAGGTACTGACCCCAATTTTTCCTCACACAATGGAGGAAATTTGGTCGTTCTTGAAGGAAAAGGAAGACTACATCCAACTTGCAGAGATGCCAGTGGTCGAAGAATATGCCAATCATGAACAATTATTGGACAATTGGAAGCTCTTTATGAAGATGCGCGATGATGTCCTCAAGGTCTTGGAAGAAGCCCGTGACCAGAAACTGATCGGCAAGTCCTTTGAAGCTGCTTTAACCATCTATCCAGTTGCAGAAACAAGGGCAATGCTAGATGAACTGGATGCAGACTTTAGGCAGATTTTGATTGTGTCGAAGTTGACAATTGCAGATGGCGAAGCTCCAACAAGTGCTAGCCAACTAGCAACCGGCTCCTTTGTAGTTGAACGAGCTCAAGGCCAGGTTTGTCCGCGTTGCCGGATGATTAGGACCGATATTGGGGCTGACCAAAAGTTGCCATTGCTTTGTGGACGCTGTGCTGCCATTGTTGAAGAGAGCTATCCAGAAGCAGTGCAAGAGGGGCTTGAAGAATAATGCGTTTAGGAACAGTGAAGCAATTTGATCAAAACAGTAGTTTTGGTTTTATTGAAGATGATCAAAACCATAAATCGTACTTCGTTTTTTATACGGCGATTAAAGAAGAGGGCTACCGCCGTCTTCAAGTGGGTCAGAAAGTTAAGTACCAGCTCGCCCAGGGTAAAAATGGCTTGCAGTGCGTAAATGTGTACTTAGCTAATTTACAAGGAAGTGAATAATGGATTTAACGGAAACTGAAATTTCTTCAAAGCAGATTTTTTCGGGGCGGATTGTTGATCTTGCCGTTAGGACAGTCAAGCTGCCCAATAGCGAGACTGCATCGCGCGAAGTGGTCAAGCACCAGCCTGCTGCTGCCGCAATTGCAGTAAATCAGAAGCAGGAAATGCTGCTGGTTGAGCAGTGGCGTGAACCGATTAAGGCATTAACTCTGGAAATTCCAGCTGGCTTGATTGATGAAACCGACGCTAGTCCGCTCGATGCGATGAAGCGGGAACTAAACGAAGAAGGCGGCTACCGCGCGGACTATTGGGAAAAGATTACTGAATTTTATTCCTCGCCTGGTTTTACTGATGAAAAGCTGTATCTGTTTTATTGTGACACGTTGACCAAGTTAACTGACAAACGGCCGCTTGATTCCGATGAATTTTTAACCAGTCACTGGTATAATTTAGAGGAACTAAAGAAACTTTCCGCACAAGGAAAAATAGTTGACGCCAAAACTCTGTATGCGATGAGCGTATGGGAAAACATGTTGTTGACTGGTGCCGACGTAGAGGAATAACATGACTGAGAAACGATCTGACTACCGCAAAAAAATCAAACAAAAAAAGGGCAAGAGCTTCTTTAAGACAATTAAGTCAGCCTTTGATGATAGTGACGAAGAGGTTGATGTTAACCCTGACTTCACGCGCGACGAGGCTGATCAAGACCTGGGCGATGAGCGCAAGCAGGGGCAAAAAGAGCAGCCGCGACATTCGCGGCGCTTTCAGCCTGGTGCGGCGAAAACACAGGCAAGCAGCGACAAGGCGCTTAGATTGAAAAAAAAGCTAAACCGGGCTATTTTAGTTGTGGCGGTTTTGATTGTCTTGGTATTAGTTGCGTTATTTCACTTATAGAGATGGTTGGGAGAAAAAATGAAGATAGCAATTATTGTCCCCATGGAAATTGAGGCGGCATATTATCACAAGTATTTTCGCTCAGGCACCAAGGAAATGTTCGGATCGACTGTATTCGAGCATTTTTGCGTTAATGGCAATGACGTATACTTGGGCCTTAGTGGAATCGGCAAGGTGCAAGCGGCCATGAACCTGGCCAGCCTGCTCACCAAAATAGATATTGATCTGGTATTCATGACAGGAACTGCGGGTTCCCTTCAGGCAGACGTTCATAAGGGCGACTTGGTCTTAGCTGAATCTTTTGCATACCATGATGCCCATAACACGCTGGCTGGCGACTATGTGGAAGGGCAGATACCTGGTGAACCAGCTGTGTTTGACCTGGCTTCATCATGTCGCAGCAAGTTTGCCCACTACTTGAAAGAGCAAGATATTGCCTACCAAGAAGGTCTTGTGGTTACCGGTGACTCCTTCATTGGGTCAAACCAGCAAAAAGAAATTATTAAGCAAAACTTCCCGACTGCTTTGGGTGTTGAAATGGAAGGGGCAGCCTTTGCGCAAGTTGCTGCTCACTTTAACAAGCCCCTAGTCGCAATGCGAGCAATTTCTGATAATGGTGACCAAGACGCAGGCGAGGACTTTGACCTCTTTGCCCAAAAGGTGGGCGCAAAGGCAGCTAAATTGCTCTGCACTTATTTGGAGAAGATGATATAAATGACACAAGTATACTTGGACAATGCGGCAACAACGCCAATGGCGCCAAGAGTTATTGATGTTATTACAGAAGAAATGAAGAATGACTTTGGCAATGCTTCTAGTACATATGAATTGGGCCGCAAGGCGCGTCATACGGTTGACCAGGCCCGGGCTCAGATAGCAGCTGCGCTTAATGCAAAGCCTGGTGAGATTATTTTTACGTCTGGTGGTTCCGAAAGCAATAACATGGCGATCCTAGGAACAGCCCATAGCCGAAGGCAGATAGGCAAAAGGATCATCACGACCAAGATTGAGCATCCTTCTGTCTTGGAGCCGATGAAGCAGTTGGAGCGCGAGGGGTATGAGGTTATCTATTTGGACGTTGATCAAAACGGTCAGGTCGACCTTGCTGAGCTTAAAGAGCTGCTGACGCCGGACACTATCTTGGTTTCAATAATGGCAGTCAACAATGAGTTGGGCACAATCAATCCACTGAGCGCAATTGGTGCAGTTGTGGCAGATAGCAACGCCTACTTTCATGTTGATGGCGTCCAGGGCCTAGGCAATATTGACCTGGATGTAGATCAGATGAAGATCGATCTCTTGTCAACATCTGCGCACAAGGTAAATGGTCCCAAGTTTTTAGGCTTTTTGTATGTACGGTCGACAATTGCGCTGCCGCCACTAGTTAGGGGCGGAGAGCAGGAGACCAAGCGGCGAGCTGGCACTGAAAACGTGCCTGGGATTGCAGGCTTTGGTGAAGCAATCAAGGAACTTGCTGTAATTGACAAGGATGAGCTACAGGCCAAGTACAAGCACTTTCAAGATCTCATTCTGACAGAACTTGCTGGTCGGGATATTGAATATCAAATCAATGGCGGGGTGGGTGACCACTTTTCCCACCATGTGTTAAATTTGCGGATTGCAAATGTACCGACTACGGTCTTGCAGGCTAACCTGGACTTGTCTGGTTTTGCTGTTTCAGGCGGTTCGGCCTGCACGGCAGGGTCACTGGAGCCGTCGCATGTACTAGTTGCATGCTACGGCAGCGCTTCGCCGCGGGTGGATGAATCGATTCGTATTTCTTTTGGTCGCTTTACGACAAGTGAAGAAGTGCAGGCTTTTGCCCAGCAGTTGAGCAAGATTGCGCAAAAAGTACAGCAAAAGAAAGAATAGTTGCTTTTTTTAGCAAAAGCTCTTATTATTTGTAAGCGAGGTAAAATTATGGCAAACACAGTTGTAATTAATGGTGATAACCGCAAGTTCACGCTCAGTCCTGAGCTCAAACTCTATGCACTGATTGACGCCGGTTTTGTTAAGACCGCCAAGGGCAATTATAATTATGAGCACCCGCTCTATAATGACTCGCCCTATAATGCGCCAACCAAGTTAAAGTTGACGATTGATAAGGATTTGACGCGGGTAACGATGGTTGTGACTGACCGCAATGGTCTTAAAAAGGTGAATATCTTTAAGAATAAGCAGTTGGCTGCAACAGTGGAACTCTTAAACTATATTCTCAAGGACCTGGAAGAGCGTAAGATTATTGTTGCTGTAAAGGATTGATTAAATTGGCAAAGAAGACCAGGGTAGTTGTAGGCATGAGTGGGGGAGTTGATTCTTCCGTTTCAGCCTTACTTTTAAAAGAACAGGGCTATGATGTCATTGGCGTCTTCATGAAAAATTGGGATGATACAGATGATGCGGGTGTATGTACTGCAACTGAAGATTATGAAGATGTCAAACGGGTGGCTGACCAGATTGGCATTCCCTACTATTCAATCAACTTCGAAAAGGAGTATTGGCACCGCGTCTTTGAGTACTTTTTGGATGAATACAAGAAGGGCAGAACGCCTAATCCAGATGTGATGTGCAATAGCCAGATTAAGTTTAAGTCCTTTTTGGAGTTTGCTTTGAATCTGGATGCTGACTACATTGCAATGGGCCACTATGCCAAGACAGTAACTGATAAGAATGGTATTGCCCACATGATGCGGCCAAAGGATGGCAACAAGGACCAGACTTACTTCTTGAGTCAACTTTCCCAAGAGCAGATTAGCCGGGTCATCTTTCCCTTGGCTAATTTGACCAAGCCGCAGGTGCGTGAGATTGCAATCAAGAGTGGTTTAGCAACAGCCAAGAAGAAGGATTCAACCGGTATCTGCTTTATTGGTGAGCGTAACTTTCGCAAGTTCTTGAGTGAGTTTCTGCCTGCTAAATCCGGTCAGATGGTGACCCCAGAGGGTAAGGTTGTAGGTGAGCACGCAGGCCTGATGTACTACACGATTGGTCAGCGTTCAGGCTTAGGCCTTGGATCAACCAAGGAGTCAACTGCACCTTGGTTTGTTGTGGGCAAGGACTTGAAGAAGAACGAGCTGATCGTTGAGCAAGGCTATGATAGTGACTTGCTGTATGCAACAAGTCTTGAGGCCAGCGACATGTCCTTCTTTACGGGCAAGCCGCAGCGTGACTTTAACTTGCATTGTACAGCTAAGTTCCGTTACCGTCAGGCCGATGTGGGTGTGACGGTGCACTACCATGCTGAAAGCAATACGGCCACGGTTTATTTTGACGAACCTGCCCGCGCGGTGACACCAGGCCAGTCATTAGTCCTCTATAATGGGGAAGAGTGCCTGGGTGGGGGCAACATTGACAGTGCTGCTCAGAATGAACACCAGCTGCAGCTGGTTTAATTAAAGCAAGATAGCAATTTAGAGCCTTTTACCAGGCTCTTTTTTTGTGCAGAAAAGCCAATCACTTAACACGCTGCCGCAAACAGGCCAAGACCAGCATTCAAGTGCTGCCTACCTGGCACTTGGCAGCATAATGTTGATGGGTGCTCTTGTTGGGGCAATTATTAGCCGCAAGAAGAAGAACTAACCAGTAAAAATTTATCAAAGCTAATAAAAAGGGGAAAAGCCACAGGTATTTTCCCTTTTTGCATGGGCAAGTTTTTTCTTTTAGCGCGATTAAATGATAAACTAGAAAAGAAATAATGGAAAAGAGATAGGTTGTTAATGCAGATTTATTTTGTTAGGCACGGCAAGACTGAGTGGAATTTGAAAAGACGCTTTCAAGGTGCACACGGCACTTCACCGCTTTTGGCTCAAAGTCTTCTTGATATTAATAAGCTGGGGACCTACTTGAAGGGAACTGACTTTAGGGCTTTTTATTCCAGCCCCTTAGAGCGAGCACGAAGGACTGCACAAGGTCTCCAAAAAAGCATGGACGTGCGCCAGGCACTGCATCTAGATGACCGGCTGCGTGAATTTGACTTAGGCAAGATGGAAGGACGCACATTTGATCAAGCGCAAGCCCTCTATCCCCACCAAGTCTATGATATGTGGCACCGACCTGACTTGTATGATGGCCATGCTATTGGCGGGGAAGATTATTCCGACGTAATTGCGCGAGGACGCCAATTTGCGTGTGCAGCAGCCCGAAAATACCCGGACAAAGAGGACAAGGTCTTAGTTGTGAGCCATGGCGCCGCCTTAAGTGCGATTATGGGTGGACTATTGGCTTATCCTCTTAAAGACATCCGCCATAATGGTGGACTCAGCAATACTAGCCTAACTATTTTAGAAACAAGTGACCGGGGTGCGAGTTTTAAGCTACTGGTTTGGAATAAGACCGACTTTTTGGGAAGAAAGATGGAAGGAACAGATTCATTGTGAATGATGAGCAAAAAAAGACTGAAAATACGGCTCAGATTAACCGCAAGGTGCATCAACTGGTTGCGCGAATCGATTCTGATCCACATAACCCAGAAAATTACTTGAAATTGGCCACACTGCTTCTTGAAGAAGGCAGCTTTGACCAGGCCAGTCAGCTGCTGGAAAGGGCCAAGCAATTGGTGCCACATCCCCAAGACTTAGACTATGACTTAGCTGTCTGCTACTACATGCAAGGCAACTTTGAAAAGTCGCTGGCCTTGCTTGAGCAAATCCCCAATGATGACTTGGTTCTCTACCAAAAGGCATTAGTCTTTTTCAAGATAGGTCAAAGCCAAAAGTCGCTGGCCTATGCCTTAACTATTAAGCGGGTTGATAACAAGGTGCATGAACTGCTCGGCGACATCTGGTTGTCTTTGGGGGAATTAAAGCAGGCTGCGGCTTCATACCAAAGCATTGCACCTGGACAAAGGAGTGCCAAGGTCAACTTTATGCTGGGCATAAGCACATTGACTAGTGACCGCGACCAGGCCCTAGACTACCTCCACCAGTCTCAAGACCAAGATGCAGATTACTACCAGCAGGCCAAACAGCAATATGCGGCCGTTCTTAAACTAGTAAGCGATAAGGGTAAGGACAATGACTGAATTTGTGGGAAGAATCAACCGGGTTATTTTTGAAAATGACCAGGACTTGTACAAGATTATTGACGTGAGCATCATTGGCCAGTTAGAAGGCTATGACCGCGAAGAAATCAAGGTTACGGGCAATTTTGGCGACCTTCAAGCAGGCGGGACCTATCAGTTTGACGGGCGCTTGATTGTTCACAATAAGTTTGGCTTGCAATTCAAGTGCGAAAGCTACAAGCAGGCGCTGCCCCACGAAAAGGGCAGCTTGACGCGCTACCTAAGTTCGGACCAATTTCCTGGCATTGGCAAGAAGACGGCAGACAGCATTGTTGCTGTTTTAGGCGTTGATGCCTTGACGATATTAAAGGAAAATCCAGCCAAGGCAGCCACTTTGCCATTAAGCAGAAAACAAAAAGATAGTCTGCTCAACGGTGTTAATTCCATGGATTCATATTCAGAAATCGTCTTGCGTCTAGCTCAATTCGGCCTGAATAAGAAGGTGGCGGGCCGGCTCTACCAAATGTACCACGGCGAGACCTTGGCTAAGTTACAAGAAGACCCCTATGCTGCGATAGCCGACGTTGTTGGCTACGCCTTTAAGAGTGCCGATCAGATTGGCAATAAGCTTGGTTTTGAAATCGATGACGCAAGACGGATTAAGGGTGCAGTTTTTCAGGTTCTGCTTGATGAATTAAGTCAAAATGGCAATACCTTTGTCAAATTGGACCAATTGCTGACGGCAGCGGGTAAAATCTTGCAGTTTAACCAATTTGACCCAATTGCCAGCTGCGTTAACCAACTTCAACATGAGGGCAAGGTGGTAGTGGACGGGGAAAATGCCGCCTTGCAGAATATTTTTCAAACTGAAAATGATATTGCCTTGATGATGAAAGGTCTGGTCAATCGACAAGAAGATGCTGCCCCTTATACTGACCAAGCCGTTCAAAAAGCCATCCAAAAGGCCGAAACGCAGCTAAAGATTACTTATGATGAAACGCAAAAACAAGCGATTAAAAATGCCTTGACCAAGCCAATTTCTATCTTAACCGGGGGACCAGGAACGGGTAAAACAACCATTATCAACGGAATCTTGTTGGCATTGCGTGATTTGGCCGAAATTCCAGCTTCAGCGCTATATAGCACTGATCCACCATTCTTGTTAGCAGCACCAACGGGCCGAGCCGCTAAGAGAATGGAAGAAATCACAGGCATTACAGCCAAGACCATTCACCGCTTGTTGGGTCTTGGCATTGGCGAGAGCGCTGACAATGACCTCAACGAGCTGAACGGTGAGATCTTGATCATTGATGAGATGTCAATGGTGGACATGAACCTGTTTAAGCAACTTATTTCTAGCATTAACGAAACCAAGCACGTGGTCTTTGTAGGCGACAAGGACCAACTGCCTTCGGTGGGACCAGGCAATGTCTTCAGTGACTTGATTGCTGCTAGGGCCTTTGCAACTACTGTGCTCAAGCAAATTCACCGCCAAGGTGAAGATTCCAGCATTATTGCCCTAGCCCATGTTATTAACGAGGGGAAGGGAGCAGAGGCCTTGTTTAAAAAGACCAAAAACTACTCTTTCATTACTTGTCCGCCCCATGAAGTCGACCATGTGGTGAGCCAGATTGTTGAACGAGCTTTAAAGCGCGGCTTTGACCCCGATGATGTGCAGACTTTAGGTGCAATGTACCAGGGCGAAGGCGGAGTCACCAACCTCAACAATGTCATTCAAGAAATTATGAATCCGCCTAAGCCCAGCAGCAAGGCCCTTGAAGTTCACGATGAAACCTTCCGCATTGGTGACCGAATCCTGCAACTGCAGAACAATCCCGAAAAAGATATTTATAATGGCCAAATTGGCAAGATCCTGGCCATTGATGAAAAAGATTCCAAGCGTTGTATGACTGCTGACTTTGATGGGCGAGAAATCAGCTTTAGCAAGAAGGACCTCTTTGATTTGACCCGGGCTTATGCAATTACGATCCATAAGGCACAAGGGTCTGAATTCCCATTGGTTATCCTTAGCTTGACCATGCAAAACTATGTTATGCTCAAGCGCAACTTACTCTATACTGCAGTTACCAGGGCCGAGCAGAATTTGGTCTTGATTGGTGATCCACGCGCCTATGAAATGGCGCTGAACACGTCAGGCAATAACCGGCAGACGGGTTTAAGTGCCAAATTGTGCCAGCAATTAGAGATTGGTGAAGAAGATCAAGCAGACCAAGGCCCGAGTGTTGCCAACTCAAAGGCTGGTGCAGCAGTGGAAGATATTGGGCTTGACCTTGAAGCAACAGATGACAGGACAGGACAGGATTATGTTTTGACGCCGGAATTGATTTATTCAGGGAAGATTGACCCAATGATTGGGATGCAGAATGTTTACCTGCAGGCTCAGCCTTAAGGAGAAGCAAATGACAAAAGAAGTAGCAGAAATCGGTGCACTGAAAAGGGCAGTTGGCGACTGGGCAACGGCCCATATGCAGGTCTTGCAGTTTGACGCAAAAACGCTTGAAGTAGCAACACCCCTCAAAGATTCGTTAGGTGAGCCAGTTTATTGTTTTATTGAAAAGATGAAAGGGCAATACTCTATTAGTGATGAAGGCCGTATGCTGTTCAAGCTTGATCCTAGCGCCAGCGACCAAGAAATCTACCAAATGGCTGCAGAAATTATTGCCAGTGCTGACTTTGAATTCAACCAGGACAATGGGGTGATTTCCAAGCTGGTAGACGAAGATGAACTGGTTCAAGAGTTGACAGACCTGGCCCAACTCCAAGTGGCTGTTTCCTATTTAGGCTAAAGGCATTTTCTAAAGATAATTAGTTGACCAAAGGTAAATAAATAGCAATTAACTGTTGGCCTGGTTCAATAAATAAATTCACTCTAATGGTGAAATATGGTATAATGGAATGAACAAGAAAAAGAAAGAGGAATTAATTTATGAAATTAAATAAACGTCTTATTGCATTAGCAGTTGCTGGGACAACAGCCTTAGCGCCAATTGTTAGCCAATCATCAATGGTATTGGCAGACACCACCCCAGTTCAAACTGGTCAGACAGCTAACAGTGGTCAAATTACTCCAGCTACTACACCAGCTGCAGACCCAAGCAAGCCAGCAGATACTGCTAAACCTGCTACTGATCCTGCAAAGGCTCCTGAACCCCCAGTTGTTCAACCGATTAATAATCCAGTTGACCCGGGCTTCAACAAGACTGAACAACCAGGTGAAAAGCTGGCTAAGGGCGTTGTTAAGAAGACTAAGCCATCTTGGACAAAGAAACACAAGATGGCTAATAAGTACTTCAACAAAGCAGTCAGGAAGGGTACTAAGGTTTCTACTAAGAAGCGCTTAAAGCTTTACAAGAAGACTTTGAAGCACTTCAAGGGTTACAAAGCTAAGTATGCTAAGCGCTACCGTTCATACTTGAAGAAGCAGATCAAGTTGATGCAAGCTGCAATCACTGCTTCAGCCACTACGACTAAGCCAACTGCACCAGCAGATTCGACTAAGCCAGTTGCTCCAGCTGACACAACTAAGCCGACTGCACCAGCAGATTCGACTAAGCCAACTGCTCCAGCTGATTCAAGCAAGCCAGTTGCTCCAACAGCTCCAGTAGCTCCAAGCACTGCTGGTCAAAGTGCACACTAATATTTATTAGTTGATCCATCAAAAGCGGGAATTTTCCCGCTTTTTTTGTTAGTCAAAAAATGTGATTGACATTTTAATTAACTTATACTTTAATTAATACAATTAATTTTATTTTTAATTTGATAATAGTCTGGTGGTATTCTATGGCAATAATTTTTACTAATCTTTCCAAAAACTACGGCAAGAAGCCAGTTTTACAAGAAATCAATTTAACCATTCCAGCGGTGCCAGCAATCATTGGTCTAATTGGGCCTAACGGGGTGGGCAAGTCAACCATGCTCAGACTGCTTGCAGGGGTACTTGAACCAACTTGCGGGACAATTCATAATGATCAGACAGATGCTGGTTATGGTAGCTGGGCAAGCTTGCATACTGACTTTGTTGCCTCGGGCGAGCGCGGGCTTAGAAACAAGCTGAATACTCTGGAGAATGGCATGTACTTTTCTTCGCTTAAGGGAATTAGCATTAGGCAAACAGAAAGAAATATTCGGACTCTGGCGGCGGACATGGAGTTTTCTGATAAGCTCGATGTGCTTTTTCAGGAACTATCAACGGGTCTTAAGAAAAAGGCTGCCGTCTTAGTCGGTGCAGCTCTTGGGACAGGGCTCTTGCTGCTGGATGAGCCCTCTAACGGATTGGATATTGCAGCCCAAGAAGACCTGACTAGCTTTATTTTGGCTTTGAAAAACCAGCACGGCAAGACTATTGTGGTTTCCTCACATGACACCCAAATGCTGTCAGGTGTTGTTGACCACTACTTGTTCTTGAAAAAGGGTCAGATTGAACGGCAAATTGCCCATCGGCTTGACGAAAACGAGTTGATTGCTATTTACCGTCAGGTATACGGACAAGATAAAGGTGACTAGCATGCAAAAAATTAAACAAGCCTGCACTATTTTATTAGTGCAACTATCCTTAGAACTTAAAATCAAATTAAGGTACTTGAATGCAACGATAAGCGAGTTCGTCCTATATGCCGGGGCACTTTTCATTGTTTTGTTTGCTACTGATCCAGCTCAACTGGGCCATTCATACGGTACCAAGGCAGGCAGTTTGTTCACCTTGATTGGCTTTTTGTTTTGGAGTATCGGGATTTCATCTTTGGGTTCTTGCAGCAACAAGGTCGAAGTAGATGAGCGTACAGGCCTGCTTGAAAGTGAAGTGCAGTCAATCTTTCCTTTGTGGATGATTTACTTTATCCAAACAGTGGCCGAGAACCTCTTTGTCTGGGGCTATTTGATCATCCTTGGGGTTAGCGCGTCCTTCTTTTCAAACTTTACTGTAACGGAAATCTTATGGGCAATTGTTTTGACGATGGTCTTTTCCCTGATTTCTAATCTAGGCATGTTTGGTATCGGTATGATTTTTGCAGCTGGCTCCATCCGCTTCAAGCAAATGGGCCAGTGGGCAACCATCTTTCAGGCGCTACTGATGATGTTTTCTAACGTTTACTTGCCAGTTTATAATCCTCTGCAGGAACTTATTCCCTATGTGGGTGGCATTGAAATTGTTCGGCAGCTTTTTTTAGGACATAGCGTTTCAGCTGGCCAGATCTTCTTATTTATCCTGATAAATATAGTTTGGCTGCTAGTGGGGATTATTTTCTTTAGTTACAGTATTAAAAAAGAGCGCAAAAACGGCTCCTTTGAAGCCTTTTAAAGTACAGCTAAATTTTGTTATAATGATGAGTATGAAATATTGTTGATTGAAACAGAAAGCATGGATATTTATTTTACGATTTACTAATGTTAGTTGGGGCAGTGCCGAATACCGGGCTGTCAAAAAGTTATACCGGTCTGCTTTTCCCAAAAAAGAGCGTTTTGCAATCTGGCAGCTTCTCTTGATGGCAATGCACAAAAATGTTTGCTGGCAGTCCATTTATGATGGTGACCACTTCATAGGCCTGGTCTTCATGGCCGAAGATGAAGCAGCAGTCTATCTGGGCTATCTGGCGATTGTGCCAGCTGAGCGCGGGCATGGCTATGGCAGCCAGGTCTTAGACCAGCTGAAGGCACAATTCAAGGGCAAACCGATCATTCTTGATATTGAGCCAGTAACAAGCAAGGCGATTAATTATCAGCAGCGGCTTAGCCGGCTCAAGTTTTATGAACACAACGGCTTCAGAATTACCCAGAAAAAATTGATCGATGATGGTGGCAGGTATGCGATTTTGACGACGGGCAGGACTTTTAAAGTTGCTTCTTTGGTCAGCTTGCTGCACTACATGGACTTTGGTATGTATAAGTTCAAGATTGAATAGCAATTTTTTAAACAGTCCAGTGAGACTGGTGCCTAAGTTGGATTTGATCGCACACTTTGCTGTCATCAACGCCAAAGGGGAGGTTCTGTTAGGGGCACCGATTAAAAAAGTTTTTACGCCAGTTTCCAAGGAAGAGTATTGGCAAGGCATTATGTTTGATGTCAAGGACGCAAGAACAGAGATAACGGTTCATCCTATGTACAATTTTAAATTTATGCCGGCTGCATAACAAAAGGCTCGTTTCTTGATGGAAACGGGCCTTTTGTTTGTCTGATTTTATCAACTTAGCAGGTTGAACTGGTCTGCGGTGAATTCAATGTTAAACCGGCTGCGTTTGATTTCTTCACCATCTACCTGACCAAATTCTTTCTTGGTAGTCTTGACCGTAATCTTTTCAGCTTCAAGGTAGTGAAATTCAGGACTTTCAAGGTGAGAACCATCTTTTAGCAGCTTGACAAAGAGTTTGATCAACCCTTTTAAGGTGTATTTCTCCACGATGACCATGTCCAGCTTGTGGCTATTAATGCTAGCAGTTGGCAGTAAGGTAATGCCACCGCCCAGGTATGGATGGTTGGTAGTAGTCACCAAAAATGCATCTTGGTATATTTTGGTATGGCCCTTGCTTACTATTTCTACTTTAAAAGTATCTTGCTTGCGCAGGCAAGATAGGATGTGGAGGCCGTAGATCAAGTTGCCTTCGTTGATGGTATTGAGCATCTTTTTTAATTTAGAAATGTTGCTGAGGTGGTTGACAAAAGCGTCAAAGCCAATGCCAAAGCTGTTAGCAAAATAGTATGTATTTTGACTGAAGTCGGGCAGTTTGAAGGTCCCACAGTCTACTGCTAGTGGCTTTAAGCTCGCTTTTAGATGGTCGAGCAGGACTCTTGGATTGTCCGTTAAGCCAGCAGCGCGCCCAAAATCATTGCCGGTGCCAGCAGGCAAGTAGGCGAAGGGGGTGGCTGGGTGCTGGGAGCGTTTGATTCCATTCAGAACTTCATTGAGTGATCCGTCGCCCCCGATAATGACTAGCACTTCACCATCTTGGTGGTGCTGATTGCCATAGTCTTCAGCCAGTGCAATCGCGGCTCCTGCATAGGTGCTTTTCTTAATATCAAAGCGGATGTTTTCATCTACGAGCATGAGCACAGTCTGGTCTAGAATTTTCTTAGCCCGACCATTGCCCGCAGTCTCATTCACTAAGAGGTGGATGTTCATTTTGTTAGTCATTTGCTTTTGCTACCTAAAAGAAAAAGCCCGTTGGGGCTCTTCCTTATTTTTTCTCAACCAACATGGGCAAGACCATTGGCCGCCGCTTGGTCTTTGAATATAAAAAGTCAGAGAGATTCTCAGCGATGGCCTTGCGGATCACGCTGTCTTTAGGGGTTGGTGTCTTATCCATTTCGGTTTTCAAAATATGATAAATATGTTTTTGGGCTTGGTTAATCAGCTCAGTCGACTCACGCATGTAGACAAAGCCGCGGCTGAGGACATCAGGTCCAGCTAAGACGCGCTTGTGCTTGTAGTCAACAGTTGCGACGATAACTACTAGTCCATCTTCGGACAATACCTGCCGGTCGTGGACGACCACGTTTCCGACATCAGCAGTGCCTGAAGTGTCAACGTAGACATCGCCTGCTGGGACATGGCCAGCAATTCTCGAGCCTTCAGGACCAAAGCAGATAACTTCACCGTTCTCAAGCACAAAGGTGTGGTCGGCGGGCACGCCCGCTGCTTGGGCCAGTTCCGTATGGATAACCTGCATCCGGTATTCCCCGTGCACTGGAATCATATACTGCGGTTTGGTCAAGCGAACCATCATTTTTAGTTCTTCTTGTCCACCGTGTCCAGAAGTGTGGACGTTATTAACCCGGCCATGGATGACATTGGCACCGCCTTCCATCAGCTTGTTGATCACGTGGTTAACGCTTAAAGTGTTGCCCGGAATCGGGTTCGAAGAGAAAATCACGGTATCATTAGGCTGCAGGCTGATTTGCCGGTGGGTACCGCTAGCAATTCGCGAAAGAGCAGCTAGGGGTTCACCTTGAGACCCAGTACAAAGAATCATGACTTGGTCGGCTGGCGTGTGGTTGATTTCATTAGCGTCAACAATCAAACCCTCGGGTACGTTAAGGTAACCCAGGTCAATCCCGTTTTGGACGCCATTTTCCATGCTGCGACCAAAAATTGCCACCTTCCTATCGGTATCAATTGCAGCCTGAATGGCTGTAGACACCCGGTAGAGGTTAGAGGCAAAGGTCGCAAAAATGATGCGTCCGTGGATGCCAGTGATAATATCATGCAGCGACTTGGCCACAAAGCGTTCAGACTTGGTGAACTGTGGTACCTCAGCGTTGGTTGAATCAGACAAGAGAACCAGAACGCCTTCTTCACCTAGCTTGGCAATTCGCTGGAAGTTAGGTGAGGGTTGGTTCATCACAGGGGTGAGGTCAAACTTAAAGTCACCGGTAAAGACCACTGCACCCAGTGGTGTATGAACTGCAATTCCTAGGGTATCAGGAATTGAGTGGGTAGTCCGAAAGAAGGTAACAGTTAACTTCTTGAACTTCAAAACCGTATCTTCGTGTTCTTCGTGTAATTCCGTTGTCCGCAAAATGCCATGTTCATCCAGTTTGCCCTTGATTAAAGCAAGAGCATAAGGGGTGGCATAAACTGGAATTTCTGGAATCTTCTCTAGTAAAAAGGGGATACCGCCAATGTGATCTTCGTGGCCGTGACTAACAACAAGGGCCTTGATTTTCTTCCGGTTCTTGACTAGGTAGGAATAATCGGAAATCACATAATTGATGCCAAGTAATTCATCTTCGGGGAACTTGATCCCACAATCCATAATAATAATTTCATCTTGGTACTGCACGCAGTACATGTTGCGGCCGATTTCATGCAACCCCCCGATTGCAACGACGGCTACTTCATTATTTTTAACTTGCACTTATTTTGCTTCTTTACTATTAAAGGACGTCAACTTGAAATCGGCGTGTTCCTTTTCATATGTTAGTGAGTTGCCAGCTAGTTCTTGGATGAGTTCAATATTGTAGGGGGTGTTTTCCTCAACCATTGTTCTAGCTGTGATTAGGTTTTCAGCCTCTAGATAGAGAGTCTGGGTCGTTTCCCGCCGGGGATTGACTACCTTGTCTTTTTGATACAAAACTTTGTAGATCATCTTTGTATTCTCCTTATTCAGTTAATAAACGTTCTTTTTGAACTATAAAAAAAGTCCAACAGTTAAAATAATTCTACCATAATTGTTATTTCAAGTATAGAAACACGTTGTTGGATTTAATTAAAAAGCCGTCAAACTAGTTCTGGCGGCTTGATTTTGTAATGGTTTAGTAAACGATTACAGTATCATCATCTAACTTGAAGGGGTCTTCTTTATTAATCCGGTCGTAAAAGAGGTGACCCCGCAAGTGTTCGATTTCGTGGGAGGCAACAATTGCCGGATAGTCCTTAAGCTGGATTGTCTTTTCTTCACCTGCAGTGGTGAAATAATGAATCTTCAACTTATCAGGCCGGGGCACATAGCCGTCAATGACGCGGTCAACGCTTAGGCAGCCTTCGCCTTCACTTAAGCAGGCCTGGCGCACTGATTCTGACAGAATTTCGGGATTGACAAAGGTTTCTTTGAAAATTATCTCTCCCTTATCATTAGGAACAAGCAGGGACGCCATCTGGACGCTTTCGCCAACTTGGGGAGCAGCCAGACCGACGCCAGCTCGCAATTGGTGCTTTTCAGCAATTTTCGGGTCCTGCGAGTTAATCAGGTATTCCATCATTGCACTAGCCAATTTTTGGTAGTGGTCGCTTAAGGGGAAGGTTAAGGGTTTAGCCACCTTGCGCAGTACGGGATTGCCATCGCGGGTAATATCTTTCATTAAAATCAACTTAAATTCACTCTTTCATTAAAAGGTCTATACTCTAGTTTTAACTTCAGTATGTTTGTGTCTTCTTTCTATTCTATACTAAATTTTTGATTTGAAAAGAGGGATAAACGTTGACCACTGCGTAGTTATGGTGGTAAAATCAATGAGCGTAAATATACAGATATGAAACACTTCGATTAGCATGTTTTTGACGTGCCGCCGAAACTGTGACAACGTCACAGTTTTTTTATTGAGGAGTGGAGGAGGAATACTTTTGTCAGAAAAAAGAAGAAATGATGTTAGGAATATAGCGATCATAGCGCACGTTGACCACGGTAAGACAACCCTGGTTAACCAACTATTGAAGCAATCTGACACTCTGCCTGAGCACATGGCTTTGGAAGACCGGGCAATGGACTCAAACGACATTGAACGTGAGCGCGGTATTACTATCTTATCTAAGACCACTGCGGTCAAGTATGGAGATACAACGATCAACATCTTGGATACTCCAGGCCACGCCGACTTTGGAGGCGAGGTTGAGCGGATCATGCACATGGTTGATGGGGCTCTTCTTTTAGTAGATGCCTACGAGGGCACCATGCCACAGACTCGTTTCGTCTTGAAAAAGGCACTAGAAGCTGGCGTTAAACCCATCGTTGTGATCAACAAAATTGACCGCCCAGGTGCACGGCCTAAGGAAGTGCTTGATGAAGTGCTTGAATTATTTATTGAATTAGGTGCCAACGATGAGCAGCTTGACTTCCCGGTTGTCTATGCTTCAGCCTTGAACGGAACTTCTTCTTATGATGAAGATCCAAGCAAGCAGGAAGAGACCATGGCGCCAATTTTCGACACCATTATCAAGGCTATTCCTGCTCCACTCGACAATGTTGATCAACCCCTGCAATTCCAGATTACAATGCTTGATTGGGATGACTATGTTGGCCGTATTGGTGTGGGACGCGTATACCGCGGCCAAGTCAAAGTGGGCGATAACATTACTGTGATGAAACGGGATGGTTCTTCGCAGAACTTCCGGGTTACCAAGCTCTTTGGCTTCTTTGGCTTGAAGCGGAATGAAATTACGTCGGCCAAGGCGGGCGACATCATTGCCATCAGTGGCATCAACGATATTTTTGTTGGTGATACTATTGCCTCAGCTGAGGAACCAGAAGCTCTGCCACTGCTTAAGATTGATCCGCCAACTTTGCAAATGGACTTCGTTGCCAATGACTCACCCTTTGCTGGGCGCGAAGGCGACAAGGTTACCCCTAAGAAGCTGGAAGACCGCTTGATTAAGCAAACGCGGACCGATGTTTCTCTGAAAGTAGAACCGACTGATCAAATAAATGCCTGGACTGTTTCTGGTCGTGGCGAGCTCCACCTGTCAATTTTAGTAGAGGAGATGCGCCGTGAAGGGTTTGAAATCCAACTTTCGCGTCCAAAGGTAATCTATCGGGAAATTGATGGACAAATGTGTGAACCCTTTGAAGCTGTTCAAGTCGACACGCCAGACCAATATGTTGGTTCTGTCATTGATGCTTTATCTCAGCGCAAGGGTGAAATGAAGAACATGACATCAACCGGCAACAACCAAACGCGCTTGGACTTCCTTGTTCCTTCTCGGGGCCTGATTGGTTACAATAACGAATTCATGTCCCAGACTGGTGGATATGGCATCATGAACCACAGTTTTGATTCTTATAAGCCAGTTGTTAAGAACTGGGAACCAGGTCGTCAAAATGGGGCCTTGGTTGCAATTAGCCAGGGCAAATCTACTACATACTCGCTGCAAACAGTTGAGCAACGTGGTGAACTATTCATCGGTGCTGGTGTTGAAGTTTATGAGGGAATGATTGTTGGTCAGTCGTCACGTGATCGTGATATTGCTGTCAATGTTATCAAGGGCAAGAACTTGACTAACACGCGTGCTGCCGGTAAGGACCACGCAGCTGCGATCAGAACGCCAAAGAGCATGACCCTGGAAGAAGCAATCGAATTCCTGAATGATGACGAGTATTGTGAAGTTACGCCTGAATCAATCCGCCTACGCAAGAAGATTTTAAACACTTCAGAACGTCAAAAAGCTGACAAGAAGCGTAACCGTAACTAAATAAATATTACTAAAAGAGTACTCACTGATGAAGTGGTGCTCTTTTTGTTTTATAATAGGGATATGTTTTACTCAAAGGGGAGAGCTGCTTGTGCAACAAAAATTACATCATCTGAATTATAAGATCTTAGTTCCATATCTATTGCTGGTTGTTTTTGGCATTATCATGGTTTATTCGGCGAGTTCAGACATTCTGTTGGTCAACGGCTTTAAGCCTGGAACTTATGGTGTCAAGCAGGCAGTATATGCGGTATTTGCACTTCTCTTAGTGGTGGTAATCTTTGCCATGAGACTGGACATATTCAAAAACACCCGCTTCGTAGCCTGGTTTTTGGGTGCAAGCATGGTCTTACTGCTTTATTTGATTATACTTAAGATCTTCAAGGGGTCTGCGGCTGCTGTCAATGGATCTGTTGGGTGGATTGATCTGAAATTTATCAAGATTCAGCCCTTGGAAATATCTAAATTGGCATTAGTCATCTATCTGGCTTACTTTTTGGACCGACACGTTTCTTCTTTGCGCAGGGGCAACATAATCAACATTTTAACTAGACCAACTATTATGGCTATAATTATGATGTTCTTAGTCCTAATTGAGCCTGACTTAGGTGGGACAGCCATCTTAGCCACAATTGTAGCTGTAATGTTTGCTGTTTCTGGCGTTCCAGCCAAAAACGCAGTCCTTTGCTTGATTGCCATTGCTTTAGGCGTTTTTTTCCTGGTCTTTTTGCTGATCAAGTGGAATCCTGAATTCCTACATTCCAGCTACCAGTACCGTCGACTCATGTCCTTTCTCAACCCCTTTGAGCTGGAGCGAGAAGACGGAGCACAACTGGTCAATTCCTATTATGCAATTCATAATGGCAGCTTGTTTGGCGTAGGACTGGGCAACAGTATGCAAAAGCGGGGCTACCTGCCTGAGCCTTATACTGACTTCATCCTGGCAGTGACCGCGGAAGAAATTGGAGCGATTGGAGCGATTGTTGTTTTGGGTGTTCTTTTTTACCTAATGTGGAGCATTATGGATGTCGGGGTTCATGCCAGTTCACAATTTAACGCCTTAATTTGCTTCGGCGTAGCGACCATTCTTTTCACTGAAACGCTTTTCAATGTTGGTGCTGTTCTAGGCTTATTGCCAATTACGGGCGTGACTTTGCCGTTTATCTCTTACGGAGGTTCATCGCTAATTGTTTTGTCCACAGCTATCGGCTTAGTGCTGAATATTTCAGCCAATGAAAGAATAAAAAAAGAGGAGGAAGTGCTTGCATGAGTGTAAATGAGGATTTTACCAATACTGCACTGACTAAGAGACAGGGTATTATTGTCTACCTTAATTCAGTTAGCAACCAGTACAAATTACGTCACTATGGCGATATTGTTTATTTTTCCCAAAAAATGAACTACTGTATCTTGTACGTTGATCAAGAGCAGACTGACCAGATAATTCAGACTTTGAGAGGCCTTGACTTTGTTAAAAACGTGGAAAAGTCTGAAGGCGATGCAATTGACTTGACCAGCAGCCATATTGAGCAACAAATTGCTGACTTGGCACAAGTAGCAGAGAAAAAATTGATAAAGGAACAAGAAAAGAACACAGACTGATCATGAGAATTATTTCCGGCAAATATGCCAAACGCAACTTATACACGTTAAAAAGTCAAAAAACCAGACCGACCAGTGACAAGGTTAAGGAGTCTTTATTCAACAGTTTGGGCCAATTTTTTGCTGGCGGTGCAGTCTTGGACTTGTATGGCGGTAGCGGAGCTTTGGCGATTGAGGCTGTTTCGCGGGGATATGACCATGCCACAATCGTTGACGTCAATTTTCAAGCAATTGAAATTATTCGCAAAAATGTTGCTTTAACTAAAGAAGAAGAGAGGTTTACCGTCTATAAGATGGCAGCTGCAGCTGCCCTTAAAAAGTTCAGTCAAGAAGAGCAGAAGTTTGACCTGGTATTCTTAGACCCACCCTATGCTAGGCAAAAGATTGCCCAGGATATGGGGAAAATGCACGAGGCTGGACTCCTTAATAAGGGAGCAGTAATTGTTGCTGAAACAGATGACCAGACTGACTTGGGTGAGATTGCTGGCTATACTATGTCTAGTGAGCACCATTTGGGCAAGACAATTACGCGTTTTTATCGAAAGGAAGACTAATGAACGTTGCACTTTTTCCGGGTTCTTTTGACCCAATAACCAACGGTCACGTTGACGTTGTCAAGCAGGCAGTTAAACTGTTTGACCGAGTTTATGTAGTCGTCATGACCAATACATCTAAGCACTATCTTTTTACGGTTGACGAGCGGGTCAGTTTAGTGCAAGATGCGCTCAAGGGCTTGCCCCAAGTTGAGGTCTTAAAGCGGCCCGATGAGTTGACTACTAAAGTAGCTAGTGAACTACATGCGGATGCAATTATCCGCGGCGTTCGCAACAGTGCTGATTTCTTATATGAGCAGCAAATTGCTGCAATGAACAAGGTCTTGGCCAGTGACGTTGAAACCGTCCTGCTATTTACCAAACCGCAAAACAGTTTTGTGGCCTCAAGCATAATCAAGGAAGTAGCCCAGTTCGGTGGAGATGTGCATGCTTTTTTGCCAGCAGCAGCGGCTGCGGCAGTAGAACAAAAACTGGGTAACAATTAATGGTTAAAAAAGAAAATTCGCAAATAAAGGGTAACCTACGAGCCCGCAATTGGTTCCTGGCAATTATGGCATTAGTCATAATAGTGGTAGGTCTAAGCTGGCCTACTGACTACTATATTGAGATGCCTGGTGAAGCTGTTCCGATCAAGCAATTTGTCAAGAGCAAGGGCCGGGTGCCCACTAACTTTTACTTGGTGACAGTCAGTGAAACTAGTGAACCGGCTGGTGTGCTTCAGCTCTTGTTAAGCTATACGCAAAAGTATACTAGCAGGGTGCCCAAGTCTGAATTACTGGCTTCTGCTACAAGCAGCCAATACGAAGAATTACAAAGATGGTATATGGAAACAAGCCAGCAAAATGCTATTTATTACGCGGCCAAAAAAGCTGGGCTAAAGCCTAAGCTAAACTATGAGGGAGTTTATGTGATGCAGGTCCAAAAGCACTCAAGTTTTCGTGGCAAGCTGCAGGTAGGCGACACTGTCTTGGGAGCAAACGGCCACAAGTTCCACTCTACTAAAGAAATGATGGACTACTTTCAAGGCCAAAAAATTGGTGCAAGTGTCAAAATCGCGGTCTTGCGTGAGCAAAAACCTGCTACTTTTACAGGTCGCATTGTAAAGGTGTCTGGGACAAATAAACCAGGAATTGGCATCCAACTTGTTGAACACGTCAAAGTTACCACCAAGCCTAAATTGACGATTAATGCGGGTGCTATTGGTGGTCCATCTGCTGGTCTAATGTTTACCTTAACCAGTTATGAAGCCTTCACCCACCAAAATCTGGCTCGAGGGCACAAGATTGCAGGCACGGGTACCATTTCAGCAGACGGCAAGGTAGGCGTAATTGGTGGCGTTGATAAGAAAGTAGTGGCTGCATCTAAGGCTGGAGCTGAAGTCTTCTTTGCACCAACGGACACATCGGTTGTGAAGAAGTCAGATAGCAACTATGTGGTGGCTAAAAGAACTGCCAAGCAAATCGGCACCAAAATGAAAGTTGTTCCTGTAGGAAACTTTGAAGATGCACTCAACTACTTAAAACAACACTATTAATAAGATAAATCCAAAAAAGTCCAGAATATTTCTGGGCTTTTTGCGTACTTATTAGTGGGTGATAAAAATGGATTGGGAAAGGATCAAAAATTTAATTGTTGACAACAAGCAATACGTAATTGCTGGCTTGGCTGTCGCAAGCATCTTCTTTTGGTTTAAATATGATAATGGTAAACAAGAAGAAACAGACATCAACTCACTTGGCGATGCGCAGCAGAATATAAGTGCCCCAGAGGGTTCAAACAAAGAGTCTGGGCAAATGGAGAGAGAAGATAAGTCCAAGCAAGCAGTGAAAGAAGATCAGGAAGTGACTTGCGACATATCTGGCGCTGTCAAGCATCCAGATGTCTATACCTTGAAAGCAGGTGCAAGGCTCAAGCAACTGATCGATGCGGCTGGTGGATTAACGCGGCGTGCCCACTTGAAGCAGGTCAATCAGGCACTGATTTTAAAGGATCAAGACAAGGTCCATATTCCTTATCTAGGAGAGAAAATAAAAGCGAGTGAAATTGTTATTTCAGTAGGTGGCTCGAGCATTAGCGAGTCAGTTACAGCTACAAACTCTCAAGGAGAATCACAAACTGGCAACAAGGTAAATATCAATACTGCAAGCAGTCAAGAATTGCAAAAGCTGCCCGGCATTGGTGAAAAGAAGGCAGAGCAGATTGTGGCCTACCGGCAAAAAATTGGTCAGTTCAAGCAGATTGCTGACTTAAAGCAAGTTTCTGGGATTGGAGACAAGACCTTTGCAGCACTCAAAGATCAGCTGGCAGTTTGAAATCTTCAGCCCCGGTTTTTTACTCTTGACGGCATTATTACTGGTTGATCTGAGTTGGTTAATCTTTCAGAGTACGACTGCCCTTGAAAAGCTGGTCTGTAGTCTGTTAGGCCTTTATTTGCTGTGCCTCATCTTGCGTAAGTATAGTAACTTGAAGTGGGTAGTTGGGATATGTATTTTGCTGGGCGGATTGCTGGTAAATATACAAGAACAAAAGGCTTATCAAAGCAGTACCTTGCCTGAAGCTATCAGACTATATCCCGACCAGGCCAAAGTCGATGGCGATTGGCTTTGGGGGATAGGCACTAGCTCAAGGGGACGCATTTTGGTCTCTGCCAAGATTGTCCAAGAGCAAGTGAAGCAGTTTAGCCGAGGTCACTTACTCATCTTGACTAAGCTAAGCGGGCAAGTAGACCAGGTTCAGGGTGCAACCAATTATGGCCAATTCGACTTAAAAAAATACTATGCCAGCAAGAATATTTGGCGTCAAGCCAAGTTGAGCAGCTGCCAGATACAAGTCAGAGCTGGCGGTATAAGAGATTTTATTCACCAGTTGCGTTTTAGTCTGCAAAGATACTTTGAGCAAATGCCGCGTATTTTGCGCTTTTTCAGTAGCGAGCTGATATTGGGCGAAAATCCTGACCGCGATAATCAAGAAATATTAGACAATTACCGTGACTTAGGTGTCATCCATATTCTCAGTATTTCCGGACTGCATGTGGGAATTTATACTTTAGCTATTAGTACAGTCTGTTTTTATTTTAAACGAACGCAAGAAGAAACCTTTGTGTTTTGTTTGCTTATTTTGCTTGTGGGCATTTTTTTGAGTGCTGGCCAGGCAGGCTTTGTCCGTGCTAGTTTAACTTACTTGCTGGGTCAGTTATTCAGGTTCAAAAGATACCGGCTAGCTAAGTTTGACTTATTAGGATTGACGTGCATCATTCACTTGGCACTTAATCCGCGACTAATGATGGGTACAGGTGCAGTTCTGAGTTACCTGCTGGCTTTGGGCTTGGAAATGACTGCTAAAATGTCTCCATTTGCGCGCTCTGCTGGATTAAATGTCTTGTTGCAGCCGTTACTGCTATTTTATTTTTTCCAATTCAATTTTTTGACGGTATTCTTTAACATGTTGGTAGTTCCTTATTTTAATTGGATTGTCATGCCTCTGACTTTTGCCAATTTAGTGCTTTTTGCATTTTGGCCCGGAGTTAGCCAGGTGGCTAATGGATTGCTTTTGACGGGAGAGCGGCTAATTAGCAAGCTTTCAGCCAGCAAGTTAGGCTTGTTGACCTTTGGCAAAATAAATTGGTGGCAGACTCTGGTGCTTTTGTTTTTAACTATAGTCTTGCTAGTTGGCATTAATGAGGGGGCCATCGAGAAGAAAATCAAGCATACACTTATAGGCGCACTTGCCTTTACGTACACGGTCTTATTTGCTGTTATTCACTTCCCGGTGACGGGGCAGGTAACGCTTATTGATGTTGGCCAAGGGGACAGTATCTTAGTAACCACGCCATTTCCCAGACGGGTTTACCTGATTGATGTGGGTGGCCGACTTAACTTTGGCGGTCAAAAATCAACTCCGCAGATTAATAAAATTACTATCCCTTTATTAAAGGCTCAAGGAATTAGCCACATTAATGGAGGTTTTGTTTCGCACCAGGATGCAGACCATGTCGGCGACTTAGGGCCACTACTTGACCAGGTAAAGGTAGACAAGCTATATATGGCAGCCGGGCTTCTTGCTAACCCGTCCTTTCGCAAGCGGATAACTGGTCGAATAAGAGCCAAGCAGCTTGTCCAACTACTGGCAGGGCAAGAGGTGGTTGAGCCCCAAATTCGCTTTAACGTGGTATATCCTTTTAAAGCTGGCCCAGGTGAAAATGAAGATTCACTGTCACTAATGTTCAAGTTAGCTAATAAAAGTTGGTTATTCACTGGCGACTTAGGACGTGAGGGTGAACAAGCAATCATGGCCAAGTATGGCTTGTCTGTGAATTATTTTAAGCTTGGCCACCATGGTAGCCGGACGTCAACAGATCCAGAATTTATGCAAAAGTTGCGACCAAGTCTGGTTTTTATTTCAGCTGGGCGCAACAACCGATTTAACCATCCTCATCCGGAAACCATTGCTACGCTGCAGGAACAGCACATTCCATGGGCTTCAACGCAAGACTGCGGGATGATTTCCTGGTCTTATGGCCGCTTTACTAAACCTCATTTCAGCCGTTACGTTCCCAAGAGGCAAGAGTGATGCTACTTTTAGAGTCCAACAGTGACGGTTGTTAAATGCTATAGTCCAATTGGGGAAGATGGGTAAACTGAATAATTTGTTAAAGCTATTTTCAATACTATGTTATACATGATATAATACTAAAAATGTAATTACTTTGTGGAGGAAAAAGCTTTGAAGAAAAAAGTTATTGGATTATAGCTGCACTAAGTGCAATCACTATAGTGCTGAGCGGGCCTACCACTGCCTTAGCCAGCAGTCAGAGTTCACCTGTCAAGGACAATCGGGTCAAGCTAACCCGGCCACTTAGGGTGGTGGCAAATAGTAAAATCACGTTCATGATTTTTTTAAAACCGCGCAATCAAGAAGAATATTTCAAAAAAGCGATGGCTGTTAATCAGCCTGGCGCCTTTGCCTTTAAGCACTTCATGGCACCAGGCCAGATTCGGCAAGAATTTGGCCAGCCTGAAAGTCTCACCAATAGCTGGCAGAAGCTGCTGCAAGCACACCATTTAAGGGCAGTACTTGCACCAAGTGGCTTAAGTATTACAGTTTCAGGTAAAGCTACCGACGTTAATAAGTTATTTAACGTTAAGGTTGACCATGCGCGCTACCATCGTGACCCGCTGCAGTTTGGCAAAACAGCAGCACATTTTCCACAATATTTGGCCCAATCCGTGTTGGCCGTGGTCGGCCTAACAGAACATAATCCAGATTATCTGTTTTACTTAGAAGACAGTAGCGCTCGCCAAAGCGTAAAAAACGTGGGAAAAAGTACAGCAATTCAGAACAACATGAAGTCTGGCTTTACTTCTAAGTTTACTAATCATTACCAAGTCAATAATCTTTATCGACAAGGCTTGACGGGTCAGGGACAAACGATTGGAGTCGTCTCTTTTGGGGCATCCGAGAATCTGATGCACTTAACTTTTGGCGCCATGAAAAAGTTTCAACTGCACCTAGCCGCTTGCAGTCCACCAAAGCACCAATTAATCGCTGGTATTTGCTAAACAATTTATACAGTAGCCATGAAGGTGAGACCACGATGGATGTTGAATATGCCGGTTCGGTTGCGCCCAAGGCAAACATTCATGTCTATGATGGGGAAGTCTCATCGTTAACCAATGTTTTGTCAACGTACACCCAGGCAATCAACGATAACCGCAGTTCCGTATTGACCTGTAGCTGGGGGCTTATAGAAAGCGATACGATTAGCTATTTGTTAAAAAAGCAGCTAATCTCATCGAACAATCCCCAGTTATTCAACCTTTTGATGGCTCAGGCTGCACTGCAAGGCATTTCCAACATAATTATTTCAGGTGACCACGGCGCCTTGTTGCCAACCGTGACCAAAATTAAGGGTAGATATGGCACATTAGGCTACACGCTTAAAACAGATGACCCATTGTCCACAAATCCTTGGATGACCTGTGTTGGGGGAACCTCATTGCCAGTAGACATTGACTATTCCAAATTAGCTAAGACTAAAGGCAAGGGGATTCCATCTTTTGCCATTGCTTTGGGACGTGTGCGCTTGCCAGAAACTGCTTGGTGGCAAGGTTATACTCTGAACAATTTGAAGTCGCTTAAAAAAGCACGCGCCAAAACTTTGCTTAAAAAATACCCTTCGTTGCTAAAAAGCTTTCTGGTAGGTTCTGGTGGTGGCTTCAGTAGCCATTACGAGACACCGTTTTATCAGGAAGGCATTGCGGGCATCAATACCTTTAAGGCCCAAAACTACATGAAGGAATTCAGCAGATATAACTTCACACCGCCCCTCTTGACAGGTACGGGAAGTGGCCGCAACTATCCTGACTTGTCTGCCAATTCTTCAGGTTCGACTGGTTACACCGTCTACCAATATGAGAAGGGTCACTCACCGTGGATAGCCAATAACGGTGGTGTCAGCATTGTTGCACCACAGTTTGCTGGTGTAGCCGCGCTGATTAACAGCCAGTCGCACCGGCTGCGGATGGGCTTTTGGAACCCGCAACTCTATCAGCTGGCAAGTCAAAAAGATAGTCCCTTGAAGCCGCTCAATAGTGTCATTAACAATACCAACGGCTATTACACGGGTCAACCGGGCACAATTTACAATCAGGCAACGGGATTGGGCATACCCAACTTTGGTCTTTTGTACAAGCTCTATAAATAAGTGATTAAATGAAATAAATACCTCTTCTTCCAGGGAAAATAGTTAGGTGTGGTATTTGACTTAGGTTAAAACTTTCTGGTGGTTTTGGTATCTGTCTTTTGCACCGTAGGCATCAATAAGGTAATGTGGTATTATTATTTAGACTTATGGTAAACAGACCTTAATTTGCTTAAGACAAGATATTCCCTGGAGAAGCGAAATGACGCTACTTTCTTTATTTAAAAATACCAATATTAACAATCCACACACCTTAATTGTAGGTGATGATGATTTCCTCAATGATTATTTGGCTAGATCTTACGTCCATGAACCAGCTTTTGCAGATATGGAAAGAGTGGTGGTGGACTGCGAAAGCGATGGCCTAGACGATTTGATTGCAGATGTTACTGAGTCAAGTCTATTTAGTCAGCAAAAACTGCTAATAATTAAAAATCCGTTTTTTTTAACCGCCAGGGTACCCAAAAAGTATAAAAAACAACTTCAGCAGCTGCAGGAAATCTTTGATCATCTTGCTCAGCTTGACGACGTTATTGTCATAGTGGCATCCTACGATAAGTTGGACCGCCGCAAAAAATTGACCAAGACGGCTTTAAAGCAGCTTAACGTGGTTGATACCCAAGTTAAGCCATATGAAGTAGGCAAGGTTGTTCGGCAAATCATTGCTGCAGAAGGCTACCAAGTTGCCACAGCAGACTTGCAACTCCTGCTGGAGCGCAGTGATCAAGTTCTGGACACGGCATTGAGCAATTACAATAAGCTAAAGATGGTGGCTGAAAATGGCAAGATCACTAGCAAAGAAATTGAAAAAAACATCGATTTGTCCATTGCGCAAAATGTTTTTGCCATCCAGGAAGCAGCTTGGCAGCATAAGTATCAAGAGGCAGTGAATCGGCTCCAAAACCAACTGCGTCAAGGCAGCAACCCAATTCAGGTGCTTGCTGTTTTTGAAAACCAACTAGAGTTGACTTTAGTGGCAAAAATTCTCCAAGCCCGCAACCGAAATGAAGCCCAAATTGCTAAGGAGTTGGGTGTGCACCCATACCGGGTCAAGTTAAGTCTTAGCAACAAGTTGTCGATCGATAAGTTAGCTGCGCTATTGGAGCAAGCAATCAAGATTGATTTTAATTATAAGAGGGGACAATACCACGACAATAATTTTTTAACTTTATTTGTTTTAAGCGTATAAAAAAGGCAAAGATGAATATTCATCTTTGCCTTTTTGCTTTTTAGTTAAATTATTTTGCTAACTTAGCCAAGCGACTCTTGTCACGACTGGCCTTGTTCTTATGGATAAGTCCCTTAGAAGCAGCCTTGTCCAGTGCACGAGCAGCAGTAACATGTAATTCAGAGGCGCTTTCAGCACCGGCAGCTTGAGCAGTCTTGAACTTCTTAATCGTTGTTCTTAACTGGTTCATTTGAGCAGCATTGCGCTTTCTAGCGGCATCTTGAGTCTTAACACGCTTGATCGCTGATTTGATTTGTGGCATAAAATTCACCTCCAATAATTGTAAATTCACTTATTAGATTATACTGGACTATAATTGCAGATGCAAGGCAAATTGTACTTGCTTTTTAAAAAAATAATCTGTATCATACTATTGTTGTGAACCGTTAACGCTGTTTGCGCGCTCACACCTGACGGTAAACGTTGTTAACGGCAATTATTTTAGTGAAAGGTGAAAATCATTATGGCAATTTCAAAAGCAGAAAAAGATGAAATCATTAAGAACTTTGCAACCCACGAGGGCGATACTGGTTCTACTGAAGTTCAAGTGGCAATCTTGACAACAGACATCAACAACTTGACTGAGCACATGCGGAATCATTCCCATGACCACCACTCATACGTTGGTCTTTTAAAGAAGATTGGTCACCGTCGTAATTTGCTTCGTTACTTACAAGATAACGATATTAATCGTTACCGTGAATTAATTAAGAAGCTGGGTCTGCGTCGTTAAAGGCAGTCCTGCAACAAAAAAGTCAACTCTCCGTCGAGAGTTGGCTTTTTTTATTTTTAATCAAACTGCTTTTTATGCTAAAATATGTTAAGAGACTTTTTGCGTTGTGATCTTAATGATCCATAAATAACAACTGAATAGCAAAGATAGAAAAGGAAATATAATGACTGATCAAGTTAAAATAATGATTTTGAGTGGCGTCCGTGAACAAGGAAAGAACATGTTCGCTGTTCAAGTTAATGATGAAATTTTTGTCCTTGACGCTGGCCTTAAGTATCCTGATAGTACCTTGTACGGAATTGATTTGGTAATTCCAGATCTCGACTTTTTCGAGCAGTATGGCGACCAGGTTGTCGGCATCTTTTTGACCCATGGGCATGCTGATTCAATTGGCGCTTTGCCTTATATATTGCGCCAGTATGATATTCCCGTGTTTGGCTCCCAACTAACAGTTGAACTCGCCAAAATCACGGTTAAGCGGGAAAATAAGCGAATAAAAAACAGCTTATTCCACGTTATTGATGCAGATACTGAAATTGAATTTAAAAGTGCCAGCATCTCGTTCTTCTGCACCACGCATTCCATACCGGATTCATTAGGCGTTGACCTCCACACGCCAGCAGGTGAAGTGGTTTATACGGGTGACTTTAAGTTTGACCCAACAGCAGCTCCGAAATACCGAACGGATTTAGACCGTTTGGCTGAGATTGCACCCAAGGGGGTTTTGGCTCTATTAAGTGATTCATCCAATGCCGAAGCAGCCTTGCCTAATGTTTCTGAACAAGAAATTGGTGATTATGTTACCAACGTCTTTCGCAATGCAAAGGGGCGGGTAATTGTTGCAGCCAAGGCCTCCAACCTAATTAGAATTCAGGAAGTTTTGAATGCAGCTCATGATACGGGCAGACGGGTTCTGCTAACTGGTCGTGATGTCGCCAAAATTGTGCGCACAGCAATGGATTTGGGTTATCTCACAGTACCCAAGGGTCTTTTGATGCGAGTTAAGGACCTAAAGGAAACGCCAGAC
Organism: Lactobacillus sp. XV31L; assembly: GCF_059900865.1. Lineage (NCBI taxonomy): Bacteria > Bacillati > Bacillota > Bacilli > Lactobacillales > Lactobacillaceae > Lactobacillus > Lactobacillus sp. XV31L. Next base: position 130,432 of record NZ_JBWXGC010000003.1, on the reverse strand, counting down.
AGTAAAACAGTTATTCTGGAAACTGGCCAGATGGGTGAACCACTGAATTCTCTGCAAAAAATGGCTAAAAACCGCCATAGCATGATTACTATTCACCAAGATGACCTAGTCTTCATTGCAACAACCCCGTCCCACTCAGTCGAAACAATGGTAGCCCAGACAAGTGACGCTGTATATAGTGCCGGCGGCACGGTTATTCAGCTTGGCAAGGCTAAGAACACCAGCGGACATGCCACAGGTCGAGACTTGCAGATGCTTATTGATATCCTCAAGCCGCAGTTTTTGATCCCGGTAATTGGTGAGTATCGCTTGCTGGAAGTGCACCGTGATTTAGCAGTTCGTGCTGGAATAAAGTCAGAAAATATTTTTCTTTCAAGAAATGGCGACTGCCTGAATTATGACTTTAAACGCAAACGCTTTTACCTAACTGATCCCGTTCCAGGTGAAGATACTATGATTGATGGCTCAGGCATCGGCGATGTGGGCAATATTGTCTTACGCGATCGTGAAGTTTTGTCTGATGACGGTATTTTCATTGCTGTGGTCACGATTGACCGGCGCAAAAAGAAGATCATTGCGCAACCTCAGGTTACTAGCCGAGGCTTCGTGTACATCAAGGCGAATCGACAACTGATGAGTGATAGTATTGAACTTATCAAAAAGACGATTATGAATAATTTTGAACACAAGAAGTTCGACTGGACTGAAATTAAGCAGGATGTGCGCAACGACTTAGAGCGCTTTTTGTACAAAAAAACCAACCGTCGTCCAGTTGTCCTGCCAGTGGTTATGGAAGTTAATCAAAACCGCCATAGGGCAATGCAAAAACGCAATGACAAGGGTGAAGAAGGCAAGGACGATCGCCGCCAAGTGAATGTAAATAAATCTGGTCGGCGGATTGTCAAGAAGGATTAGCAATGACTTCACTGAGTCAGCGAAATCTGCTGGGACTTGCCCGTAAGAATGAGGCCCAAGGGAATCTGGACCAAGCAATTGAAAATGCTGAAGAAGCATTGCGCGCCGGCCCCAATCAGGAAGTGGTCATGAAGCTTTGTGACCTATACCTCAAAACTAATGAAGACTATAGTGCTTATGCTTTGCTTAAAGAGGAAAAAGACCTGTTTTCCGATCCAGAAGTCTACGCGGCATATTGCAAAGTTTTGCAGGCCAACCACTTCGTCATTGAAGCGCTGGAAGTAAAGCACTTGAGCGAGCAAGAGAAGTCTATTGCGGTAGATCCGCTGGATCTAGACCAGCAGCAGAAAGTGATGCGCGAATTTAAGCAAAAAAGCCAACCAACACAGTATGACTACCAACAATTGTTTAAGCTGGACTTGGCAAACTTCCAAAATTTTGCCCAGAGCCTGCTGGTTGATCCCAGCCTTAATTTTGCCGTGCGCATATCGTTGTGTGAAGACCTAACCCGTTTGGGTATCACATATAAGGTTAAGGTGCTGGTACTGGGCAAGATAGAAGAGTTTGTGCCGCAAAAGACGAGCTTGCTTGAAAAAGATCCGATCTACCGCGAAGTGGTATCAGGTATAGGCACGCGCTTTTATCACCGGCCGAGCCAGTTGCCTGCCGTCTTAGGTGAGGTGAACTTAATTTTGGGTAGCATTTACCCCAAAATTAACCAGTATGTCGATGAGCCAGACAGCTTTGCCAGAGACATTGCCGCATACATTGACCACCATGACGGAAGGGCCAACCACAAGCTTTTTGAGGCAATCGACCACTATTTACCTAAATAATTTGGTCAAAGGGGCTTTACTTTTTAAAGGTATTTAGTATAATAGCAAAGGACGTTTTCATTGGGCATGGCTCTATGCATTAAAATACTAGGCATTTGCCCATGAAAGTAGTACAATATTCAACAGAGAACTATCCGTTACTTACTCAACGGACTTCTTGCAAATTTACAGGAGGGTCATTTTAATGGCAGAAAAAGAACATTACGTTAGAACAAAGCCGCACGTAAACATCGGTACTATCGGTCACGTTGACCATGGTAAGACCACTTTAACAGCGGCTATTACTAAAGTTTTATCAGAAAAAGGCTTGGCAAAGGCTGAAGATTATTCAGAAATCGATGCTGCGCCAGAAGAAAAAGAACGTGGTATTACTATCAATACCGCCCACGTGGAATATGAGACTGAAAAACGTCACTATGCCCACATGGATGCTCCAGGTCACGCTGACTACATCAAGAACATGATCACTGGTGCTGCGCAAATGGATGGTGCCATCTTAGTTGTTGCCGCAACTGATGGTCCAATGCCACAGACTCGTGAACACATCTTGCTTGCTCGTCAAGTTGGGGTTGATTATATTGTTGTCTTCTTAAACAAGACTGACTTAGTTGACGACCCAGAGTTGATCGACTTAGTTGAAATGGAAGTTCGTGACTTGTTGACTGAATACGATTACCCTGGTGATGATATTCCAGTTATCCGTGGTTCAGCTTTGAAAGCTTTGCAAGGTGACAAGGAACAACAAGACGTTATCATGAAGTTAATGGACACTGTTGACGAATACATTCCAACTCCAGAACGTGAAACTGACAAGCCATTCTTAATGCCAGTTGAAGACGTCTTCACTATTACTGGTCGTGGTACTGTTGCTTCTGGTCGTATTGACCGTGGTACAATTAAGATCAGCGATGAAGTTGAAATCGTTGGTTTAGTTGAAAAGGTTCTCAAGTCAGTTGTTACTGGTTTGGAAATGTTCCACAAGACTTTAGACCAAGGTGAAGCCGGCGACAACGTTGGTGTCTTGCTTCGTGGTATTGATCGTGACCAAATTACTCGTGGACAAGTTTTAGCCGCACCTGGCTCAATTCAAACCCACAACAAGTTTAAGGGTCAAGTTTATATCTTGAAGAAGGAAGAAGGCGGACGTCACACTCCATTCTTCTCAGATTACCGTCCACAATTCTATTTCCACACTACTGATATCACTGGTGAAATCGAATTACCAGAAGGTACAGAAATGGTTATGCCTGGCGATAACACAGAATTTACTGTTGACTTGATTAAACCAGCTGCCATTGAAAAGGGTACTAAGTTCACTATCCGTGAAGGTGGTCGTACTGTTGGTGCTGGTCAGGTTACTGAAATCCTTGACTAGTTCGCTTTAAACAGTTTAAAAAGATGTGCTTCTTCATAGAAGTACATCTTTTTTTGCCTAAATTTGTTTTTTGCGAGCGTTTAATGTAAGATAATTTAGTATGCAAAGATGCAGTCAAACTTGACATTGGAGGTATTTAATTAATGTCTGTAAAATGGAATAAAACGGCTAAAACGACCGGTGAACTTACTTTTGATATTTCCCAGGCGGAAGTCAAGCGTGGGTTAGACCAAGCTTTTAAGCGAGTTAAGAATAGTTTACGGGTACCAGGCTTTAGAAAAGGTCATGTCTCACGGGTGATTTTTGACCAATATTATGGTGAAGAATCTTTATACGAAGATGCCTTAAATATTGCTCTGCCAGATGCATATTCAGCAGCCCTCAAGGAAGCTGGTATTGCAGCAGTAGGTCAACCGCAAATTGCGCCTGTATCAATGGAAAAGGGCAAGGACTGGACCATGAAGGCCACAGTCAGTGTCGAACCAGAAGTTAAATTAGGCGACTACAAGGGGATTGAAGTACCTAAGCAAAACACCAGGGTATATGCCAAGGATGTTGACGCTGAATTGGAACAAGATCGTGAAAAGAATGCTGAACTTGTTCTTAAGAAGGATGCTGCTGTTAAAGGCGACACGGTCACAATTGACTATAAAGGCACAGTAGATGGCAAGGCCTTTGATGGTGGTTCAGCTGACGATTACGCACTTGAACTGGGATCCGGAACCTTCATTCCAGGCTTTGAAGACCAATTAATTGGCCATAAGGCTGGTGACGATGTCGACGTAGTTGTCACATTCCCCGAAGATTATGGTGCAAAGGATTTGGCAGGCAAAGAAGCACACTTTGCTACCAAGGTTCACGAAGTTAAGTCAAAGCAACTGCCTAAACTTGATGACGAATTTGCCAAGGATGTTGATGATTCCGTTGGCACTCTTGACGAGCTGAAAGAAAAGATCAAGAAGGACCTGAAGACCAAGAAAGAAGACGCTGCCAAGGAAGCAATTGAGCAAGCTGCCATTGAAGGAGCAGTAGCCAATGCCACAATCGATGAAATTCCTGATGCAATGATTCAAGAGGATGTTACCACCCAAATGAACCAGTATCTTGGCAACATGCAGCGTCAAGGCATTAGTCCAGAAACTTACTACAAGCTGACTAATACCAATGAAGACCAATTGCGTTCACAATTCAGCCAAGATGCCGCTGAAAGAGTTAAGACTAACTTAGTGCTTGAAGCGATTGTCAAAAAAGAAGATATCAAAGCTTCTAAAGAAGAAATCGATGAAGAGATCAAGAATCTGGCTAGTGAATACAACATGGATGAAAAGACCGTCCGTAACACTTTGACCGACGACATGCTTGCTCACGACATTAATGTTCGCAAGGCGATTGACCTTGTAGCAGATAGTGCCAAGCAAGTTGCTAAAGCCAAGATTAAAGAAGACGACAAAAAGGCTGATAAGTAAAAGCTTAAAATCTGAGTAAAAAGGTGGTTGTTGAGCCACCTTTTTATTTTTATAAGCAAATAATGCAGATGCTGAGGCTGATTTATGATAATCTTAGACTTGTATTATTGAGGAGGAATAGAATGGCATCACAGTTTACTGATCAAGAGGAAATTAAGTGTTCCTTTTGTGATAAAACACAAGATCAAGTTAAGAAGATGATTGCTGGCAATGGCGTCTATATTTGTAATGAGTGTGTTGCTTTATCTAAAAAGATTATTGACGATGAATTGAGATCAGATTCATTAAAAAAGGCACGTGACTTACCTAAGCCAATGGAAATCAAGCAAGAATTGGACCAGTACGTAATTGGACAAGAGCGGGCTAAGCGGGTTTTATCTGTCGCGGTCTACAACCATTACAAACGGGTTAGCCAAATGGACGTAGATTCTTCAACTGAGCTGCAAAAGTCCAACATTGCGCTTATTGGGCCAACTGGCTCAGGCAAAACCTACTTAGCTCAAACTTTGGCTCGGATCTTGGATGTGCCCTTTGCTATTGCTGACGCAACGACCTTGACCGAAGCTGGTTATGTTGGCGAGGATGTTGAGAATATTTTGCTGAAGCTGCTGCAAAATGCCGATTACGATATTGAACGGGCTGAACGAGGGATAGTCTATATTGATGAAATTGACAAGATTTCCAAGAAAGCAGAAAACGTATCAATTACGCGTGACGTTTCTGGCGAAGGCGTCCAGCAGTCTTTATTAAAGATTTTGGAAGGCACAGTTGCTTCAGTTCCGCCTCAAGGGGGACGCAAGCATCCGCAGCAGGAGTTAATTCAAATCGACACCACGAACATCCTATTTATTGTCGGTGGTGCCTTTGATGGAATTGAACAGATTGTTAAGAGTCGTTTGGGTAAGAAGGTAATTGGTTTTAGCGCCGCTAGCAAGCTGAACAAGGTACAGTCTGATGACTGGATTGACCACTTAACAACAGGCGACTTAGTCAAATTCGGCCTAATTCCAGAATTCATTGGTCGTATACCAATTATCGCTACGTTGAACAAGCTTAACCGCGATGACCTAGTTCGGATATTAACCGAGCCTAAGAACGCGCTTGTTAAGCAGTACCAAAAGCTGCTGTCGCTTGACCAAGTCAAACTGGACTTTTCGACCGGGGCATTGCAGGCAATTGCTGAACTAGCCATCGACCGCAATATGGGGGCCCGTGGATTGCGGACCATTATTGAAAATGCAATGATGGGCATCATGTACAAGACTCCTAGTGACCCTGATATTGAAGAAGTCGAAGTAACCAAAGAAGTAATTGCTGACCAGGCTGAACCCAAGATAAAATACCAAGAAGATGCTGAAGAGCAGACGAGTGAAGAAGTAAAGACTGCAAATGATCATTAAAAATAGCGACTATGCAATTAGTGCCGTAAGAGAAGACCAGTATCCGAAAGACAAACTGCCTGAAATTGCCCTGGCAGGTCGCTCTAATGTAGGCAAGTCGAGTTTAATCAATTCACTGCTAGGACGTAAAAACTTGGCTAGGACGTCTTCACAACCAGGAAAGACGCAAACGCTGAACTTTTACATTATTAACCAAGAATTTTACTTGGTTGACGTCCCAGGTTATGGCTATGCTAAAGTTTCGCAAGTGCAACGACAAAAGTTTGGTGAAATGATTCAAGACTACCTTGAAGATCGGGCCAACTTGCAGGGACTGATTATCTTGATGGATGCCCGTCATAGTCCAACTGAAAATGATGTGACGATGTACAATTATGCGCTAAGCTTGAACCTGCCGATCCTAATCGTTTGTACCAAAATCGATAAGGTGAAGAAAAATCAGGTAAACAAGGTGTTTGCCAATTTAAAAAAGAGCCTCAACTTGTCATATGACAACGTAGAGGTTCTTACATACAGTTCCGTGCAAAAAACACACGTTAAAGAAGTGTGGGAATGGATTGAACAATATCTTTAACTAGCAAAAATGGCTCCCTCAGGGAGCCATTTTATTTATCTTTATCCTTGGTGATGCTGTCCTTATTTTTGCGCAGTTTCTTTTTTTTATCTTCTGGAACTGTAGCAAATTTATCAAACAGCTTTTCTAATTCATCTTGTTTTTTAAAAGTTAGGCCCATGGGTAAAATCCTTTCGTTTTTGTTTATTATAAACAAAAATAGGGTCATAAGCCAGGTATAGAACAAGAATATTAAACTGATTTTAAATAAGAAAAATTATGTAAAATCATCGTTAAGGATACTTGCAACCTGAGCAAAGAGGGAATCACTAGTTCGCATTTTATGGTAAAATTGGTTCAGCAAATTGGGGGATGATTTTTTGGCAACAGAGTTAATTGAAAACAAATTGAAGCTTCTGCCTGCTAAGCCAGGTTGCTATTTAATGAAGGACATCAACGGAAAAGTTATTTACGTAGGCAAGTCAAAAAATCTTAGAAGCCGAGTCCGGTCTTACTTTAAGAGCAAGCAGGTGGGACGACGGGCTGAACTGGTACGAGAAATTCGTGACTATGACATTATCACGGTTTCAACTGACAAGGAATCTTTTTTACTAGAAGTTACCTTAATCAAAAAATACCAGCCTTATTACAATGTGCAGCTAAAACAAGGAACCGGCTATCCTTATATTGAAATCACCAATGAACGTGACCCGCAAACCAAGCTGACTAGTATTGTGCGCAAGGATGGCGGTTATTACTTTGGACCTTATCCTAATGTTTATGCGGCCCAAGCAACCCTGAAGTTCATCCAAAAGATTTTTCCCTTGCGCCGCTGCAATGGTAAGCAGGGGCGCCCGTGCCTATACTACCATATGGGACAGTGCCTGGGTGCTTGCTTTAGAAAAGTGCCTAAGGCAGAATATGCAGCCCAAATCAAAAAAATCAAGAGCTTTTTGAATGGCGATATTGCTTGGGTTAAGCAGGACTTAACGCAAAAGATGATGGCCGCAGCCGAAGGGATGGAATTTGAACGTGCCGCAGAAATCCGGGACCAGCTCAAATACATCGAAGAAACGGTTGAAAAGCAGAAGATTATTTCCAATGATAGTACTCAGCGTGATATCTTTAACTTCTACGTTGATAAATCATGGATATCGGTACAAATTTTCTTTCTGCGCCAGTCCAAGCTGCTTAGACGGGAAACTAAGATGTATCCCCTAACTGATACCAGTGATCCTGAAGACGCTTTTGCCTCCTTTATAGTCCAGTTTTATGGGCAAAAAAACCGGGTTCTGCCTAAGGAAGTCCTGGTGCCAGCAGGTATAGACAACGATGCTCTGAGCGAGATTTTGAAGGTTGCGGTTCGAACCCCGCAACGTGGTCAAAAACGGTCACTATTAGAAATGGCCAAGGAAAATGCCAAGCTTAAGTTAGATGACAAGTTTCGCCTCCTTGAACTAGGCAATCGCAAAACAAAGGGTGCCCAGAAAGAAATTTTTACGGCACTCGGTCTGCCATACGGACATGTAATCGAAAGCTTTGACCACTCACACATTCAGGGTACAGACCCAGTATCTGCATTAGTGGTTTTTAGAGACGGTGAACCTGATAAAAATTCCTACCGTAAATATAAGCTAAAGGGTGAAGTCGAACACCAAAATGGGGGCGATGAAGTTAAAAACACTCGTGAAGTTGTCCGGCGCCGCTACAGCAGGCTATTGCGCGAGCACCAAGAAATGCCTGACCTCATTTTGATGGATGGAGGGCAGATTCAAATTGACGCATGTGAAGACATCCTGCGCAATGAACTGAACCTAAATATTCCTGTGGCCGGAATGGTTAAGGATGACAAGCACCGGACCAACCACCTGCTTTTTGGTGATCCAATCAATGGCGTCCCGCTGAAATTAATCCAGCTCGATCCAAAGTCACAAGGCTTTTACCTAATGACTCGGATCCAAGATGAAGTGCACCGCTTTGCCATAACTTTTCACCGGCGGACGCACGCCAAGAACGCATTATCGAGCAAGCTGGACTCAATTAAGGGTATTGGTCCCAAGAGTAGGAACAAGCTCCTGCGGCAGTTTGGTTCGCTGAAGAAAATCAAAGAAGCCTCACTTGATGAGCTACGTGCGGTTGGGTTAACCCTTCCGCAAGCCCAGACGGTTAAGTTAATGCTGTAACAAGTTGACTTTCTCACGATTATCGCTTTGGTTTGTGGTATAGTATTAAGGTTAGAGAAGACGGAAGGAGATCGTATATGCCTACATTTGTTGATCAAACGAAGATTGAAGTCCAAGCCGGAAAAGGTGGCGACGGCATAGTTGCTTTCCGCCATGAAAAGTATGTTCCTAATGGCGGTCCCGCTGGTGGCGACGGAGGCCGAGGTGGCAGCATTATTTTTGTTGCAGACAGCGGCTTGAGAACTCTGATGGACTTTCGCTACCGGCGTAAGTTTAAGGCAGACAGCGGCGAAAACGGCCGCATCAAGTCCCAGTACGGACACGGTGCCAAGGATCTGTACTTGCGGGTACCAGTTGGAACCACAGTTTATGATTTTAATACTAATGAAGAAATTGGCGATTTGACCGAAAATAAACAAGAATTAGTTGTTGCACATGGTGGCCGTGGAGGCCGAGGCAATATTCACTTTGCAACCAGTGTCAACACTGCTCCTGAAATCGCCGAAAATGGTGAGCCAGGCGAAGACCGGGTTTTGCGCTTGGAATTGAAAGTCATTGCTGATGTTGGCTTAGTTGGCTTTCCGTCAGTAGGAAAGTCAACGTTGTTGTCGGTTGTAACTAAGGCTAAGCCCAAAATTGCATCTTATTCTTTTACAACATTGACGCCCAACTTGGGGATGGTGATTCTGCCTGATGGTCGAGACTTCTCTATGGCTGATTTGCCCGGCTTAATCGAAGGAGCCAGTCAAGGCGTGGGCCTTGGCATCCAGTTTTTGCGGCACATCGAAAGAACTAAGGTTATTTTGCACTTAGTGGCAATGGATCCAGGCAATGGCCGGGATTCCTTTGAAGACTACCAGACTATCCGTAAAGAATTGCTGCAATATGATCCAGATCTGAAGAAGAAACGGGAGCTGATTGTAGCCACCCAATTAGACCTGCCTCGGGCCGAAGAGAAGTTAAGCGAGTTTAAGGAAAAGCTGCAAAAAACTGGAATAGACCAGCAAGTGTATGCAATTTCCAGTGTGACGCATCATGGTGTTGACCACTTGATGCAGGATACGGCAAGCCTGGTTGAAGAGGTTGAAAAAGAGCAGCTAGTCCAAGAGACAACTACTAGTCAAGCAGTCAAAGAGTACAAGTATGAAGGTCCCAAGAAGAATGAGTTTACAATTACCAAGCTTGAGGATCACGTCTTTGAGATTAAGGGTGCGAGCCTAGAGCGGTTGGTAGAGCGAACCAACTTGGACTACCATGACGGAATCATCCGCCTTGCCCGAAAGCTTAAGAATCTGGGCGTTGATGACGCATTACGGGAAAAGGGTGCGGTCGACGGCGATGATGTTATAATCGGCACATTCAATTTTGAATTTGTGCAATAAAAAGAAAAATTAAAAAAATGGCAAAAAATCGGTTTATTACAGGATATTCTGGACTCAGAGCATTGGCAGTTATTGGTGTGATTTTATACCACCTCGACCCCAATACTTTTGTTGGCGGTTATCTTGGGGTTCCGATTTTTTTTGTTTTATCAGGCTACTTGGTTACAGGGCAAATTCTGCGCTCGTACGAACAAAAAGGTTCATTTGATAGTAAAAAATTTTACTGGGGCCGGCTAAAGAAACTATATCCCCAGCTAATTACAGTATTGTGGCTCGCTAGTGCCTACATCTTATTATTTCAACGCAACTTGCTGGTTAAACTGGACCAGATTGTTGTTAGCAACTTGCTTAGCATCTATAATTTTTGGCAGATTGCAAATGGCCAGAGTTACTTTGAACGGTTTGCTAGTAATGAGTCGCCCTTTACCCACCTATGGACCATGGCCATCAATGGTCAATTTTATATTTTGTGGCCGGTAGTGGTCTTTTTACTAGTTAAGTATGGCAAAAAGAGAAAAAAGATTGCTGGCATCTTGCTGGGGCTATCTTTGGCTTCAGCCGTTGAGATGGCAGCAATGTTCATAGGTAAAGTAGACATCAACCGCATCTATTATGGCACTGATACGCGTTTTTTTGCACTGGGCTTGGGTGCAGCCTTGGCTTTAGTTTGGCCTATGGATAAGTTGAGGGCAAATATTAAGCAAAGCGATGCCCGTCTTTTGGATGGTGTGGGGTTACTCACCTTAATCGGTATGATTGCACTATTCTTTAGTCCGCTGATGGATCCCCAAAGACCTTTTCCATATTGCGGTGGAATGCTGCTTTTCACTAGTTTAACTGTTGTTATAGTGGGCATCATTGCTCATCCTGGCAGCCGCTGGAATGAGTGGTTGACTAATCCCGTCTTTACTTGGATGGGTTTAAGAAGTTACGGCATTTACCTCTACCAGTTTCCAGTGATGATCTTCTTTGAAGACAAGGTGACCAATCTAGCTGACCACGTGCTTATTTATCGGCTAGTTGAAGTTTGTCTTATCCTGCTGATAAGTGAACTGGCTTACCGCTTTATTGAAAAACCATTAGGGCGAATTACTTGGTCTCAAGCTAAGCAGTACATTGCCAGCGTCTTTGATCGGCGAACTAAAAACTACTTTCTTAAAGGACAAGCCATCATAGCCAGTTTGGTTTTGCTGGTGGGGAGTGCAGCAATAGTTATATCCCCGACAGTTAAGGCCCAAGACTTCAGCAAGTCTCAATTGGCCCGCCAGATTAGATTCAATAACCAAAAGCAGGAAAGAGAAAATAAGTCGTTAATCTTAAAGTTAAAAAAAGACAAGATAAAAAAGCAAAAAAAGGCTAAACTAGTTAGGGAAGCTAAACGGGCGTCAAGAGTTCACCCCATTAATTCAAAATTCAAGAAGTATGGCATATCACAAGTTGACTTGCAGCTGGCCCGAAAAGTTGGACTAACTGCGGTTGGCGATTCGGTCTTGGCCAGTTCGAGCAATGACCTGGCGCGATTAATGCCTAAGGCAGTGATTGATGCAGCAATTTCGCGCCAACTATCTGCAGCCTTTGGCTCTTTGAGTCAATATAAGAAACAGCATGCACTGGCGCAAAATGTATTAATTGAATTAGGCACTAACGGTCCCTTTCCAATGTCTGATTTAGACCAGGTGATGGACCAGCTAGGACCGAAGCGGCAGGTCTTTTGGGTCAATACCCATGTGCCCAATCGCCCCTGGCAAAACCAAGTTAACCGTCTCTTAGAGCAAGCAGCCAAGAAGTACCACAACTTGGTTATCATTGACTGGTATGCATATTCAAAGTCTCATCCGAAGTGGTTTTATGAAGATCAAACCCACCCCAACCCGTTAGGATCAAAGTATTATAGTGTTTTAATTGTAAAATCGATTATTGAACACGCTAAGTTTTAGAACAGGAAACATATGGAGTTACAGTTTTTAGGTACTGGAGCAGGCCAACCATCAAAAAAGCGCAACGTCTCAAGCATTGCGTTAAAAATGCTTGATGAAATTAATGAAATCTGGTTGTTTGACGTCGGCGAAGCTACCCAGCATCAAATCTTACGGACTAATATCAGGTTGCGCAAAGTGACGAAAATTTTTATTTCGCACAACCATGGAGATCATATTTTTGGTCTTCCTGGTCTTTTGGCCACGCGTTCCTTTCAAGGTGATGTTGGTCCATTAACGATTTACGGCCCCGCCGGTCTTGAACAGTTTGTCCGTACGGCCTTGAAGATTTCCCGAACAAAGATTTCTTATCCAATTAAATTTGTTAAACTCGAAGAGGGCGGACTTATTTTCCAGGGGCAGGGCTTTAAAGTATTCGCTCAGAAGTTGGTTCACCGCGTGCCTAGTTTTGGCTACCGGGTAGTTGAAGAAGAACACCAGGGTGAGCTTTTAATGGACAAATTAGCGCGTTATAATGTACCTAACGGGCCACTCCTTGGTAAATTGAAAAACGGCGAGCAAGTCACCTTGACTGATGGGACGGTCCTTGAAGGCAAAGACTTCTTAGGACCAAGCAAAGCAGGGCGGGTTGTCACAATTATCTATGACACGCGGTCTACACCAACAATTGCTAAACTTGCGCAAAATGCTGACGTGCTGGTCCACGAGTCCACCTTTGCAGGTAATGAGGCAGATTTGGCTCATTCTTACTACCATTCGACCGCTGTTGAAGCGGCCAAGGTGGCACGTGCCAATGGCGTTAAGCGCTTGTACCTGAACCACATTTCAGCCAGGTACCTGGGAGCCAAGGCTAAAAAGCTGGAAGATCAAGCAGAAAAAATTTTCCCCAATACAAAATTAGCAAATGATTTTGATCGGGTTGTAATTCCAATGAAAGGTGAAAAAAATGAGTGATTCTTTAAGGGACAAGGTGGTTGTTGTAACTGGTGCTTCTAGTGGCATTGGGCGTTCCATTGCTTTAGAAAGTGCTGGACGAGGCGCCACTGTTATCCTAATCGCAAGGAGCAAGGATAAATTAGACCGGATTGCCGCCGAAGCACATGAATTGTCGGGAGCTGCAACGCATGTTTTTGTGACTGATATGAGCGACAGCGAAGCAATTGAAACTGCCTTTAAAAATATTGTCAAAGTAACCAAGCACGTAGATTACTTGGTGAACTGTGCCGGTTTTGGCAAGTTTGGCAAGTTTGTCGAAATGGACCGCCGCCTGGTTACGGCAATGTTTCAAGTTAATGTATTGGGTCTGATGTACTTTACCCGCTTAATTGGCCGGCTAATGATCGACCAAAAGAGTGGACAAATTGTTAACTTTGGCTCAATTGCAGGCAAAGTTCCAACGGTCAAGTCAGCGGCTTATAGTGCTTCTAAGGCTGCTGTCATCCAATTTTCCAATGTCTTGCGGTTAGAACTCAAGCCTTTTGGGATCAAGGTGATGACGGTCAATGCAGGCCCTGTATACACAAACTTTTTCAATATCGCTGATCAAAGCGGCAACTATGTTAAAAACGTGCAGCGGTTCATGCTAGATCCAGATGATGTTGCTTGGCAAGTGGTTCACTCCTTTGGTAGTCATCGCCGTGAACTGAACCTGCCGCTTAGCCTAGCTTTTTTGGCCAAGCTCTACCAACTTTTTCCAGGGATTGGCGACCAATTGTCTATCCAGTTTGCCTCAAGAAAGTAGGGCAGTTTAATGAAAAGCAAAGCAAGTCAGATAAAGTTAATTCTTAGTCTGGTCCTCAGTTTGTTAGCCGTTATCTTTGTGGTGCTTAATACGGATAAGGTAGCAATCAATTTTGGTCTGTTCAAATTTAAGTTGCCCTTGATTATCATTTTGGTCTTAATGATAATTATTGGTGTTTTGATTGGCTGGTTCTGGGGCTCAAACGGACACAATCAGGACAAGAATAACTAATAGCGCTTGATTTATTCGCAGACGAATAGTATCATTAACAAGCGTGAAGTGTTTTAGGCACTTTTTATTAGTGACCTAAAGACGTAATTCTACAATAAAGGAGATCAAGTAAATGGCAGTTCCTAAGAGACATACTTCTAAGCAAAAGAAACGTTCACGTCGTGGTCATATCAAGTTAGCAGTGCCAGCAATGCATTATGATGCAACTACTGGTGAATACAGATTGAGCCACCGCGTTTCACCAAAAGGATATTACAAGGGTCGTCAAGTTGTTAGCGAAGCTAGTAACAATGACAACAATTAATTAAAAGACACCAAATGGTGTCTTTTTTGGTTCCAAATAAATGCTTAAAGGAAATGAAGACAATGAAAATAGTGTTTTTGAGTTCAAGTGATGTACACGGCTATGTCTTGCCTACAGATTACCAAAGCTGCCACAAGTATGATGCGCCATTTGGCTTGAGCCGGGTTAGCAGCGTAATTAAGGCCCAGCGGGCAAAGTATGGAGCAGATAGCGTGGTGGTGGCTGATGCTGGCGACTGCCTGCAAGGGTCGCCGCTGGCTTCCTATGTTCACGCAGCTTCTGACCAGTCCGCCTTGTCAAAATATACTGCCTTGTACAACGCAATTGACTATGACGGCCGCTGTTTGGGCAACCATGATTTTAATTATGGTCTTGATTATTTGAAAGATTATATTGCTCATAATAGTGCTCCAATTTTAAATGATAATATCTTAGACGCTGCCACTGGCCAGCCAGCAATGGGGCAGCCTTATCAAATAATAGTCAAAAAGGAGATTAAAATTGGGCTTTTGGGTATAACAACACAGCGTATCCCATACTGGGAGCCAGCCAAAAATATTGCAGGTTTGAAATTTGCTTCGGCCTGTGACCAGGTAAAGCATTATGCTCAAATCTTGCGCCCTCAAGTTGACATTTTAGCAGTTGTTTACCATGGTGGTTTTGAAGTAGATCTTGAAACAGGGGCAAGGACGCAGCCGGCTACAGGTGAAAATGAGGGCTACCGGATTTTAACTGAAGTTCCCGAAATTGATGTCTTTTTGACTGGTCACCAGCACAAGAAATTGAGTATAGTAACGCGCAATACAGCCATAGTCCAACCAGGTTACCGCGGTGAGGCAGTGGGCAAGGTGGTGGTTGATATCGACGAAACCAGCAAGAAGATTCGTTCAATGACGGCTGCTCTGCTTGATACAGGAGATAGCCAACCAGACCCGGAAATTGTTGATTTATGTGCCAATTTGAACCAGGAAACTCAAAAATGGTTGGATCAGCCGATTGCCCGGCTGGCTGATCCTGCACCAATGGGCGAGGTTAATCAGGCACGGCTTAAGGGCGCGCCCTTTATTAATCTCTTACAGCAAATGCAGCTTCACTTTACAAATGCTGATGTTTCGGCAACTGCAGTTATGAGTGAGACGGCTACCGGCTTTGGCTCAGTAGTTACAATGCGTGACCTCATTCTCAACTATCCCTTTGCCAACCAACTCTGCCGTGTAAGGGTAACTGGTAAGGAACTGCGCCAGATTATTGAGTACAGTCTGGGCTTTTTAACTAAGGATAGTCAAGGAGGGATAACTTTTGGATCCAAGTGGCGTGATCAGCTCTTTAACTTTGACGTCTTTTATCCTGTCAAGTACCGTGCTGATATTAGTCGACCACTGGGCCACCGCCTGACCCAATTGGAATTAAATGGAAAGACACTAGAAGAGGACAAAGTCTACTACCTGGCGGTTAATAACTACCGTGCTCAAGGTGGTGGATTCTACCCCTGCTACAGTACTGAAAAAATTGAAAACATAATCGATAAGGACTATGTACAGATGTTTCAGGAATTTCTTACCCAGAATAATGTCATGGTGGACAAGTGCCCAAACTATTATTTTGAATAGCAAAAAAGCCGTTAACATCAACTGTTAACGGCTCTTGTTTTAGTAATAAGTTACTTGAGTCTGGAGTATTTGCTATTGTCTTTAGCAGAATGTGCTGTAATTGCAGGGATAATGGCAGCAAATAACACGCCAAAAATCACGCCCACAATGGCAGCTTCCTCCAAATTAAAGACATTCTGGGTTAATGGTGCGGCAATAAAGCCCACGATCAACATGTAAACAACACTCCAACCAATAGTTACAATATAACGACCCATAGCAGTTCCCTCTTTCATAGATGAATTTTAACAAAGTTTATGCACCTTTTCAAACTAAAAGTGCGCTTTTTGGTATACTAAATTTATGGGAAAGGTGGCTTTAAAATGAAAATAGCTGCACTGCAAAATACTAGTGCGTATACGCTGCTGCAAAGTCCACTCAGGGTCAAAGACCTTTTGACAGCGGCCAAGGACCAAGGCTACGAAGCCGTTAGTCTGACCGACGTGAACGTGACCTACGGGTTAGTGAACTTTTATGAAATGGCCCAAGAGGTTGGCATTAAGCCCCTCTTGGGGATGCAGGCCCGCTTGAATGGCTTGGTTGATAGTTCTCACCAGTACGACTTAATCATGCTTGCCAAAACTAATGAGGGCTACCGCAACTTGTTGCGTCTTTCTAGCAGTATCAACTTGCTGACGGAGAATGGGACCAACAAAAAGGTGTTGACTCTGGCCAAATTGACCAAGTACTTAGATGACCTAGTAATAGTCGTACCCGCAAATACCCACAGTGAGCTGCTAAACTTGCAAGTTCAAGATGAGCAGCTGGGAAATGATTTTGTGCGTCAACTGCTTAAGTTGATTCCCAGGTCCAGTACGCTTTATCTGGGAGTATATGGCACATCTCGGCAAAAGACTTACATCGACTATGTTAAGGCACTAGCCAAGCAGTATCAGCTGCCACTGGTTAGCCTTGAAGATACATGCTACTTAAAGCCGCAAGACCAGTTCTTGCGCAAGACATTGCTGGCCATCCAAGCAGGCAGCACCATAGAGGATGCTGCAGATTTGGCTAAGCAAAAGGGGTCACATTATTTGCCAGCCGTAGCTGAACTAAGCAATCGCTACCATGACTTGGACCTGGACGATGCGGTTAAAAATACTTGGGAAATCGCCCAGACGTGTAATGCACAAGTAATTTTCCAAACGCCCGTTTTGCCCAAGTACAAGCAGAACAAGTTTTCTACTTCCAAAGAATACCTTACTTTTTTGGCGCAAGCAGGGTTAAGAGAACGTTTTTCTAAGCAAGAAATCCCTGCACCGTACCAAAAGCAGCTTGACTATGAACTTGGCATTATTGACCAAATGGGCTTTAATGATTACTTTCTCATTGTGTGGGACGTGATCAACTATTGCCACCGGGTAAATATTACAACTGGTCCCGGTCGGGGATCAGCCTGCGGCTCGCTTGTTTCTTATGCTTTGCGCATTACTGAAGTTGATCCGCTCAAGTACCACCTGCTTTTTGAACGATTTTTGAATCCGGCCCGCCACGAAATGCCTGATATTGACTTGGATATTCCAGACAACCGACGCGATGACGTTATTAAGTATATGTTTGCCAAGTATGGCATGGATCATGCCGCTCAAATATTGACATTTGGGACACTGGCTGCCAAGCAAGTACTCCGTGATACTGGGCGCGTTTTTGGCTTAAGCGAAGCAGAAATGAGTGAGTGGTCGCGCAGCGTGCCTTTTTCCAAAGGTAAAATTACGCTTGAAGAAGCCTACAAAAATTCCACAGCCATGCAGATGCTGGTCAAAGCTAGTGCAAAAAACAAGCTGCTGTTTCAGACTGCCAAAGGTTTGGAGGGACTGCCGCGGCATTACTCAATTCATGCTGCCGGTCTGGTTCTCAGCGACAATTCAATTGCTGCAATCTCAGGTCTTCAGTCAGGGCAGCTGGGCATTCCAATCACCCAGCAAACCAAAAAATATGTCGAAGCATTAGGCTTACTCAAGATAGACTTCCTGGGTCTGCGCAACTTGACCATTCTGGGTGATACGGTGGAGATGATTCAACGCCAGGGAAAGAAGATGGTCATTACCCAAATTCCATTGGATGACCAGAAAACGATCAAGTTGTTCCAGCAAGGGGAAACCGACCTGGTCTTCCAGTTTGAATCAGGTGGGATTCGGGACGTTTTACGAGAGTTGCACCCAGATGACTTTGAAGATTTAGTTGCGGTTAATGCCCTCTACCGGCCCGGTCCAATGCAAAATATTCAGTCTTTTATTGCTAGAAAGAAGGGTAAGGAGAAGGTGACTTATCCAGATCCGAGTTTAAAGGAAATTCTGGCTCCGACTTATGGCATACTGGTTTATCAAGAACAGGTCATGAAAACAGCCCAGGTTTTGGCTGGCTTTTCCTTGGGCGAAGCCGATATCTTGCGCAGAGCAATGTCCAAAAAAGACCAAGAAGTTATTGAACAAGAGCGCGTAAAGTTTGTTTCCGGTGCAATCAAAAAAGGCAAGTCACGCGAAGTGGCAGAACGGGTTTATAACTATATTGAGCAGTTTGCCAACTATGGCTTTAATCGTTCGCACGCTGTGGCCTACACTAAAATTGCCTTTTGGTTAGCCTACTTGCAGGTTCACTATCCGGCTGAATTTTATGGAGCAATGCTTAATTCGAATACTGGCAACCACTTTAAGATTAACGACTTTGTAATGCGAGCTCAGGGGGCCGGCGTCAAGATTATGCCACCTAATATCAATAAGAGTGGCCTGGACTACCAGGTGGATGCAGGCCAGCTCTTGGTGAGTTTGCGGGCAGTTAAGGGGATGCAGATTGACTTTCTCAAACAAATAATCGAAGTTCGGAAGGGGAAGCCCTTCACCTCCTTAGGCGATTTTTTGCGGCGTATTAATCCTAATTTTATCCAACCCAAGGTCATACAGTTGATGATCAAGGCCGGCTACTTTGACAGCATTATTGTCAACCGGAATGTTCTGCTCGAAAATTGCCAAGAAATTATTGAAAACGTTGAACTAACTGGACAAAATCTTGCTCTCTCTGAGAGTCTGGGCGGGGTTCCGCTGAAGCCGGCAAAAGAGCTAAGCAAGCAGGAAAAAGCAGCGATGGAAGAAGAAGCTTTAGGCTTTTCGACGATGACTTCGCCTCTTGTAGCGGCCCAAAAGTATGCAGAAAAGTTCAAAGCCAAGCCGCTAAACCAATTTGAAATTGGTGATGCTGGCATTGCGGTAGGCAAGTTAATGACTTTGAAGCTGATTCGCACCAAAAAGAACACGACAATGGCTTTTGGTAGTTTCGCCGACTCTTCTAGCAGGCAGGATATTACTATTTTTCCAAATGTTTACGAACATAATCAGGAAATTTTTAAAGAAGGCAATATTTACTTGCTCGGGATCAAGGTTCAAAATGACCGCTTTAATTCGCGCAAAAAGCAATATATCTTAACTAATCTGAAGGCCATTAACTTTAAAGCGTGAGGATATTTTTGCGCAAATTTGAACAAGTTGATCCTGTTAGCGCTAACATCAAAAAGACCGTAAAATAAGGGAAATTTTATTGTTTTTAATGAGATTTTTTGCTAAAAAAATGTTAGAATTTAGTGGATGTGAGAAATTACACAATAAATCTTGATGAGGTGAATTCATGAAACGAATTGGTATTTTAACTAGTGGAGGCGATGCTCCCGGTATGAATGCAGCCGTTAGGGCTGTCACTAAGACTGCTATTCATAACGGGCTCGGCGTCGTCGGCATTCGTTATGGTTTTGCTGGGCTGGTTGCCGGTGACTTTGTTACTTTAACTACTGAAAATGTTGATCACTTGATTAACCTAGGTGGGACTTTCCTTTACAGCGCACGCTTTCCAGAGTTTGCGCAAGAAGAGGAGCAGCAAAAGGGCGTTGAGCAACTGAAAAAGCATGGGATTGACACGATCATCGTTATCGGTGGTGACGGCTCTTACCATGGTGCCCTGGCCCTGACCCGCATGGGTATTAACTCAATCGGACTGCCAGGAACGATTGACAATGATATCCCTTGTACTGACTATACAATTGGCCTGGATACAGCTTGCAACACTGCCATGCAGGCAATTGACCGTATCCGTGATACTGCCAGCAGCCACCACCGCGTTTTCATTGTCAACGTAATGGGACGCAATTGTGGTGACATTGCCATGCGTGTTGGTCTTGCCAGTGGTGCAGATGCAATTGTCGTACCAGAAAAGCCCTACGATGTTAAAGAAATTGCCAAAACATTGAAGCAGGGCTTTGCAGATGGTAAAGACCATGGTATTATCGTTTTAGCTGAGGGTGTAATGAATGCCAGCGACTTTAGAAGTGAATTGCTCAAATACGGTGACTTTGATGCTCGGGCCAATGTCATTGGCCACATGCAGCGAGGTGGCGCGCCAACTGTTTTAGACCGGGTTAATGCCACTAAGATGGGCAATTATGCGGTTAAACTGTTGCTTGATGGCAAGGGTGGCTTGGCTGTCGGTATGGAAAACGGCCAACTGGAAACTCACGACATCCTTGACTTGTTCGAGGAAAAGCACACTAGTGACGAAGCGTTAATTAGTATAAATGAAGAAATGACTAAGTAATTAGTCGGTTTTGAGGAGAATTTTAACACAATGAAGAAAACTAAAATTATTAGTACGTTAGGGCCAGCTTCAAATGATATTGAAACTATTACTGCTTTGGCAAAGGCTGGTGCAAACGTTTTTCGGTTCAACTTTTCACACGGTGACCATGCAGAACACCTGTCAAGAATGAAAATGGTACGTCAAGTTGAGAAGGAAACCGGTTTGGTTCTTGGGATTGACCTGGACACCAAGGGTGCTGAGATTAGAACAACCGACCAAGAAGGCGGCAAGTTCACTATTAACACCGGTGATGAAATTCGGGTTTCAATGGACGATTCACAGGCTGGCAACAAGGAAAAGATCCATGTTACTTATCCTGGATTATTCGACGATACTCACATTGGCGGTCATGTCCTAATTGATGATGGTTTAGTTGATTTGTTGATTAAATCTAAGGATGACCAAAACCGCGAATTGGTTTGTGAAGCTCAAAATACTGGCGTAATTGGCTCTAAGAAGGGTGTTAATGCACCTGGCGTTGAAATTCGCCTCCCTGGCATTACCGACAAAGATACCGATGACATTAAGTTTGGTCTCAAGCATGGCATTAACTTTATTACCGCTTCGTTTGCACGTAAGGCACAAGATATTCTAGATATCCGTAAGCTTTGTGAAGAAGCTGGTTGTGACTACGTTAAGATTTATCCTAAGATTGAATCCCAAGAAGGAATCGATAATGCGGAAGAAATCTTGCAAGTATCCGACGGCTTAATGGTTGCCCGCGGCGACATGGGCGTTGAAATTCCCTTTATTGATGTTCCATTTGTTCAAAAGGACTTGATCAAGAAGGCTAATGCACTGGGCAAGCCGGTTATTACTGCCACCCAGATGCTAGATTCAATGCAGGAAAATCCACGTCCAACTCGGGCCGAAGTCTCCGATGTGGCCAATGCGGTCCTTGATGGTACCGATGCCACGATGCTTTCCGGTGAATCTGCCAATGGTTTATACCCAGTTAAAGCGGTTAAGGCGATGGCTGAAATCGATGAAAGAACGGAGCAAGACCTGCTTAAGCGGAACACGCTTGCCTTGCAACGTTTTGAAGAGTACAAGGGTTCAAACGTAACTGAAGCCATTGGTGAATCAGTTGTGCGGACTGCGCAAGAATTAGGCGTTAAGACTATCATTACTGCTACTAATTCGGGCTACACTGCTAGAATGATTTCTAAGTACCGGCCAAATGCTGATATCTTAGCCTTGACCTTTGACGAAAAGGTTCAGCACTCACTTGGGATAACATGGGGCGTGCAACCACTATTAACTGAAAAACCTGCTTCAACTGATGATATGTTTGAATTAGCAGCCAAGGTTGCTAAGGAACAAGGCTACGTTAAAGATGGCGACTTGGTAATCATTGTTGCTGGCGTGCCAGTTGGTGATTCCGGTACCACTAACTTGATGAAGCTGCAAATTATCGGCAGCAAGCTTGCTCAAGGATTGGGCGTTGGTAATGGCTCAGTTGTTGGCAAGACAGTTGCCGTAACTAGTGCCGAAGAAGCTAACACTCAGACTAAGGAAGGCGACATTATTGTTGCCAAGAACACTGATCCAGACTACCTGCCTGCAATCAAGAAGGCCTCAGGTTTGGTTGTAGAAGCCTCTGGCCTGACTTCACACGCAGCTGTTGTTGGCTTGTCGCTTGGCATTCCAGTCGTTGTAGGCGTAACTGGTGCCCTTGAAAAGATTGCCAGTGGCAGCACAATTACTGTTGATGCTCGTCGAGGTGCTGTCTACCAAGGTGAGATTTCTAACCTGTAATCATAAAAGCATATTAAATAGTCAGTAGTCATACTGGCTATTTTTCTTTGCTCTAAAAATGCTTATACGTCTTTGTCAAGAATAGGCAGGGAAAATTTAATTGACTTATGTCAACTTGCGCAGGTAAAATGTTATACTTGGTAAAAGATAAAATGAATTTAGGAGAGTAGTTACAATGCTGGGCATGATTTCAACGGGTAAAATAATTGATCAAAATGAGGATTCATATTATGTTCAAGTGGATGGGGTTACCTATGAGCTGAAGCGCAAGGAAATCACTCAAGAAGAAAAACCAGAATTGGGCACTGAAGTAGAAGGCTTTTTATATGATGACAAGCAGCATAAGCGGGAAATGACTCAGTTTTTGCCCTTTGCTCAGGCTGACCAGTATGGATGGAGCAAGGTGACCGAAGTCAAAGCAGACTTGGGCGTCTTTGTTGATATTGGCTTGCCAGACAAGGATGTTGTCCTTTCAGTTGACGACCTGCCCTTTAATAAAAGTCTTTGGCCGCGCAAGGATGATCAACTTTTGGTCCACTTGGAAACAGACGCTAAGGACCGAATTTGGGCTAAACTTGCTGATGAGAATATTTTTGAACAACTTGCGGCACATTTCCCCAATGATATGGAAAATAAAGATGTTTTCGGTACAGTATATTCTAGCCGTGAAATCGGTGCTTTTGTGATTACTAGTGACTACTACTTGAGTTTTGTTCACTCTTCGCAAATGGCTCGACCACTTCGGCTGGGAGAGCAGTTTAAGGGTCGTGTAATAGGCGTCAGTCAGTATGGCCGTCTGAATTTGAGCTGCTTGCCGCGAGCTTTTGAAGAAATAGATGACGATGCGCAGATGATTTTGATGAGTCTAAGAAGAAAGGAATCCAAGACCCTACCTTTTTACGACAAGTCTGACGCTGGTGAAATTAAGCAGTACTTTGGCATTTCAAAGTCGGCCTTTAAGCGGGCGCTAGGCCACCTGCTCAAGGGGAGATACATCGTCGAAGATAAGGAAGCAGGCATCATTACCCTAATTAAGGACCCTGAAGCTACTGAAAATGACTGACTTACGTGAAAATGTTGAAGACTATTTGCGCTACAGCCAGATTGAGAGTGGATTAAGCGCAAATACAATTGCAGCTTACCGGCAAGACTTGACCACATTTTTGGCTTTTTTAAAACAGGAAAACATTAATTCCTGGCCTACTAAAGCAGTCGACATCGATGCCTTTTTAGCGGGCTTGCGGGATCAAAACAAGGCCACTAGCTCAATTAGCCGAATGATCTCTAGCATGCGCAAGTTTTACCAGTGGTTGGTTCGGCAAAATATCCAAAAGCTGAATCCGATGCTAGAGATTGATTCACCTAAAAAAGATCACCGCTTGCCTGTTACCTTGAGTGTTGAAGAAGTGACAAAATTGCTTGAACAGCCTGATGTTAAACAGAAATTGGGCTTGCGCAACCGGTCGCTGCTTGAAACGCTGTATGCAACTGGAATAAGGGTAAGCGAGTTGATTAATCTCAAGTTCGCTGATTTGCATGAAGATCTGAAATTGCTGAAAGTTTTTGGCAAGGGTGCCAAGGAACGCTTAATTCCAATCAGTGAGGTGGCTATTTCCTGGATTAAGAAGTACCAAACAGAAGTCCGGGACCCTTTGCTGCTGCATGTGGGTAAGAACAATGACTACATTTTTCTTAATAGCCGTGGTGGTTCCTTGACCAGGCAGGCCGTTTGGCAGATAATCAAGCGCTACTGCCTCTTAGCTGGCATCCACAAGAATGTTACCCCTCACACTCTGAGACACACCTTTGCCACCCACTTGCTGGAGAATGGGGCTGACTTGCGGGTGGTCCAGGAAATACTGGGACACTCTGACATCAGTACCACACAGATTTATACTAACTTGTCCCAAAAACATATTTTGGAAGTATATCGCAAGACTCATCCGCGAATATAGGTGAACAACATGTTAATTGAATGCAAAAATGACAAAGAAAAGGTAGCAATGGGCCTCTTATCCTACCTTCCTGACTTCAAAAACTTGGACAACTTGAAAGATGAGATTCGCTTGAATAAGAACAGTAAAGAATTTTGCCTCTATTTGTATAGGATGAAGGATCCAAATTTTATTGGCCTAATTGGCACACAAACAAGTGAGTATTTTATTGTTATCCGCTATCTCTCGCTTGCACCTGATTACCGCTTGCCAAAGTATGAAGCCAAGATGGTCCAGGAGCTTGCAGCCAGCAATCCGCAAAAAAGAGTGACAGCCGTACCTGAATATATATATTTAATGAAGTACCTACGTAAAAAAAAGAATCATGACCAGTAACTTAACACTAGAATTGCCCAATTTTGAAGGGCCGCTGGACTTGCTGCTTCATTTGATCAAGTCACAAAAAATTGATATTTACGATATACCTATTGCGCAAATCACCAGTCAGTACTTGGCTTACTTGCACGAAATGCAGCGGCTTAATCTGACCATTGCTGGTGAGTATTTTGTGATGTCGTCGATGCTATTGCGCATCAAGTCCCAATCGCTCTTACCCCAAAACGATTTTACTGGTGAAGATGAACCCCTAGAGGATCCTCGTGAAGAATTAGTGCAACAGCTAATCCAATATTCTATTTTCAAGAAAATTTCATCATACTTAAAGCAGCGCAATGATGAAATTCCTATTACAGCTGCCAAGGAGGAGAGCACACCCCAAACAGAAGAGGTGCAGCCCTTGCCCTTAGGTCAGATCACATCCGCTGACCTGGCCCGTACCTTTGCCATGGTTTTACAGCGGCAAAAGATAAGAAATCCGGACATTGTAGCAGTTAAAAGCAGTGAAAAACCTGTAAGTGCAATGATTGAATACTTAGAAGAAGAATTAGCCCACCACCAGCGGATTAGTTTTTTTTCCTGTAGTAAGCAGATGACAAGCTTATCTGATGTGATTGGCTTATTCTTAGCGCTCCTTGAATTATGCAAGAAGCGTGCAGTTAAGGTCAAGCAGGCTCGAACCTTTGGTGATTTAGAATTAGAAGGGATTGAGCAAAATGGTGAGTAAATTAGCACAGTTAGAGGCCTTACTATATATTGCTGGCGATAACGGCATTGCCAGTAAAGACTTATGCGCATTAATGCAGGTTGAACAGTCAGCACTTCGGGAACTAGCTAAAAAATTGACCGAAAAATTAGTCCAAAATCAAGATTCTGGTCTGCAAGTGTTGCACCTTAACCATAAGTATAAGCTGACAACCCGACCTGAAGTGGGAGAAATAGTTGCCAATTTTTTTCAAAAGGACATGGCCAAAACTTTGAGTCAGTCGGCTCTTGAAATTCTTGCGATTATCGCCTACAAGCAGCCAATTACCCGGGTTGAAATTGATACAATTAGGGGAGTAAATTCTTCAGGAGCACTACAGACCTTGATTTGGCGTAGCTTAATCAAGGTTAAGGGCAAGAAGGATGCACCGGGTCACCCAAATTTGTATGGCACCAGCGACTATTTTCTCCAATATTTTGGCTACCAGAGTCTGGCCGACCTGCCTTTAATTGAAGACTTTGAAGATGGCAGTATTAATGATAATAATGAAATAGACTTGTTTACAGCTAACGGGCGAGCTGACAAGGGCTTAACTCAAGCCCAAGAAGGAGAAGAATAATGGCACTACAACGTTTGCAGAAGATAATAGCTGAGGCTGGAATTGCCTCACGGCGCAAGGCTGAAAAAATGATTACGCAAGGTCGGGTGACAGTTGATGGACAGACAATTACCCAGTTAGGAACCAAGGTTGGGACCTTTAGCAACATCACAGTTGATGGGGAACCAATTGAACGTGAAAGCTTGCATACTTATATTTTCTATAAGCCCCGCGGGGTGGTTTCAACTGCCAGTGACAACAAGGGCAGAAAAACAGTAGTAGACTACTTTGCAGATTTGCCGTACCGTTTATATCCTGTTGGTAGGCTCGACTATGACACGTCGGGCCTGTTATTAATGACTAACGATGGCGACTTGGCCAACCTCTTGATGCACCCGCGCAACAAGGTGGCCAAAGTTTATATAGCTAAAATTGAAGGTCAATTGCTGCCGGAAGAAATTACCCGCCTTAGTCGCGGCTTGGAAATTGATCGACACAAGACTGCTCCAGCAAAAGTAAAAGTGATTCGAACTGATCACAAAAAGAAGACGCAAATTGTCCAGCTCACTATCCATGAAGGCCATTACCACCAAGTGAAAAAAATGTTTAAGGCAGTAGGTCACCAAGTGCAGAAATTGTCTCGTGAGAAATATTCTTTTTTAACCTTAGATTCGCTTGTGTCTGGTCAGTACCGGGAATTGACGCATGCTGAGGTTGACAGATTAAAGCAGGTAGACTAGTATATATTTATTAATTGAATATTTAAGTTTGTTGTCTTCATGGCAGGGTGAAAATCCCGACCGGTGGTGCAAGTCCACGACCCACGCAAGTGGTGGAATCTATTTTGAGATACCGATAGTTAAAGTCTAGATGAAAGAAGACAGGCTAAACTAGAAGCTAAGATATTGGCTTACTTTTAATCGGTCTGTTGCTAGGAGCAACAGACCGATTATTTTTTGGAGGTAAGTGTTTTGAAAAGAAAAAGTGCTAGTAACTTGGCTAATATTATTGCTTATGCGCTGATTGGGACGATATCGTATATTTTGATGGAATTGGCCTTTCCACTGCCTGTGGCAAGTTTCTTGAAGTTTGACTTCTCAGACGTGATTATTACCATCGGTACCTTTTTGTTTGGTGCTGGCCCTGGTATCTTCATTGCCTTTGTGCGGATGCTCATCCACCTTATTACCAGAGGCTTTGCTTTGCCAAGTATAGTTGGTCAGCTTGCCGCCTTTTTTGCATCAATTTCATTTGCCTTGCCCTTCTACTATGTGACCAAAAAAATCAGCAGCAATGAAAAAAGTACCCGAAATCGTTACTTAAAGCCGTTGATTGGCATCATACTTGGCATTATTGCCATGACAGTAGTTTTGGCAACGCTAAACGCCTTTGTCTTAACACCTTTTTATGCCGTCACCACAGTTACTAACCTGCCAGCAATTCATGGCTATGGCGGTTTGCTCAATTTCACTGAGAAGGTTTACTTGGGCCAGTTGCTCCACATACCGTCAATGAGTGCCTATATTTTTGGCATTATTGCTCCATTTAACTTGCTGAAGGGTGCGATTAATGGACTAGTGGTTTACCTGTTGTTTGAGACGGTGTTGAGGAGTTTAAAGCCGTTTGTCCGCAAGTATTTCAACTTAAAAAAATAGTTTTAACTTAATAAATGCAAATAGGCCTTTAACTGGCCTATTTTTTTATCCATTTTATAAGTTAATTATGCTAAAATTAAACAAGTTAGGTGTAGGAGGTTTTTAGATGAATGAAAAACAAGCAGGCCCGTATAAGCATTACCAACGGCCGACGGTCCCGCGGACAATGACTTATAGGTCAGTGTCACGCAAATGGGTTATCATTGAGGTCCTCATAATAGTTGTGCTTGTAGCATTGGTGCCTGTTGTTCACTATTTGGCATCAAGCGCAAAAGGTGGTCACCAGGTGGTCGAGGTCCAGAAAACAGTTAAGCGGCAAAAAGCCGCTTCCAAAACTTCTGTTAAGGAGCCTAAACCCAAACCTAAAACAGAAGTCAAGACCAAACTTGAACCTAAAACTAAGACCAAACCTAAAACAGAGCATGTGAAAAAAACACGAATTAAAAGGAAAGCTCCCAAAGTAGCAGCTGCGCCTGAGCAATATTTGGTAAAGACGGGTGATTCTTTGACTGGCATTGCTAACAAGTATCATATGAGTGTAGGCGAGCTTGCTCAACTAAATGATCTTACTGCGGATAGCCAGGTTAATGTTGGTCAGGTTCTTAAATTAAAATAGCGATAGAAAGGGTGGGGACTTAGTGCCCCTTTTTGATTTTAATGCAAGTAGCAATTGATGGGCCAGCTTCAGCTGGCAAGAGTACAGTCGCAAAAATTATTGCGCATAAATTAGCCTTTACATATATTGACACAGGTGCGATGTACCGCGCCTGTACCGTCATAGCACGGGCTAACAAAGTAAACTATAACGATGAGGCAGGAATTCTGGCAGCAGTAGATCAAGCTGGCATTGAGCTAAAAATTGTGGCCGGTGAACAGCGAGTTTATGCTGGCGGCAAGGATATTTCTCAGGAAATTCGAACACCCGAAATTTCAGCCAATGTGTCTGAAGTTGCAGCCCTTAGTGGAGTTCGCCAAAAAATGGTTAGTTTGCAAAGACAGATGGCTGGCAAAATGAACGTGGTGATGGATGGGCGCGATATTGGTACGACCGTTTTGCCCAAAGCCGAAGTCAAAATTTTCTTGGTGGCCTCGCCTCATTCACGTGCAAAGAGAAGGATGCTTGATTTCAAGGAAAGGGGAATTAAAAGCACGCAAACGCTAGCTGAAATCGAAGAAAGCATCGCAGCGCGAGATTATAAGGATTCACACCGAAGCGTTTCTCCCTTAAAAAAAGCTCCGGATGCAACTGAAATTGATACAACTGACATGACAATTAACCAAGTTGTAGCCCAAATATTGGCTCAAATCGAAAAAAGTCAAAAAAAACTGTAAAAAAGGTGCTAAAAGAGTAGAAAAAAATCTAACTTTCATTTAAAATTAGGGTATGATATTGGGAGGTAAATAATGTCAGAAAACAGTAATCAATTTTTAGATGCACTAAAGCAAATGCAAGGAGTTGAGGTCGGCGATATTGTAGATGTTGAAGTCCTGGACGTTGAAGAAGGTCAAATCGATGTTGGCGTAACCAATGCTGGTATCGAAGGTGTGATTCCTCGTCGTGAATTCACGTTAGATCGCAACCTTGACTTACGCACAGCAGTTAAGCCAGAAGACAAGTTTAAGGCTTTAGTCTTGAGAAAAGCTGGTGGCGACAAGGAGAATGGTGAATTCTTCTTCTCCGTTACCCGCTTAAAGGAAAGAGAAGCCTACGACGAATTGCAAAAAGATTTTGAAGCAGGTAATACAATCGAAGGTACTGTAACTTCATCAGTACGCGGTGGGTTACTAGTTGATGTTGGTACAAGAGGATTCTTGCCAGCTTCATTAATTTCTAATCGCTACGTTTCAGATCTTAAACCATTTATTGGCAAGACCATGAAGCTTAAGATTACTGAGATTGATCCAAGCAAGAATCGCTTAATCCTTTCTCATAAGGATTTGATTGAAGAAGAGCGTGAAGAAGCTTTCGATAAGGTTTCATCACAATTAGTTGTTGGCGATGTAGTTGAAGGTAAAGTTTCCCGTTTGACTAACTTTGGTGCATTTGTTGATGTCGGTGGCGTGGATGGTTTAGTTCACATTTCCGAGATTTCATACAAGCACGTTGACAAGCCTAGCGATGTATTAAAGACTGGTCAGGATGTTAAGGTCAAAGTAATTGGTATTGATGATGATAGACATCGCATCTCCCTTTCAATTAAACAGACTGAACCTTCCCCATTTGAACAGGCAACCGCAGACTTGCATGAAGGCGACATTTTTGAAGGCGAGGTTAAGTCTTTGACTAACTTTGGTGCATTTGTCGAAGTTGCTGATGGTATCCAAGGTTTAGTCCACGTTTCAGAAATATCATACAAGCACGTAGATCAACCTAGTGATGTTTTAGAGGTCGGCCAGACAGTTAAAGTCAAGGTCTTAAATATTGATCCAAGTGACCGTAGAATTTCTCTTTCAATGAAGGCAGTTGATTCTAAAGGTTCCGACAATGAAGGTTCACATTCACATAGTTCATACAACCATAGCTCGGTTAATAATAAGTACATGAACAATGATGACAGTGGCTTTGCTTTAGGTGACATTATTGGTGACCAACTAAAAGATCGTCGTTAGTTGTAATAAAAAGCCGACTTGCTTAAGTCGGCTTTTTTATTT
Organism: Lactobacillus sp. XV31L; assembly: GCF_059900865.1. Classification (NCBI taxonomy): domain Bacteria; kingdom Bacillati; phylum Bacillota; class Bacilli; order Lactobacillales; family Lactobacillaceae; genus Lactobacillus; species Lactobacillus sp. XV31L. The sequence goes on along the minus strand of NZ_JBWXGC010000003.1, from coordinate 100,141 downwards.
TAAGGAGGCTGAAAATATGGTTTTACCCGTAGTTGCAATTGTGGGACAACCGAATGTCGGTAAATCAACGCTTTTCAACCGGATTATCAATGAACGCCTGGCAATTGTCGAAGACAAGCCGGGCGTTACCCGTGACCGCAACTATGCCCAAGCAGAATGGCTAGGGCATAAGTTTGATTTGATTGATACAGGTGGAATTACCTGGGAGGACGGCCGGATTGAAGACGAAATTCGGGCCCAAGCAGAGATAGCGATTGATGAGGCTGACGTTATTGTAGTTCTGACCAGCGTGACCAACCACTTAACTGATCTGGATGAGCGCATTGCCCAGATGCTGTACCGCACTAAAAAACCCGTTATCTTAGCTGTTAATAAGGCAGATAACCCCGAGCAGCGAATGGATATCTATGACTTTTACAGCCTCGGTTTTGGTGATCCCATTCCTGTTTCCAGTGTTCACGGAACTGGTATCGGTGACCTTCTTGACCGCATTGTCAGTGAATTGCCCCAGGACTTGAATACCAAAGACGAAGGCCAGATTTCCTTCAGTGTTATTGGTCGTCCAAATGTGGGCAAGTCATCAATTGTTAACTGTTTGGTTGGTTCTGAACGTGTGATTGTTAATAATGAAGAGGGTACGACACGTGATGCCGTTGATACGCCCTTTACTGATGAAGATGGGACCAAGTATCGGATAGTTGATACTGCTGGTATCAGACGACGCGGCAAGGTTTATGAAAAAACGGAGAAGTATTCTGTGATGCGTGCTCAAAGTGCTATAGAGCACTCTGACGTGGTTTGCATGATTTTGGATGCAAGTACCGGCATTAGAGAACAAGACAAGCACGTGGCTGGATATGCCCACGATGCTGGTCGCGGTATTATTATTGTAGTCAACAAGTGGGACCTGCCACAAAAGACTAGTACTAGCAGCAAGGACTTTGAGCAAACAATTCGGGAAGAGTTCCAATACTTGGACTATGCGCCCATCTTGTTTGTTTCTGCTAAGACCGGCCAAAATATCACTGAATTGCCCCAAATGGTCAAGCAGGTTTACCACAATCAAACTCAGCGTATCCAGTCGAGTGTTTTGAATGACTTGCTGCTAGAAGCCAGCAAGCTGGTTCCGACGCCGATGATTAAGGGTAAGCGATTGCGTGTTTACTACATGACCCAGGTTTCAGTTAAGCCACCGGCATTTGTGGTCTTTGTCAATGATCCTGAATTGATGCACTTTTCTTACCAGCGCTTTTTGATTAATCAATTGCGCGACAATTTTGACTTTGAAGGGACCCCCATTAAGATTATCGCCCGGAAGAGAAAATAATTTTACTCTGGAACTGCCACAAAAAGCTTATTTTTGCAGAAAAAGCTTGTTGTACTAGTTATTTTGTGCTATTTTGAAAACAAGGAAATGTGATTACTCATAGTCATTTATTCCTTGTTCCTCTTTTGGGGAATAGGCTTTGAATCTCAACTTGAGATTCAATTTTAGGGAGGTGAATACCAGATGGCAAATAAGGCTGAATTAGTAACTGAAGTTGCAGCAAAGACTAACTTGACTAAGAAGGACGCAGCTATGGCTGTTGATGCAATTTTTAGTTCAATCCAAGAGGAACTTGCTAACGGTGAAAAGGTTCAATTGATTGGATTTGGTACTTTTGAAGTACGTCAACGTGCAGCTCGGAAGGGTCGTAACCCACAAACTGGAAAAGAAATCGAAATTCCAGCAAGTGTTGTTCCTGCATTTAGACCAGGCAAGGCTCTCAAGGAAGCTGTTAAGTAATTTAATGGTTTTTACATAAAAGAGATGATGGCATTAGCCATCATCTTTTTTATTTGATATTTTTTTAAGGCTGGGTTATCCTTACAAATGCTGCGTGCATCTGACATAAAAGGGAGGATTAACATGACTTATTCAGAACAATTGCTTGATGCGATTGAGCAACAAGACTTTTCTCAAGAAAAAATCTTGTTGAAAAAGGCGTTGGACAATGACGAAGCGGAAGTTTTGGCCTCACTGGCTGAAAGCTTAACGGGCCTTGGTTTTACTGACTTGGCCAAGGAGATATATCGCAGTCTAATCGCCCGTTTTCCCCGCGAAGACCTCTTTAAAATTTACCTGGCCGAAATTCTGTTAAATGATGGCCAAGAAGATGATGGCCTGACATTGCTCTATGCGATTCAGTCGACCTCATCTTCATACTTAGATAGTCTCTTAGTGCAAGCGGACTATTACCAGTCTAACGGGTTGCTTGAGACAGCCTATAATAAGCTGCTTGAAGCAGCCCAGATAGCGCCTGAAGAAGATGCAGTTAAATTTGGCCTGGCCGAGTTGGATTATTCGACGGGACACTATGACCAAGCATTAGCCCGGTATACAGACCTGCTTAAGCGCCAAAAACACTTTGGTGAAGTTAGTCTAGAAGACCGGTTGTTTGAAACTTTAGCGAAATTGGGTCGCTATGAAGAGGCCAGCCAAGTCATTAATCAAAATAGTGGTGGCCTGTTAGACATTGATACTAAATACCAGGCTGCGCTTGTTTTGCTTGCAGTGCACAAGGAAGACCAAGCCATCAAATACTTAAACGAGGTGCTTGACCAGAGTTCAGATTACGTTAACGCCTACCGTGTCCTAGCTACTGCCTATGAGCATAAACATGACAATGAGCAGGTTTTGCGCTGTGCCCAGGCTGGAATTGCCTATAATGAACTCGATTCAGTTTTGTATGAAAAAGGGGCACGTGCTGCCCTAAATCTGAATGACGCTAAAACTGCGGAAGACTTGCTGCAAAAGGGCTTAAAATTCTTACCTGAAAACATCTCGCTTTGCATGCAGCTGTCCAATCTGTATGTACATGAGCGGCGAAGTACGGACAACCTTGACCTGATTAGCCATATTGATGAAGAGGACCTTGAACCGCAATTTCACTGGAACGCTGCCCTGTCTTACCAGGATCTGGACCAGAATGAAAAGGCCAGGAGTGAGTTTTTCTTGGCATACCCAGCCTTTAAGGATGACGCCGCCTTTTTGAAGCAGATGATCCGATTCTTTACTTGCCAGGCCGATTCGACTGCTATCGTTAAGCAGTTGCTGGCGCGCTATTTAAAGCTAGAACCTGAGGACACTGAGTTGCAAGAAAAATACAGTGAGCTATTATAATTGCTAGAAAAAAAGTCGCAGATGCGACTTTTTATTTACGGATTATAAAATGCTCCCGCTTCTGCTTGTAGGTAAATCCTTCTCCCAAGACTTCATGAACTGCAACAACACTTACAAAGGCCTGGGGATCTTCGGCTGCAATCAGTTCTTTGACAGAGGGAACTTCGCGCGGTGACACAACGAGATAGATTACTGGTCGGTCAGTGTGACTGTATCCCCCGCTAGACTTAAGGTAGGTGAAACCGCGTTCCAATTTTAAATCGATCATTTTGGCAATTTGCTCATAACGCTCAGAAATAATTAGCAGACCGCGTGCAGAAGTTGCTCCTTGCTGTACGGCATCCATGACCCGTGAAAGGATAAAGGATGCAACTAGGGTGTACATGATGTGCTTAACGTCTAGATAGGAAAGGGAAGCAAAGAGGACCAGAGCATCGAAGAACAAGAGAGCTTTACCAGAAGAAACGCCGTACTTGATTTGTAAAATACGGGCAAGGATGTCGGTACCGCCCGAGGTGCCATTATAACGAAAGACTAGACCCAACCCCAAACCAGAGAGCGTACCCGCAAGAGCTGCTGATAAGAAGAGGTCGTGTTCTAGGTTTAATTGGTCTATAATAGGAACAGAGCGCCAAAACCACAAGAAAAAAGAGAGCCACAAGGTTCCCCAGATAGTGTAGGCCAATAACTGCTTGCCCATAAAGCGGTAGCCAAGGATGATTAAGGGAATATTTAGTAAAAGCGAAGAAAGGCCCATATTGATGCCCCAGAAATGCCGGAGCAGCAATGTTACACCACTGATACCACCGTCTGTTAATTGGTTGGGCGCTGAAATCATGTCCAGACTGAAGCCCTAGATGGCATAGCCGAGCACAATCATGGTCAATTCAAAAACGCTTCTCTTATTAATTTTTGCCATAATTAAGTTCTCTCTTTTACAAATCCTATTGTACAATGCTTTAACCGTAACATATTTTAACTACATATACACTAACAAAAGAGTTGATTAACTAATGATACAAATAACGAACCTGCCTCCCATTTTTGTGGCGGCATTGCCAGTTTTAAGAGAACTTGAACAGGCTGGTTTCGAGGCCTACTTCGTGGGTGGGTCAATTCGTGACTTGTTGCTAAAGCGACACATTCACGACATCGATATTGCAACCAGTGCTTACCCGCAGGAAGTCAAGTCCATCTTTGCTAAAACCATCGACACGGGAATCAAACATGGAACCGTGACAGTTTTATACCAGGGTGCCAGCTATGAAATAACTACCTTTAGAACTGAGTCTGGTTACCAGGACTTCCGCCGACCGGACCATGTAACTTTTGTTCGAAATTTAAGCGAAGACCTTAAGCGGCGCGACTTCAGCATCAATGCATTAGCCATGGACACACAGGGCAATATTATTGACCTGTTTGATGGCCTGGGTGACCTGCATCAAGGCATTATCAAGGCTGTGGGCGACCCTTTGGAACGCTTTCATGAAGATGCCTTGAGGATGATGCGTGCGGTCCGCTTTATGAGTCAGCTAAAGTTTAAACTGGACACTGAAACTGAAGAAGCAGTCACTGAGCTCCACCACTTGCTGCCTAAAATTTCAATTGAGCGAATCCGCGATGAGTTTGTCAAGATGGGCATTGGACCTAATTCACGGGCTGCCTTCCGTGTGTTTTTGAAGACGAAGCTGAGTGAGGGGGTACCTGATTTCACAGGGAAGAAAGACTTGCTGGCCGTATATTCAGGCCTAGAATTTAGTCCCAATGTTGAATCTAGCTTATGGGCTGTTATCATCATTCTGCTTAAAATTCAAAATGACCAAATTGCTAAGTTTATGCGTGACTGGAAGAATTCCAATGCTATGACGATGCGGGTGGAAAAGATTGTTTCCTTGTTTGACCTGCTTTCAGAGCGGCCGCCCTCAAACTTTGAGTTGTTTGAAGCAGGCAAAGAAACATTGTTCAACACGATCGACGTGGCCCACATTTTGGGCCAACCAATCAACTCCCAAGTCTTGGTCGACCGTTATATGGCACTTCCAATCAAGTCCGCGGCAGAGTTGGCTGTTGATGGCCGCTTTTTGATTAGAGCTGGCTTTGAACCAGGACCTAAGTTGGGCCACTTGCTAACTACGATTAAGGAAAAAGTGCTGGCCGGAGAGTTAGAAAATTCCGCAGACGCCATCAAGACTTTCTTGAACTATATTGACTAGACCTAAAATTATACGTAGAACAAAATCGAAAAGTACATAAGGGCAGAGCCTAAAATAACGAATAGGTGCCAGACGACGTGAATAAAGGGTATTCTTTTCATAGTGTAGAAAAATGCCCCTACGGTATAGGCAACTCCGCCAGCAGCCAGTAGCCAAAAGCCAGTTGGATCTAGCTTTACGGCTAATTCCTTGCCCACGAGCACGACCAGCCAGCCCATCCCTACGTATAAGATAGTATCTAAAATCACGTGTTTGCCGCGGTTAAAGATGTAGTAGAGAATACCAAAAATTGCTAGCAGCCAGACCAGACTTAGAAGCAGCCATCCCGAAGTTCCCCCGAGTGTGACGAGGGAGTATGGGGTATAAGAGCCAGCAATCAAGAGAAAGATGGACGAATGATCAAAGATCTGGAAGACATTTCGCGCCTTGGTAAAAATCAGACTGTGAAAAAGCGTCGAAAACAGGTACAAAAGCAACAAACAGACGCCATAAATTGTAAACGTAATTAGTCTTATGTTGCTGTGGGTCGAAATAGCTTTTGCGACCAGCAGAATAAGACCAATAAATGCTAAAACAAATCCGATACCGTGAATAACAGCACTGAGAATGTTGTCTAGAATATAATAAGTTTTAGGTCTTTTTTGGGGTTCTTGCCAAATTTCCTTTAGTTTCATGGTAAAACTACCCATTCACTTTCTTTTTTCACTAGTTTTTTTGCTATAATAATTTATAATTGATACAGTTCACATTCTATCATAAAATGTAAGCAAGCAATTCAGAATTGAGGACAAACACGTTGGCAGAAATTAAAATTTTGACCGATTCTTCAGCGCAATTAACGCCAGAAGAAATAGAAAAATATCATATTACCGTTATTCCGCTATCAATATTGATTGATGGCAACACATACTTAGATGGCGTTGAAATTACCAGGCAAGAATTTGTCCAGAAGATGAGTCAGTCTGTGGAATTGCCTAAAACCAGTCAACCACCTATTGGACGTTTCGTTGATCTTATCAATGAGCTAACAGCAGATGGAAGTGAAGTTGTTGGAATCTTTTTGGCCAAGGCCTTGAGCGGCACAGTCGATGCTGCAAGACAGGCAGTGGCCCTTTCTGGAAAAGAAGAAAAGGTCCACATTGTGGACTCGCAGCTAACGGATAGGGCTGAAGCCTTTCAAGTATTAGCAGCAGCCCGCGATGTTGAAAAGGGCAAGGATGTTTCTGCAATCTTGGCGCATATTGAGAGCATCAAAAAGACCCAGCGCTTGCATATGATGATTGTCAACCTCGAAAATGTTATCAAGGGTGGTCGTCTGGGACCAATTTCGGGCAAAATTGCCAACCTGCTCAATATTCGCATTGAACTTCAGATGCCTGATGGCAGCCTTAAAATAGCCAAGAAGGGCCGGGGCAAAAAGTTTTCTGCTGCCTTTGATCAACGGGTCCTAGATGATATTGAAGCCAACCAAGAAAAAATCAAAGAGGTAGGCATTTCTTACGTTGCCTTGGGTGATACCCCACAGAAACTGCTTGACCTGGCTCAAAAAATCAAAGAAATCAATTCTCAGATTGACGTCTTGGTCCGCGAGACCAGCCCAATCATTGCAACACATGCCGGAATGGGTGCGTATGCAATCTTGTATTACACGGAGTAACTAATTGGCATACCGAGAAAGTTTTTACCGCTATTTAATGACGCAGCTCAGTGCAGATTTGAATAGCGACGTTGCACAGTTTGCAAATAATGCCCAGAATGATCAGACCTTTCCCAAGCAAGAGCAAGACTACGAAAAGCTGTCTGACTACTTAGAATTAAATGCGGGGTACTTATCTAGCATGGGCATCTTTGATGAAGCATACCGGATGTACCAAGAAAAGATGTCATATTAAGCAAGGTTCCCTTTTTGCGGAACCTTTTAGTATTATGGAAGGCAAAAGTAATGGTTAAAATTCAATGGTATCCTGGTCATATGAACAAGGCCCGCAACCAGCTTGAAGACAAGATGGGTCTGATTGACGTTTTGGTTGAAGTTCTGGACGCTCGCATTCCACAGTCATCGCGCAATCCGATGATTGAAGAGCTAGTGGGTAACAACCCCCACCTGATTATTTTGAATAAGGCTGACTTGGCTGATCCAATAATGACCAAAAGATGGCAAAAGACTTTGGCTGGCAAGGATAAGTATGTAATGGCACTTGACTCTCTGCATGCTAACAACATGCAGGTCGTGGTGCACATGATTAAAAAGGCAGCAGCTGCAAAAATTAGTAAGTTGGAGTCCAAGGGGGCTTCGGACCCAGTGATCAGAATTGCCTTGGCGGGTGTTCCTAATTGCGGCAAGTCGACCATCATCAACCGGCTGGTTGGTCATAATGTTGCTGCAGTGGGCAACAAGCCTGGAGTCACCAAGGGGCAAAGATGGCTGAAGACCCAGTCCAATATTCAAATTTTGGACACGCCAGGAATTTTATGGCCTAAGTTTGAAGACCAAGATGTGGGCTTCAAGCTGGCTGCCTTTGGGGCAATTAAGGACAGTATTTTTAGTGCTGATGACGTCAGTCTCTTTGTTTTGGCCTGCCTGCGCAAATATTACTTGGCTGATTTAGTTAAATTTGCACGTTCGCCCAAGGCTGAAGTGGAACAAGTCAATGATCCTGATTTGCTCTTGGCCCTTACCCAAGAATATGGAATGCGAGATGATTATGACCGTTTCTCTTTGTATCTTTTGCAGCGCTTGCGCAAGGGCAAGGTTGGCAGAATCACCCTGGACCGCTTATGACAATAATAGAAATTAAAAAAATACTAGCACAAGGAGAAGTCAATCCTGACCTGCTTGGGCAATTAGCCCAGGATGAGCGCATTGGAGTGCAGAAGCTACTGGTCAACTACCACAAACGTCAGGCCAAGTTAGCTCAAAAAAAGGCCGCGTTTGAAGAGCGTTTTGCCTATGAAAAGCAGTTTTGGGCTAAGGGACAAAGTGTTGCCGGCGTAGATGAAGTTGGCCGCGGACCGCTAGCAGGACCGGTAGTTACTGCTGCTGTCGTAATTGACAGATCCTTTGATTTGGTTGATGTTAACGACTCCAAAAAACTGACTGCCAAAAAGCGTCTAGAGCTATACCCTCAGATCCTGCAAAAAGCGGTAAGTCTTGCCGTCGGCGTCAAAGATGCGCGTGTAATTGACCAAGTCAATATTTATGAGGCTGACCGCCTGGCAATGGCACAAGCAGTGAATAACTTGGATGTTAAACCAGACGCACTCTTAGTCGATGCGATGGATGTACCCGTAGACTTGCCCCAGGTGCGGCTGATTAAAGGGGATGCAAAGTCGAATTCAATTGCTGCAGCTTCAATTGTCGCAAAAGTTTTTCGAGATAAATTGATGGAAGACTATGGCCGCCTTTATCCAGCATACTGCTTTGATCAAAATGCAGGCTATGGCACTAAAGACCATCTTGCCGCTCTTAAAGATTTCGGCCCCACGCCAATTCACCGCAAGACCTTTGCCCCAGTGAGTGATTTCTTCTCTAACAAATAAAAAAGTTCCTCCTTTTTTACGTACATAAAATTAGGAGGCTTTTTTATGAACATAACAGATTTTCTTTTACGGTTAAAATTACAAAAAGGCACCGGTTATGTTAAGATGTTACAAATTGCTAGTCAGTTGGACGATGGTGACATCAATATGCAGACCATTAGGAATTTGACTTTACCAAGCAATTTAAAAAGGGCATGCCGGATGGCATATAGTGACCCGGAAGCCGAAAAGGTAGTTGCCCGTATTAAAAGGCAATGCCGAGTTGTCAGCTTCTTTGATGACGCTTACCCAGAAAAATTACGGCAAATTTATCGACCACCATTGATTCTGTTTACCCAAGGCGATGTCAGCCTGCTCCAAGAAAAGATAGTTACAGTAGTAGGCGCGCGCTTGGCTACTTCATATAGCCAAGCGGTCTTGGACAAGCTAGTCCCGGATTTAATTGCCCATGACTGGGTAATTGCCAGCGGCTTGGCACGAGGCGTTGACGTAATGGCTCACGAGGCAACCTTGAAGAACAAGGGAAAGACGGTTGCAGTTATTGGCAACGGCCTTAACTTTTTTTATCCACTGGAAAATTATCACGTTCAAGAGCAGATTAGCCGTTCGGGCTTATTGGTCAGTGAATATCTACCGGATACGCCCCCACGGCCCTTCCGCTTCCCAGAGCGCAACCGGATCTTAGCCGGAATTGCCCACAGCGTGGTTGTAACTGAAGCTAAGGAAAAGTCGGGATCCTTGATTACGGCCAACCTGGCGCTTCAGGAAAACCGGGACGTTTATGCGGTTCCGGGTCCGATCACTAGTGCTTTATCGACAGGAACCAACAAGTTAATCGAAGCTGGAGCAAATCCAATCACTGATTTTCACTTGCAGCCAGAAAGATTTGACAAGTAGCTGGTAAATATTCTATTCTCAGACTAGTATTTAACAAAATAAAATAAATTTAATTGAGGAGGCTTTTGATGCCTACGAAGTCAAAGCCAAAGAAACGTAAAAAAACTTTAGTAATAGTTGAGTCGCCTGCCAAGGCCAAGACCATTGAAAAATACCTAGGGCGCAATTTTCATGTAATTGCATCTAAAGGGCATATTCGTGACCTGCCCAAATCGCAGATGGGCATCGACTTTGACAATAATTACCAGCCAAAATATATTTCAATTCGCGGCAAGGGTGATACGATCAAGGAATTAAAGGCAGAAGCAAAGAAGGCTAAAGATGTCTACTTGGCATCTGACCCCGACCGTGAAGGCGAAGCAATTGCTTGGCATGTGGCCCATGCCCTAAACCTGGATGACACAGCCAAGAATCGGGTCACTTTTAATGAAGTAACCAAGGATGCCGTCAAAAACAGCTTTAAGCATCCCCGGTCAATTGATATGGACACAGTTAATGCCCAACAGGCTCGGCGTATTTTGGACAGGATTGTTGGTTATTCGCTTTCGCCTATTCTCTGGGAAAAGGTGAAGAAGGGCTTAAGTGCTGGACGTGTCCAATCAGTTGCCCTTAAGCTAGTGATTGACCGCGAAAAGGAAATTAAGAACTTCAAACCCGAAGAGTATTGGACTATTGATGCTGAATTTAAACTAAAGACCAAGCTTTTTAAGGCCCAATTTTGGGGCCTTGACGGCAAGAAGCAGGACCTGCCTAATAATGAGGCTGTTCGCGCTGTTTTGGCCAAGATTGACAAGAAAAAGAACTTTCAAATTGCCAATGTTGTCAAGCGTGAACGTCGTCGCCAGCCTGCAGCACCATTTACAACGTCCACAATGCAGCAGGAAGCTAACAAGCGGTTGAATTACCGGACGCGCAGAACGATGAGTATTGCTCAACAGCTATATGAGGGGATCAGTTTGGGCAAGCAGGGGACTGTGGGTTTAATTACCTATATGCGAACCGACTCCAAGCGGACGTCACCGATTGCTCAGGCCGAAGCATCAAAATTTTTAAATGAGAAGTATGGCAAGGAATATGCTGCTAAGGGTGCCAGACACTTTAAAAACCAGGGCGATGCCCAAGATGCCCATGAAGCCATTCGTCCCACTAGCGTCTACCGGACGCCTGACTCGCTCAAGTCGGTTTTAACCACGGAGCAATACCGGTTGTATAAGCTGATCTGGTCTCGCTTTGTGGCTAGTGAAATGACTCCAGCAGTTTATGATACGATTAGGGCCGATGTTCAACAAAATGGGGTCGTCTTCAGGACCACGGGCTCAAAGATGAAGTTTGCTGGTTTTACCAAGGTTTACGACAACCAACAAGAAAAGACGATTGAATTGCCTGACCTCAAAGATGGTGACCAAGTCAAGATGACCAAGTCCGACAACAAACAGCACTTTACGCTGCCACCAGCTCGTTATACAGAAGCCAGTTTGGTTCATACGCTGGAAGAAAACGGCGTTGGTCGGCCTTCGACATATGCGCCAACGATCGATACGATTCAACGTCGCTACTATGTCAAACTAGAAGGCAAGGCTATTGTTCCAACTGAATTAGGCGAGATTGTTGATGACTTGATTGAGAAATTTTTCCCTGACATTGTCAATACTGACTTCACCGCCCAGCTCGAGAGTGATCTTGACCGGGTTGAAGAGGGCAAGAAAAACTGGGTGAAGGTCATTGATGACTACTACCATCCATTCAAAAAAGAACTGGACAAGGCTGGAAAAGACATTAAAAAGGTACAGATTAAAGATGAGCCAGCCGGCTTTGACTGTGATATCTGTGGGGCCCCAATGGTGATCAAAATGGGCCGCTATGGCAAATTTTACGCTTGCTCGCGCTTCCCAGATTGCCGCAACACTAAGGCAATAGTCAAAAAGGTCGGCGTCACCTGTCCTAAGTGTGGCAAGGGTGACGTAGTAGAAAAGAAGTCCAAGCGAGGCCGCAAATTTTATGGTTGCTCACGCTATCCAGAATGTGACTTTGTTTCCTGGGATAAGCCAATTAGTCGCAATTGTCCTAACGATGGTCACTTCTTAGTTGAAAAAAGAAGCAAAAAGGGAATTACCGTGCTCTGCCCTCATGGCGATTATAAAGAAGAGCCCCGTGAAGCAGAGACTGAAAAATTAGGTTAAATTTGAGTAAATATCATCAATCTTGAGGAATTTGATGATATTCTTTTTATATAATAATATTTAATATTTTTAGTAAAGGAACACAAATTATGCCTAAACGTGTAACTGTAATCGGTGGCGGTCTCGCCGGGAGCGAGGCTGCCTGGCAAATTGCCAAGCGCGGTCTTGCGGTTGACCTTTATGAAATGCGCCCGCAGAAGATGACGTCGGCTCATAAAACGGGAGATTTGGCAGAATTGGTTTGCACGAATTCAATGAGGTCCAACCAATTGGCTAATGCCGTTGGACTGCTAAAGGAGGAAATGCGCCAGCTCGACTCCCTGATTATGGCGGCCGCGGTCAACTGCCAAGTCCCAGCAGGCGGGGCCTTGGCAGTTGACCGCGAGAATTTTAGTCAATATGTCACAGCTAAGCTCCACGAACTGCCTAATGTGACTTTTCACGGCGCAGAAGTTACCGAGTTGCCTCAAGACGGAATCACGGTTGTTGCGACTGGCCCTTTGACTAGTGCTGCTTTAGCTGCTCAAATCCAAGAACTTTCTGGTGTGCAAAGCCTGCACTTTTTTGATGCAGCAGCGCCAATTATTGCTGCTGACTCAATTGACCAAAATATTGTTTATAAAAAATCCCGCTATGATCGCGGTGATGCTGCCTACCTCAACTGTCCAATGACGCAAAAGGAGTACGAAACTTTTGCCCAGGCCTTAGTTGAAGCTGAAACAGCTGAAATGCACAGCTTTGAAAAAGAAGATGTTTTTGAAGGCTGCATGCCAATTGAGGTGATGGCTGCACGTGGTGCTAAGACAATGCTCTTTGGCCCGCTCAAGCCAGTTGGCTTGGAAGATCCAAGCACAGGTAAAATGCCCTATGCTGTGGTTCAGTTGCGTCAAGACAATGCGGCTGCTTCGATGTATAATATCGTTGGATTCCAAACCCACCTCAAGTATGGTGAACAAAAACGGGTGTTTTCGCTGATACCTGGTCTAGCCCATGCACGCTTTATTCGCTACGGCAAGATGCACCGAAACTCTTATATGGCCTCTCCAGAAGTGTTAACCAATACCTATGAAACTAGAAAGCAAGCAGGCTTGTTTTTTGCTGGGCAAGTTACTGGGGTAGAAGGCTATGTTGAAAGTGCAGGAAGTGGTCTGGTTGCAGGCATTAATGCAGCCCGAGAAGCTTGTGGGGAAAGTCCTGTGGCCTTTCCCAAAATAACTGCCCTGGGCTCACTGGCAAACTATGTCACCACGACTAACGTTAAGCACTTTCAACCCATGAATGCCAGTTTTGCACTGATACCTGGGCTAGAAGGGAAAAAGATCCGCAACAAACGGGATCGGCACACCAAGATCAGTGAGCGTAGTCTAAAAAGATTGACTGACTTCAAAGAGGAAGTGCTGGGATAAATGATTGCTGGTGAAGACAAGACCATACAGCTGTTCATTTCTTACTTACAAAATGAGCGGCATTACAGTCCTAAGACGGTCAAGTCCTACCAAACCGACTTGCTTGAGGCAAGGACGTTTTGGCAAGATAATGGCGGCTTTGATGGCTGGGATAAGGTAACTAGGCGCGATGTTGAGATTCTTTTACAGGACCTTGCTCAGCGCAAACTAGCTCGAACCACCCAGTCCCGCAAAATGTCGAGCATGCGATCCTTTTATCATTTTTTAACCCGGCGCAAGCTTGTACAAGTTGATCCCACGCAAACAATCACCTTGCGGACTAGGGAACATAAACTGCCCCAGTTCTTTTATCCAAGTGAAATTAAGCAGGTACTGTCTTTTCTAAATGGCAGTGACCCATTGGCGATGCGCAATTTGGCCATGTTCACCTTGTTTTATACGACGGGCATGCGGGTTAGCGAGGTCAGCGAGCTGCAAGTTGGGCAAGTGGACTTAACCTTGAAGGTGATCTTGGTCCATGGCAAGGGTGGCAAGGATCGCTATGTGGCCTTTGATGAACGAACCTATAAGGCACTAGTCAACTATTTGACTAGTGGACGCACGAAACTTTTGGCGGGGCAAGAAGATTCAGGACTGGTCTTTTTGAATAACCGGGGGCACCCCTTGACTGCCCGCGGTATTGAGTACATTATGCAGCAGGTATTTGCTGGTGCCGGCATTAATGGCAAGGTACATCCCCATGAATTGCGTCATTCATTTGCCACCGCAATGCTTAATAACGGTGCTGACTTGCGCAGCGTGCAAGAGCTCCTAGGGCACAGCAACCTATCGACTACACAAATATATACGCATGTGACGATGAGTCACTTGCAACAGAACTATGACCAGTTTTTTTCACGTAATGACAAGAAAGATGAGGCAAAATAATGACAACAATATGTTCAGTAAAGGTTAATGGCAAAACCGCAATTGCGGGTGATGGTCAGGTTACTCTGGGTGAAAAGGTGATTGCCAAGGCAAGCGCCAAAAAGATTCGCCGGATTTACCATGATCGGGTTATTATTGGCTTTGCAGGCGGGGTAGCTGATGCGGTCAGCTTGCAGGAAATGCTGGAAGGCAAGCTAGAATCTTTTGGAGGCGACCTTCGTCGTGCAGCCGTAGAAATGGCGAAGGCCTGGCGCAAAGATGCAACGCTGCAGAAATTGAATGCTATGTTGATCGCATTTAATGAGCAAGATTTACTGCTGATTTCAGGGAATGGGGAAGTGCTGGAACCAGATGAAAATGTGGTGGCAATTGGTTCAGGTGGCAACTTCGCACAAGCAGCAGCTATTGCAATGACGCGGCATGCCGCAGAAATGTCAGCAGGAGAAGTTGCCCGTGAAGCTGTTGAGATTGCATCTGGCATTGATGTCTTTACAGACAATCAAATTAATGTTGATGAACTTTAAGGAAAGAAGTGTAATTGATGGAGATTAAAACGCCTAAAGAGATTGTCAACCAACTCAACCAATACATTATTGGTCAGGATGAAGCCAAAAAGGCTGTCGCTGTTGCCTTGTACAACCGTCATCGTCGCATGCAGCTCACATCTAACTGGCGTGAGGACATTACGCCTAAAAACTTGTTGATGGCTGGTCCAACTGGTGTCGGCAAGACTGAAATTGCTCGCCGACTGGCACTAATTGTTCAGGCTCCCTTTGTCAAAGTAGAGGCAACTAAGTTTACTGAGGTTGGTTACGTAGGCCGGGACGTGGAGTCAATGGTACGGGATCTGGTAAATGAAGCTGTCCGTATGGAAGAAAAAGACCAATTTGACCGGATTCGTCCCCAAGCTGCTAAAGAAGCTAATAAGACTCTGGTGCGTTTGCTCGTTCCTGGCATTAAACGTGAAAAACGGGTAAATCAAATGCAAGAGCTGCAAGACATGATGTCAATGATGATGTCTAGTAAGCCAAGTGCTAACAATGATCAAGACCCCGACCAAGAAGAAATAACTGATGAAATTCGCAACGAGCGTTTGAGTGTTTCTGAGCAATTGAGCAAGGGTCTGCTGGAGGAGCGTGAAGTTACAATTGAAGTTGAACAAGCTCCTAAGGTTAATCCCATGAATGATATGATGGGACAAATGGGCATGGACATGAGTTCCATGCTAAGTGGACTAGTTCCCAAAAAGCATGTTAAGCGTACTTTAGCAGTCAGGGATGCGCGCGAGGTCTTGATCCAGGAGGAATCCCGGAAGATGGTTGACTATGACGCAATCTATCAAAGTGCCATCGAACGTACAACTAACAATGGCATAATCTTTATTGATGAAATTGATAAAATTACTGCAGGAAACAAAAAGACTTCTGGAGAAGTTTCACGTGAGGGTGTGCAGCGCGACATCTTACCGATTATTGAAGGTTCCACTGTGCAGACCAAGTATGGTCCAGTGTCGACTGATCATATTCTCTTTATCGCAGCCGGTGCCTTTTCTGAATCCAAACCGAGTGATTTAATTCCTGAACTGCAGGGGCGTTTCCCTATCAGAGTAGAATTAAATGCCTTGAGCAAGGATGATTTTGTAAAAATTCTAAAGGATCCGGCAAACTCTCTGCTGGAACAATACGCAGCACTGATGCATGCTGATGGCATCAAGTTGATTTTCACGCAAGAAGCCGTCGACCGGGTTGCTCAAATCGCCTATGACGTTAACCAGGGGACCGACAATATCGGTGCCAGGCGCTTGTCAACAATTTTGGAAAAGTTGCTTGAAGACGTGCTTTTTGAAGGACCTGACATGAATATGGGCGAAATAACAATAACCCAAGCGTATGTTAATGAAAAACTTAGTGATATAATAACCAATAAAGATTTAACTAAGTTTATCCTTTAACAAAGGCGATGAAAACATGGATTACACTATTAAAAACAGTTTTTTACAGGTAACCATCTCAAGTAGGGGTGCTGAACTTCAAAGTGTAAAGAGTCAGCATTCTGCTTATGAATATATTTGGCAGGCCGACCCTCAAGTTTGGGGCAGACATGCCCCAGTCCTCTTTCCCTTTGTGGGTAGGCTGAAAAATGATCAATACACTTACAAAGGACAGGTCTACCATATGTCCCAACATGGTTTTGCACGGGATGCTGACTTTGTAGTTGAACGCCAAAACAGGGAAAGTATTACCTTTTTGTTGACTGACACAGAAAAAACACGGCAAATTTACCCCTTCCAATTTGAACTGCGGGTCAACTACAACCTGCTTAACAACTTGTTAGAAGAAAACTTTAGTGTAACCAACAAGTCTGCTGGGGAAATGATTTTTGGCATTGGTGGTCACCCTGGATTCAACCTGCCAACTACCAAGACAATTAGCAAAGAAGACTTTTATTTTGCAACTAAGCCGTCTTTGGCCCGGGTCCAAATTCCCCTCCAGGGGGCATTTTTGGATTGGCCTAAGCGTTCCTTGGCCTCTACTAATAGTCTGATTACCCTGAGCGACCATCTCTTTAAAAACGATGCGTTGATTTTTCAGCTGCGTGGTCATGACAACCGTATCTCTCTAAAGACTGATACTAGCGACTTTCACGTTAATGTTTGGCTGCGCGATGCACCCTTTGTAGGTGTGTGGTCGCAGTACCCGCAAACAGCAGACTATGTTTGCATTGAACCCTGGTGGGGGATTGCGGATCGCTCAGACAGTAATGGTAAGTTGGAAGAAAAGTATGGCATGAACCATCTAGTTGCTGGAGAAACGTTCACCTCTGGCTTTAGCATGGCCTTTCACGACAAGAAGAACAGTTGAATAAATATTTAAATAAGTTTCAAAGGTTAGACAACTTTTGAAACTTATTTTATTGTCAAAAATAAATTTAAATTAGTCTTTTATCTTACAGCAAGTACTTTTTGCATATTGCTAACTAATTTAAATCAAGGCAAAGTCGCTTTTTATGTTCAATATCATGTGCTAGTATTTTTAATGACGCTACATCTTGTGGCATAGACAGAATTTACTAGGCTAACTCAAGAAAGCAGCAAACAAGTTCACTGTCTTATTTGCCACTGGTACAGACCTTTGTGCCTTTTATTTGAGCAACTGATGATCTTCATCAAAAGACTAGCAAAAAGTGTTAGTGAGATTATTTTGCCACTATGCACAGCTTGCGAACAATTGTTCTGGTGGTATATAATATAATAGCCAGCAATCAAAGATTACTGGCTGTATTTATTCTAGTTTATAACTTATGGTGCTTCTTCTTGTACCAGTACCATAGCCCAAAGGGAATGATATTTTCCTGGTGGTGGATTAGCCGTTTAATATTTGTCCGATGTCTAACGAAGAGAACGATCATGATGCAGCCCAGAATTAGTTCGAGGTAAACATCATGAAAGAAAAAGGTTGTAATGAAGATTAAAACCACTGAAATTAAACTGGCCAAGCTAACGTACGAGGTAATAAAGACCAGGGGGAAAAAGATAAGGGCACAAACGTCAAAGAAATGAAGGTTGTAGCCCAAAAACAAACCGGCGCTGGTTGCAACTGCCTTACCGCCCTTAAATTTAAGGAAAATTGAACAAGTGTGGCCTAAAATTGCCAAACCACCAGCAATTAACAACAAGTACTTGGGCCCCGGAATATGAAATAGGCGGGGCAAGTTGGTGGCCAGCGTTCCTTTGAGCACATCGACAACTAAGACAAAGCTGCCTGCATACGGACCAAATACCCTAAAGGAATTGGTGGTTCCAATATTGCCTGAGCCATGGTCTCGGATGTCTTCGGCAAAAAACATTTTGCCGATTACCACACCCGTGGGGAAGGATCCAATTAAGTATGCTAGAATAAATACCAGTATTAATTTTAGATTGATCATTTATATCCTACTCTCTTAATATCTACTGCTATTTTAGCAAAGATTATGGGATTGAGGGTTAAATTAAGTAAATGTTTCAAAACTGGAGGAGTTTATTTGGCTAAAGCAAATCAAAAAACAAATTCTTATGATGACTCATCGATCCAGATTCTTCACGGCCTGGAAGCAGTTCGTAAACGGCCTGGAATGTATATTGGGTCAACAGATATTCACGGCTTAACCCAGTTGGTTTACGAAATAGTTGATAACTCAGTGGATGAAGCGATGGCTGGTTTTGGTCAAGAAATTGACGTGACGATTCACAAGGACAATAGCGTAACTGTGCGCGACTTTGGCCGTGGGATGCCAACTGGGATCCACAAGTCAGGCCGACCAACAATTGAAGTTATCCTGACGGTCCTCCATGCTGGAGGCAAATTTACCGAACAAAACTATAAAACTTCTGGTGGCTTGCATGGAGTTGGTTCATCTGTAGTCAATGCACTTTCTAGCTACATGGACGTTAAGGTAGTGCGCGAGGGCGTGGCCTACGAAGAAGAATTCAAGGATGGCGGACACCCCGTGGGTACCTTGAAACGCCTGGGCAAGACCAAAGAACCTACAGGTACGACGATTACCTTTAAGCCTGATGAGAAGATTTTTTCAACGACCAAGTATAAGTACGAGACTATTCAGGAGCGAATTCGTGAGTCTGCCTTCTTGTTGAAGGGTGTGCGTTTTATCCTGACAGATGAGCGTGAACCTGCCCACCATGATGACTTCAAGTATGATGATGGGATTGAATCCTTTGTGTCCTATTTGAATGAGGGCAAGGATACTTTAAGCGATGTCTTTTACTTTAATGGCAAACAAGATGAAATTGAAGTTGAGTATAGCGGCCAGTATAGTGATAGTTACTCTGAAAGCCTGGTTTCTTTTGTCAACAACGTTCGTACGTCAGATGGTGGTACGCATGAAGTAGGAGCAAGGAGCGGGTTCACTCGAGCCTTTAATGACTATGCCAAAAAACAGGGCTTGCTGGGCAAAAAAGATAAAAATATCGATGGGTCCGACTACCGGGAGGGATTGAGTGCAGTTCTTTCAGTTAAGATTCCAGAAGAATTGCTTGAATTTGAGGGTCAGACCAAGGGCAAGCTAGGAACACCGCAGGCAAGATCAATCGTTGATGCAATTGTCTATGAGCAGATGACCTATTATCTGATGGAAAATGGCGAACTAGCGCGTGAACTAGTTAAGAAGGCCCAAAGGGCACGCGATGCCCGTGAAGCTGCCAAAAAGGCGCGAAATGAAACCCGTAATGGCAAAAAGCGGCGTAAAAAAGAGGTGTTGTCAGGCAAGTTGACCCCAGCCCAGTCGCGTAACCCTAAGAAGAATGAACTGTTCTTGGTTGAGGGGGACTCTGCCGGTGGCTCCGCCAAGCAGGGCCGTGATCGCCGCTTTCAAGCCATCCTACCGCTACGCGGTAAGGTCTTAAACACGCAAAAGGCCAAGCTGCAGGACATCTTCAAAAATGAAGAAATCAACACGATGATTTACACAATTGGCGGAGGAGTCGGGACTGAATTCAAGGTTGAAGACTCTAATTACGACAAGGTGATCATTATGACGGATGCCGATGATGACGGGGCTCACATCCAGATATTGCTGCTAACCTTTTTCTACCGCTATATGCGTCCAATGATTGAGGAGGGCAAGGTTTACATTGCCTTACCGCCGCTCTATCGTTTGCAAAAGGGACGCAATAAGAAGGCCCAAGTAAAGTATTCTTGGACTGATGAAGAACTGGCTGCTGACGAAAAGGAAATAGGCCCAGGCTATTCCTTGCAGCGGTTCAAGGGACTGGGTGAGATGAATGCCGAGCAGTTATGGCAAACCACCATGAACCCGGAATCTCGGATGCTGATCCGCGTTAAGATTGACGATGCCGCCTTGGCTGAACGCCGCGTAACAACTCTCATGGGTGACAAGGTTGCAGTTAGAAGAAAATGGATTGAAGAAAACGTCAAGTTCAGATTGGGCGAAAACGTGTCGATTTTGGAAGAAGAAAATGAATAAAGAGGTTTTTAGTTAATGGCTACAAAAGAAAGAATTCGTGAAATGCCGTTAGAGCAGGTCATGGGTGAACGGTTTGGCCGCTATTCCAAATATATCATCCAAGAGCGGGCCCTGCCAGATATTCGGGATGGTTTAAAGCCAGTGCAAAGACGAATTCTCTTTGCAATGTATAGAGACAATAACACCTACGACAAGCCCTTTAAAAAGGCCGCTAAAGCTGTAGGTAATATCATGGGTAACTTTCACCCCCATGGCGATAGTTCAATTTATGGTGCCTTGGTCCACCTTTCTCAAGACTGGAAAATGCGTGAAACCTTAGTTGAAATGCATGGTAACAACGGTTCAATGGACGGCGACGGTCCAGCCGCCATGCGGTATACTGAATCACGGCTAAGCAAAATTTCCAATATGCTCCTGGCGGACATTGACAAAGAAACTGTCAACATGGTGCTCAACTTTGATGATACTGAATATGAGCCCACGGTTTTACCTGTTCGTTTTCCTAATTTACTAGTTAATGGGTCAACGGGAATTTCAGCTGGATATGCCACCGAGATTCCGCCGCACAACTTGGCTGAAGTGATTGATGCGGCAATTTGTCTTTTGAAAAATCCGAATTCTACCCTTGATGAACTGATGCAGTTTGTTAAGGGACCAGATTTTCCTACTGGTGCCATTGTGATGGACAAGGAAGGACTAAAAGAAGCATACCGTACCGGAAGAGGCCGCATTCAGGTTAGAGCAAGGTCTTCAATTCAAGAAATTCGCGGGCACCGGGAAGAAATTGTGATTACCGAAGTCCCTTATGCGATCAACAAGGCACTCTTGGTTAAGAAGATGGATGAAATTCGTCTGAACAAGGAAATTGATGGAATAGCTGAAGTGCGTGATGAGACTGATCGACATGGCTTGTCAATTGTAGTTGAACTAAAGAAGGGGGCTGATGCGCAGAACATCTTAAACTACTTGTTTAAGAATACTGAACTTCAGGTATCATACAACTTCAATATGGTGGCAATTGACCATATGACACCAATGCAGGTTGGCTTGAAACATATCTTATCTTCTTACTTAGAACATGAAAAAGATGTGGTCACTAAGAGGACTAGATTTGACCTAAACAAGGCTGAAAACCGTCTGGAAATTATTCAGGGTCTTATCCAAGCAATGGATATCCTAGACGAGGTAATCAAGACAATTCGCGCTTCCAAAAATAAGGCAGAAGCCAAGAAAAACTTGTCAGCTGACTTTGGCTTTACTCCTAGGCAGGCAGAAGCAATTGTTTCATTGCAACTATACAGGCTGACTAATACGGATGTTGATGCTCTAGTAGCAGAACAAAGTGACCTGAATGAAAGGGTTGCACGTTATCAGAAACTTCTGGCTGACAAGAGCGTACTAGAAAAAGAAATTATCAAGGAAATGACTGCCGTCAAAAAAGAATTTGGTAGTCCTCGCAGGACAGAGATTTCTGGTCAGACCGCTAAAATTAAAATTGATGAAAAGGCACTCCTTGCAAATGAACAAGTACGTGTCTTGATTAGTCGTGACGGCTACTTAAAGCGGTCTTCGCTGCGCTCTTGGCAGTCTAGCGACGATGATGAAAATGGGTTGCCGGATGGGGATGAAGTGGTCTATGAAAAGACCCTGTCAACTCTGGCTAACCTTTATCTGTTTACTAACCGAGGCAATATTATTTATCGTCCAGTAAATGAGCTGGTCGAAGCTAAATGGAAGGAAACAGGCCAACACCTGTCGCAAGAAATTGGCTTGAATAGTGAGGAGCAGATCATCAGAGTATTCGACTTTGAAGATCTAAGCCAGGATCTCAACTTTGTTCTTGCAAGCAACGACGGCTATATCAAACAATTAAAGCTAGCCAACGTACAACCTACTAGAACATACCGATCACGTGCAATAACTGCTATGAAGATGAAGACCCAAGATAGTCAAGTAGTACGTGTTGATGCAGTTGATCCCGCTTCAAATGCGGAAATTATCTTGTTCACTTCCAACGCTTATGCCGTGCGGTATGACTTAAAGGAAGTACCAGAATCTGGTGCCAAGGCCGCTGGGGTCAAGTCGGTCAACCTTAAAGCAGGTGATACGGTCGTAAGCTATGTCTTAGTTGAGCCTAAGTACCTAGACTTGTTGCACATTGGCCTAATTACGCAGCGTGGGGCCTTTAAGCAGTTCAAGGCGGGCTTGATTAACAAGGTATCACGGGCCAAACGAGGCGTTCTCGTATTGCGCGAATTAAAGGCCCAACCGCATCGAATTGTTGCAGTAAGTGCTTATGGTCAAAATCATCGCCTGGTAATTACAACTAGCAGCAAGAGAAAGATAAAGCTGCAAACCACTGAATTTCCTTTAGGAGATCGATATTCAAACGGGTCCTTCGTGGTTGATGTTACGAGTGATGGACAACCAGTGACAGTGAAACTTGACCGACCACTTGCTGATAAATAAAATCTTGTTTTCATTTTGTATAATGTGGGTGCGCGTGGTTAATGGGTGAAAACGTTTCATAAAAATTAAAGTAAACTTTGACACTGAGAGTTTTTTGCTTGATAATAGCATATGAATAAAGTTATTTTATTGCTAAAATAGAAGGAAAAATTTATGCCTAAGACAGACACACTACTCTCAACCAAGTCTTTACATTATTTTTTGCAGCTGATTGATACAATGAATTATACTCAAGCAGCGCAGATCTTAGGAATTACGCAGCCGGCTTTGACACAACAAATCAAAAAATTAGAGCATGCTATTGGAACTCCGCTTTTTGGTCAAATGGGCAAAAAACTGTATCTAACTGAAGCAGGCAAAGAGCTACAAATGGGTGCAATCAAACTTCTAGGAACAATTAATTCAGTGGTCAATGACATCCAGGAATTTACCCAGGCTGACAAGGGCAACATTGCAATTGGTGTTTTAGAGAGCGTTGATTCTGAATTGCTGCGGAACTTTATAGTTGACTACAATCTGCAAAATCCTGAAGTTACCATTAGCGTGAATTATTATGACCGCAAAGAGCTTTGGAACAAGTTGGATAACAATCTCATTGATTTGGCTCTTTTGTATATCCCTAGCATTATTAAGAAAAGTCAGCTAAACTTGCACAACCAATACGAACGCATGGAAATTTGTGCTGACGAGTTAACCATATTGACCCATGATAGTGAACTAGAAGCAGGAAAGTCTTACCCGGCCTCAAAATTAATGGGGAGAAAATGGGTGACTTATCCAGACAGCTTTTATTTTACCCAATTAATGAAGGGAATGTTTGGTAACAAAGTCAATGCAAAGAATGGTTTGAAAGTACCACTGAGTTTTTCATCGACTGACCAGATAGTCGCTACGGCCCAAGAGACAGGCTACGATACTTTTGTCAGTTCTTCTTATTATGAAAAGCATAAAGAGGAGATTAACCTGACCCCAATTCACTTGCAAGAAGACAAGAAATTTTTGGTATCACTCATCTACCGTAAAGGCAAAAAGGATGTTCCCCGCATTAAGAAGATTTTAGGCGAATTCAAAAAATTCTTGGAGAAATAAGTTTTATTCGTTAAAATATCTATAGACAGATACAAAGAAGACAGATACAAAGAGGTTAACAGAAAGAGGATATTTAATGGAAAAAGAGTTAGTTTTCGGACATCGCAATCCTGATACTGATGCAATTGGAACAGCAATTGCATACTCATACTTGCAAAACAAGCTGGGTTACAATACAGAAGCAGTTGCACTAGGTGAGCCTAACGATGAAACTAGTTTTGCATTAAAAAAATTTGGCTTTAAGGCCCCGCGGGTTATTCAAACCGCTGCTGATGAAGTTGATAAGGTAATGCTTGTTGACCATAATGAGCCCCAGCAAAGTGTAGCAGACATTGACAAGGTCGAGGTGACTCACGTTGTTGACCACCACCGAATTATGAATTTTAATACAAGCATGCCTTTGTTCTATCTGGCAGAGCCTGTAGGCTGCACGAGTACAATTATGTGGGGGCTATACAAACGGTTCAACGTTGAAATCCCGCAAAATATTGCCGGACTCATGCTTTCAGCAATTATCTCAGATACACTGTTACTCAAGTCGCCTACTACAACAGCCAAAGACAAGGAAGCTGTTGAAGCACTAGCAGAACTTGCTGGCGTTGACTACCAAAAGTATGGTCTAGAAGAATTAAAGGCCGGTACCAACATTGCAAGCAAGTCAGAAGAAGAACTAATTGATCTCGATGCCAAAAGCTTTGATTTAAACGGTAAAAAGGCCCGTATAGCCCAGATTAATGTGGTTGACCTACCAGAGGCCTTAGAACGCAAAGAAGCCTTCTTAAAGGTCATGAAAGCCGCCTGCGTGTCGGAAAAATATGACCTGTTTATGTTGCTCATTACTAATGTGTTAGATTCAGATTCTACCGCGCTAGTAGCGGGCTCAAGTGAAGCACAAGCTGGGTTTGAAGAAGCCTTTGGCAAGGTAAAAGATGAAGAAATTAGCCTGCCAGGTGTAGTTTCACGCAAGAAGCAAGTGGTGCCACAACTCACTCAAGCATTTAATTAATTGAATAAATAAAAACACGAGTTAGCCAATGAAGCTAGCTCGTGTTTTTACTTGCAACTAATCTTTGTTGATTTCTTTTGTCAGTATGATGAAGGACTTACATACGCGTTCAGCTTTATCTGACGGCATTTTCCTTAATTCATTAACAACCTTCTTGATAAATACAGGTGTATTATCTTGGCGATCATCAACTTTAACCTCTTTAAAGCGATAGGCGTTCATAATGATATCCGGAGTAGTAGTATTAAGAGCTCTGGCAATAGAATCAAGTTTCTGGATGCTAATATTTTGATTCTTGGTTCGCTCAAGACGTGAAATAAAATTCACAGATAAATCGCTCAGCTCAGCAAGATCCTCCTGAGTCAGTTTCTGCTCACGGCGACGACGGCATATCTCTTTTCCCAAATTTATACTCATAGAATAAATTCAAACCTTTCTATAATAACACTGGTAGATAGCATAATTGAAGGAACAACTATACTATCAAACAATAAAATAACAGCTAAAACAAATAATTTCTAAATCTCAAAGAAGTTAGAAATTAGAAGAATTGTTTTAAACATATACCCCTGAACAGTATTGTAAGCTAAATTGTGAAAAAATAAAACTAAAATGCCTAAATTAATTGAACTTAAAATAAAATTATAAAAGTTTGCAAATATTGCTTAAGATGTATATTAACCGGCTACAATTACATAAGAAATGTCATTAATTGACCAATTAACAAATTATTGCCAATACATAAATTTACTTTTAAAAAAAGTTTTTATTTGAATTATTGCTGAGTATATAATTTAAATAACGGTTATAGTAGCATAACTTTTTTATAAAGGCTTAATAAATAACTACACATCGGAAAAATTCTGTTCATTTGCTAGTTAATTTTATTACACCGAAACTGTTATTTTAGCTGCCATCTACGATATAATACTATGCAATTTAAGGTAATCGATAAAGTAGGAAGGGTGAGAGGTCGCAAGCAAGATGATCTTTTTACTCTATGACAAGTAGTAAGTTTCAATGCCATACTTCGTATAATATATATTATGTAAAGTTAAGTATAAGAATAATAAGTTCATTAGGTCAGCAAGTGCTCGGTAGCCCGGTACTTGAATAATAAAATAATATGCTTGGGCTTGAAAATAAGCAGCCCAGAATCTAATTATGAGCTTTGCCTTGCTTGTAACTTCTGCCTGTTTGCCTAAAGAGAAACTTTGAAGTCCAAGTAGAAAATGTGTGCTGAGATTGGTCACCAGGATGCTTTAAATTGTAATTGGTTAAGCAACTGATCAATTGCTGGGTTAAATGAGCATGAATTTTCCACTAAGAACTAAATTTCAGATTTAAGCTAAGATTTTAAGTGGAATCAGGGGTAAAGATTTGGTGTAGATCAGATAAATTACCAATACTTGAAAAACCGGATTAGATAATTGCTTTTTTGAATTGCTATCATTAAAACTATAATTTTAATGATAGGTAAAAGTACTGCTGCACTGGGATTCATTTGCTATTTTTGATTGCCTTTGCCAATAAGCCTTGCTTGATTATTGTTTGGGCAGCACTTGCTTAAACTTGCTAAATTTTGCCTAGGAGTTTTTGTAGTTTACCTTTGTTAAGCCTGTACCTTATATTGCTGAAAGTTGAATATAAGTTGTTCTTCCATGTCCCCCCTCCCCACTTTGAAAGAGAGAGTGGGTAATCCAAACATACATTCTGTTTTTGCTTTATAATTAAAGGAGCAAAATACTTATCTAGGAGAAGCAAAATATTGGAAACCAAAAAATATCTCGACCTCATTGAAGACGAATTAAGTAAAATGCCTGACTTTGTTAAAGAATATAACTTTGGCACTAGCTTGTCATTGACAAGTTCTTACCAGTATTTAACTGAAATTAGGCGGTTTTTTGACTGGTTGCGTAAAGAGTCTATTTCTGCTGCCAAGGACAACCGGCATATTGATACTGCAACTTTAGCCAACTTGCACCGCAATGATATTATGCTTTACATCAACTATCTAGGTCACACTAAGAATCAACAGGGCCATTTAAATTCACCCACAACAATCAATCGCTCAATTAATGCTCTGCGCTCACTTTTCAAATTTTTGACAATCACAGCCGATAATAATAATGGCCAGCCTTACTTTGAGCGAAACGTGATGGTGAAGATTGATTCGCTCAACAATACTAAAACTCTCAACTACCGTGCGCATGTGCTAGAATCTCATATGTATGTTGGAAGGCTGAAATACCAGTTTTTAGACTTTATTGCTAATGATTATGAAAAACGTTGCAACAAGCATGCATTGCCTGCTTTTAAAATCAACAAAGAACGTGATATGGCAATTATTGCCCTCATTCTAGGTACAGGCATTCGGGTCTCTGAATGTGCTGGAGTTAACCTTGCTGATCTCAACTTAAAAAAGGCGGTGCTGGATGTGACCCGTAAAGGCGGACAACGTGATAGCGTGCCAATTGCTGAATGGACCCTAGACTACTTGTGGGACTACCAAAAAGTGCGCCAACAGCGCTATTTACCCCCTAAAAAGGAAGTGGCCTTTTTTCTTGCAAAGTGGCACAATCAGACTAAAAGAATAACCAGCAATGCAATTGAAAAAATGGTCAATAAATACTCCTCTGCATTTGGTCACCCTCTTACCCCACATAAGTTGCGTCACACACTTGCTTCAGAACTTTATGAAGTGACCAAGGACCAGGTGTTGGTTGCCCAGCAGCTTGGTCAAAAAGGAACCTCGGCAACAGACTTATATACGCATGTTGACCAAAGCAAGCAACGTGCAGCCTTGAATGAAATCTCAGAAAATGATCAATGAAAAAAACACCGGACTATGTTCGGTGTTTTTTATTAAAATAATATCCTTGTTTTATTCAAACTTAGTCTGCCAATCAGGATCATTTCGGGCATCAAAGCACATTTTAATCTCTTCCTTGCTGTTACGCTGAAGAGAAAGCTGGGGCAGATGGTCAAAGTCGAAGTAGCGGCAATCATCAGTTTCTGTATTTTGCATAAATTTACCGCCGCTTTCACGACATAAAAAGAAGACGTTATAGACTTTGATCGCACGCTCTATCCGCTTCTGATTATGGATAAAAGTATTGTGGCTACAGATTGCGATTACGCGTTCAACCGTAATATCTCTACCTGCTTCTTCTTTGGCTTCTTTAATGCAGTTGTCTTTGACGGAAATATTGGGCTCACACCAGCCACCAGGCAATGACCAGCACTTGTCAGTGGTTTCGCGAACCAAGAGGATCTTTTCCTCATTAAATATGGCAGCACGTGTTCCTAATTTAGGAGTTTGGTAACCGTCCTCGCTGCTAAAAAGTTCCCGCACTTGCTCAGTTGGCAAACCGGTCTTAGCAGCCATCATACTAGTAGCAATTTCCCTGATTCGTTGATAGCGTTCGCGGTCAAAGCGGTCATGGCCATATTCCAGCCCATCTTGGGCCAAGCTTTGTAATTCAAATGCCCACTGAGCAAATTGATCCAATTCTTTCATTTTGAGCCTTCCTTTTCTAGAAGTTATGAAAGGTCAATTTTATCGATGTCGATCATCCACCCAATCGCAAGGGATTTCTCCCCTAAGTGGGTAGCAATTACAGGTGTGAACTTGGTCACAGAGATATTCTGCTGCGGAAAATTCTCCTGCAAAAAGGCCTCAGCTTCCTCAGCTTGGCTGCTGTCGTTAGAATCAATAATAAAAAGCTTGATCTTATCCTTATATGGAAGTTCGTCAATCTTCTTCAAAGTAAGCTCTTTGATTTTTGCAAAGGCTCTTTTCATTGATCTAATTTTATCAAAGGCAACGATATCGCCATCTTTAAATGTTAATAGTGGCTTAATGTTGAGCATCGAGCCGATAAAGGCACCAGCGTTGCTGAGCCGACCGCCACGGCTCAAGTTGTTCAAGTCGTTAACAACAAATATTTCATCAATGGTTGACCGAATTTGGTCCAGACGTTCAAGAATTGTTTCCAATTCAACCCCATTTTTAATCATTCGGGCCGCAGCAAGAACTAGGTTGCCCTGCAAGCGGACAGTCATCTTGGAGTCAATCGGATGCAAATTGTACTTGGGGTTATTTTGCGCAATATTGCATAAAGTTTGGTAGAAACCTGAGATCCCACTAGACAAAGTGATGGCAATAATTGCCTCATAATCTTCTTGGTGCAGCTTATCAAAAAGATTAATCATGTCACCCATATTTGGTTGGGAAGTCTTAGGAAATTCAGCCCCTTGTCGCTGCAACTCAAATAGCTGGTCGGAAGTGATATTGACGCCTTCCAAGTATTCCTGCTTACCAATGATCACAGGGATAGGAACCACAATGATGTTGTTTTCCTTGGCCTCTTGTTCACTTATAACGCTAGTACTATCAGTAACTAATGCAATTTTCATTCAATTAACCTTTCGCTCTTATACGTGCAATATAGAAAATTATAGCATAAAAGAACTACTGATTCGACTGTTGCCGCTATTGAATTTTTAGTCTTTAATCCGTTGCTTTAGCTGGTCTAATACATAGTTGAAGTTACTGATTTCCTGCCTGGTAAACCCTTTTTCCATTTTTTCTTCAATACTGTTCAAAGCCCCTTTTAATTCAGCAGCTTTTTTAAGCCCTTCGTCGCTTAAAAGGACCGTCTTGCTGGAATCAGTTTCAGAGCGAATGATCTTGACTAACTGACGGGTCTTATCTTGCTGAAGCTGCCTACTAAGGGTAGACAAAGATATTTTCAGGTTAACAGCTAAATCCCCCATCTTGAGGGCTGCATTTTTAGAGTGATAAAAATACAGCAAAATCCTCGTCTGCGACATGTTAAGTCCACATATATGGTTGATTTCTTTCTTAATATTTTCTGCAATTACGCTAAAAGATAAAATCTTCATTTAACTACCTTTTCTTGCTCAACTGTGAAACAAAAAGTTTGCCCCATAATTTGCTTATTAGCTTAAAATTATAATAGACTGCATCGATAAGCATTAATTTATATCACTAGTATACCAGCTTTTGCTAATAATTTCTTGCTAAAATCAATATCATTACTATATTAATGCGAGTACCTTATTTTCAGATTAGCTTATTTTGTCGTTGAGTAGCCCGTAGCTGCAAATAATTGTTATAATAGACTGTATTAATTGAGGTGATTTTTTATGGCATTTGATGGATTATTTATTCAAAGCCTGTTAAATAGTATTGAGCCAATGGTAGTAGATAGTCGCTTGGCGAAGATTTACCAACCCTTTGACTATGATTTAGTATTGACTTTTAGGAAGGAGCGCAAAAATCATCAGCTGCTTATTTCTGCCAATCCGCAGTCACCTAAGCTGTATTTGACTAAGCAAGCAATCAGCAATCCTGACAAGGCTCCAACTTTTGTGATGGTTTTGCGCAAGTACTTAGAAGGGTCGATCTTGCAGGCTGTTAAGCAAGTGGGCGTTGATCGTATCATTAATTTTTATTTCAGCAACCGCAATGAACTAGGCGACCAAGTGCAACTGGTTTTATCGGTGGAACTAATGGGGCGTCACAGCAATGTGATTTTGTATAACAAAAATAGTGGGCACATTATTGACTTGCTCAAGCGTATTAACCCAGAAGAAAATCGCGTCCGTCTCCTTTTGCCTAAGGCCAAATATATACTGCCGCCACTTACGCCTGGGATCAATGGTTTTGACTTGACGCAAGAAGAATTTGTTCAAAAAAGACAGACTTGCAGTCCGGCTGAGTTGGCTAAAGAAGTGAGCGGGCTTGATCGGGATGACCGTGAAGAACTCACTGGTTACTTGAAAGACGACTATTCTTTTACTTCATTCACTACCTTCATGAATCAGTTTAATAAAAAAGGTGCATTTATTTTAAAAACACCAACTGACAAGCGCAAAATTTTTCCTTATCTGCCCTACCACTTGGACCTAATTAAGGAAAGTTCAGATCCTGACTTGAATCATGCCCTAGAACAATTTTTTCTGGACCAATCTAAGCATGATTGGGTTAAGCAAAAGGCAAGCTCAATTGAGCGTATAGTTAAAAATGAACAAAAAAAGCTGACCAGAAAAGTCGTCAAGCTCCAGAAGCAGCTTGACCAAGCCGAAAATTCTGAAAAGTACCGCATTTGCGGTGAGATTCTCAATGCTAACTTGGCCCAAGTCAAGCCTGGGATGACGGAAGTCAAATTGCCTAATTATTATGATGACAACAAGTTAATTACGATAAAGCTTGATTCGGCCCTCTCCCCTGCTCGTAACGGGCAAAAGTATTTTACCAAGTACAAAAAATTGCGTGATTCCATCAAACACGTTAAAGAACAAATTCAAATTGCGCAAGCCAATCTGGACTACTTTGATTCTATCCAAACGGCAATTGACAATGCTGATCCCCAAGATATTGATCAGATCAATGATGAATTGGTCAGTCAAGGCTACTTGAAGCGACCACAAAAGCGCCGTAAAAAAATTACTGAGCATAATTTGAACAAATTCCGTTTAACTTCAGGTAAGACCGTCCTGGTTGGCAAGAATAATTACCAAAACGACTGGCTGACACTTAAAAAGGCAAATAAAAATGACATTTGGTTCCACGTCAAGAATATCCCTGGTTCCCACGTCATTTTGCAGGATGCCCAGCCAACAGCAGAAGATATTGCTGAAACAGCTGAGATTGCCGCCTATTTTTCAAAGGCTAAGCATTCTGCCCATGTACAAGTTGACTATATTCAAGACAAGCGCGTCAAAAAACCTGGTGGTGCTAAACCAGGATTTGTGATCTATACCGGACAAAATTCCATTGAAGTCACACCGGAAAAAGAGCGCGTTTTAAGCAAGCAGGTAAAATAGGCCGAACTTGGATTAAGCTTTTCCTGCAAATCAAAAGAACCCGGTCCACATCAATTGTGGACTGGGTTCTTTTTGCAAGTTGCTTTTGGCAATCAAGCCGAACTTTAAACTGGCTGGGTGGTTAAGGACAAGGACTCCAAAACTTCCAGAATCAGTTCTGTTGTTTCTATGCTTGAAAAGACTGGGATGTGGACGTTCAAAGCATCATCTCTAATCCTGATTGCGTCCCCACTGGCTGTATCTGACAGGTTGGTAATGTTGATGACCATAGCAATCTTGCGCTGGCGAATTTTTTCCAGCAAGTTGCTGGACTCAGTGTGGACTTTGGTGACGACTCCAGTGGTAATTCCAGCTTCAGCCAAGACATTGGCTGTTCCCTCGGTTGCAATAATCTTAAATCCAAGCCGGGAGA
Source organism: Lactobacillus sp. XV31L (assembly GCF_059900865.1). Taxonomy (NCBI): domain Bacteria; kingdom Bacillati; phylum Bacillota; class Bacilli; order Lactobacillales; family Lactobacillaceae; genus Lactobacillus; species Lactobacillus sp. XV31L. Next base: position 68,002 of record NZ_JBWXGC010000003.1, on the reverse strand, counting down.
AACGTTGTGCCAGCTCGGTTGCACGTTTTTTGTCATCATCGCGCACGGAAATGAAGATTGTACCAAAGCTGGGGACAATCAGGCCGCTAGCTTCATAACCCTTGAATAAGGCCTTAGCAAGTTCTGTGTCTCGTCCCATAACCGACCCAGAAGACTTCATCTTGGAGTCAAAGGTATTGTCGCTGTTATAGTTAACATACGAAAAGACCGGCATTTTGACATAAATAAAACCACTAGATTGCCACAGTCCAGTTTTATAACCGAGTTCTGCTAGAGTATGGCCCATTAAAACTTCTGTTGCGCACTTAGTAATATCCTTGTCCATCGCTTTGGACAAGAATGCAACATTGTGTCCAGCATATGGCTTAATTTGAAGAAGGTAAATATTCTTGTCGACGATTAAAAAGTGAAGCGTATAGATTCCCCGCATTTTGACCCGCTTGATCAGGTCAATTGTGTATTCGGTAAGAAGCTTACTGCCAGCTTTTGACAGGTTTTGCGGTTTAAAAACAGCAATTGAATCGGAGGCATGAGAACCTGTTTGTTCAAGATGCTCAATAATTCCGGGCACTGCAACGTTTTCCCCGTCCGAAATTGCAGTAATTTCGTACTTATTGCCCTCAATGAAGTGCGACAGAGAAATTTTGGATAATTGGTTTTCTTCCAAATACTTTTCAAGAGCCGGCTGGTCGTACACGACAGCCGACTTTTGCTTGACGCCCTGGTTGTTAAAACCGCCAATTAAAATTGGGAAGCCATGGTCCTTGACAAAGGGGGCGATTTCTTGACTGTCAACGGTTGTCAAAAGCGGATTTTGCTTTAGTGAACCGATTGGACTTGTTAGTGCCTGGTCAATTTTAACCTTGGGGTTGTTTCCCTGGTTGCCAAACACGCTGAGACCATTTTCAACCAGTTTCTTACTCAAGGCGTTGTTTGCCTTGCCCGAAAACTGAAGCAGCACATCCTTGATACCCTCTTTTTCAGCAATAGCTAAAATATTTTCAAGTGTAATTGGTTCAAAATAAACCTTGTCGGGTTGCCAGTAACTGGTTGATACAGATTCATCATTATTCGACAGTAATACAGTGGCATAATTATTATTATGTAAAGTATTAATTGCGTGACTAATCATGTAATCAAACTCATTAGTCACCGAAACTTGGAGCGGCAACATGCCAATAACAAGCACCTTTTTATCGCTGCTCAGTCGGACTGATTCGTCTTGGACATTGGCAGCCGAATAATATGCATGCACTGGCGGATTAATGGTCCCTGCTGTACCGTCAATCTGCAAATAAGCCGGCTGATAATGAATTTTATCAAGGCATTTTTGCAGTGTGGCGTCATCCATTTGGGTCAAGTTAGAAATCAACAGATTGCTGAAGCCACGTGTCTTAGCTTCCAGCAATAAACTGCTGGTCACTTCACCTGTATTCAGATGTTGGCCAATATGGACAATGTGTTCAAGTTTTTGGTAATAGACAGGACTGATATGGATTAATTGCTGCAATTCATGGTAAGAAAAGCCCTTTGAAATGGCTGCCAGAAGCTTGAGCAAATGCAATTCATCGGGATGAACCAGATCAGAACGAATTTCTTCTTTGGTCTTGGCTTCTTCTTGGCTGAGCGCATCCAAGGCCATCTTGATATTCAGAGTCGAAGTGAGTCCTTTTAAAAAGGCCGCTTCAAAATTGCGCCCAACCCCAATTGCTTCCCCACTGGCCTGCATTCTGTTGCTAAGGCAATAGTGGTTGCTGCCAGATTGAATAAGGGACCAAAAAGGCATCCTAATTGCCACTTTATCAAAGGTGGGTTCAATTGCCGCCGATAGTCCTGACATTGGGTCTGTAATTTCATCTAGACGATAGCCAATTGCTACCTTGCAGACTACGTATCCAGCACTATACAGCCCAATCCTTTGGGCCCAGATTGCACTGCGGGTCAGGCGGGGTTGGATGGTCAAGATTTTTGCTGCAAACTTGGTGCCTTGATGCTTAACAGCAAAATGAATATTCAAAATCCCCACTGTTTTTAAGCTGGATGTGACCTGTTTCGCAATTCCACAAATTGTCTGAACCTGGTCATTATTAAGTGTTAATGCCGGAATTACGGCAGCTGAATCGCCAGAATTTACTGCAACCGGCTCGATTGTGTCAACCACATTGGCTAAGACAATGTTGCCAGCATGGTCGCGAATTATGTTAACAATAACTTCATTCCAGGAAGACAGGTCTTCAGTCAAATGGTAGCGTGCAGGAGAAAAGTCCCCACTCTGGCGTTGTTTTTTGAGGTAGTCGACTACGTCTTGGGGATGATCAAAAACTTTTTGCTCATTGTGCAGATATTGCTGGTCTTTTATGACAAGCACGGGAAAGCTTACTTGTTCAGCCAGTTGTTCTTCTAAGTTGTCTGCCGCAAAATCACTCAGGTTCCAATAACGGTTAACGTCAATCTCATTTTGCTTCAAAAAAGAGATCATCTTCTGGTGGGTATTGATCATAAGGGTCTGCTCGTTCAGTGCTAGCAGGCGAATCCCCATTTGCCGCAGGATTCCATCATGTACTAGTTCACGAGTTACCATCAAGCCCATGGTCGACCCGTAAGCAGGAATAATGGCACTGGGTTCTTCCATCCTAATTATGCGTTTGAGAAAATCAAGCGTCATTGGTTCTAGATAAATAGTCACGCCAGCTTGCTTATCGGTTGAAATCGTGGCTGGGTTAGGGTTGACGAGAACGACTTGAATGTCTTCTTCAAGCAAGGCTCTAATTGCGTCTACGGTTTGCACATCGGTTTCAGAAACATTGCCAATCAAAGTTGGTCCCGACCCAATAATTAAAACTTTGTCTAAATCATTTTCTAAAGGCATTTTCTACACCATCATCTTTGCAAAATCATCAAAAATACTGATTGCATCGAGGCTTCCTGGTGACCCCTCAGCATTGAAGGCAGTTGCAATCAACTTGTTCTTCTTATTGCTAAAGCCTGCAAGCAACTCACTATGTAAATCATAGTATGCCCGTTCCATTTCAAGTTGGACGCTATTAGGCAAAATAAGCCGGTCAATGTTCATTGCTACCTGCCAAATTTGATTTGAATTCTGTTCAATTACCGGATAGTTGATTCCATTGTATACTTCAGGTAAACTCACGATTTCCAAGTTGAGGTAGTCACTAAGGGCTAAGAATCCCAGGCCAATCCCCCATATCGGATATTGCTTGTAGAAGGCATCAAAAATAGGCTTGAGGTCATTTCTAAGTTCCTCAACTTTGCCGGGGCCCCCAGAAATTATGATTCCTTCAGGCCGCAAGTTTTGGATATCAGGAACAGAAACGTTATAAGGTAATACAGTGGCATTGATTTTTCGAAGCGACAATTCCCGTAACATCGAGTGTTTTAGCCCTAAGTCAATAACTGCTACAGTCTTACCTACGTTGGGTACTGCGTATGGATTTTTAGTTGAAACAGTTGCTGACCTATTTTTGGGTAAAACAAGGGCCTTGATCTGGTCAAAGGCATGCTCATCATTAGTATCCATGATTGAAGCCTTGATTACCCTGTTTTCAGCCAGACAGTGCACTAAGGCTCGCGTATCGACATTATAAATAGCTGGGATCTGTTTCTCTTTTAAAAAAGAATCGAGGTCTTGAAAGTTGTCACTATCTGAAATATTTCGGGCTACGTCGTTGGCAATAATACCCTTGACCGTGGGAGTGATGCTTTCATAATCAATAGCGTTAATACCATTGCCACCAATCATTGGGGTGGTGAAAACCAAAATCTTGCCCGCATTGGTTGGATCAGTCAGAGCCTCCTGGTAACCAAAATTACCAGTCTGCACTGCTAGTTCACCAGTGGAAATAATCGTTGAACCTAGACCTTCACCGGGAAATGAACTGCCGTCTTCAAGAATCAAATATCGTTTCATTGCGTCACTTTTTCCCTCTTAATTCAGCCAACCTTTGCTCAAAAATGGCCGGTGGAGCAAAGGAAAATTCGCACCACTCGCCTGTTTGCGGGTGGGTAAAGCCCAAAACTTGGGCATGCAAAAACTGACCATGTCCTTTCAAGGTTCGGTGTGGGCCATATAAGGGGTCGCCTGCAACGGGGTGGCCAATATAGGCCAGGTGAACCCTTATTTGGTGGGTACGGCCAGTTTCCAACTGGCAGGAAATCAAGCTATAGCCAGTGAATTGTTCTAAAACGGTAAAATGTGTAACTGCATTTTTACCATTCTCAACAACCGCCATTTTTTGCCGGTTATAGTGGTCCCGCCCAATTGGTGCGTCAATGATGCCAGACTCCTCAGTAAAATTGCCGTGCACAATAGCCAAATACTGCCTCTTATTAGTTTTGTGGGCCAACTGATATTCTAAGCTAGTGCGAGCCTGGGACGTTTTGGCAACCATTAATAAGCCAGACGTGTCCTTGTCAATACGGTGCACTATTCCGGGGCGAAAGCCTTCGGGGCTATCGGCCAGATCCTGTGTGTGATATAAGAGACCATTAACCAGGGTGTGGTCAGGGTGTCCTGCAGCCGGATGGACCACCATGCCTTGGGGTTTGTTAACCACGATAACATCCTTGTCTTCATAGACAATATCAAGGGGGATGTCTTCCGGGCTAAGGGCTAAGTGCTTGAGTGCTGGTACCACAATAGAAATGTGGTCATTTTTTTGCACTTGGTATGAGACCTTAATCTTTTTACCATTGACCAAAATATTGTGGTCTTGAATCAGTTCTTTAATGCGTGTACGTGACAATGAAGTGATTTGACTAGCAATAATCTTGTCTAGTCTGCCTTCTTCATCATTGACAACGAGTTCATATTTAGTCATTTTTTTCACTTTCATCAAGAAGAAGCACATATATAAAGACCATGATGATGCCGACTGTGATCGCTGAATCTGCAATATTAAAAATATTGAAGTGAATAAAGTCCACTTGAATCATATCAACCACATACTTAAGGTGGATGCGGTCTAATAAGTTGCCAATAATTCCGCCTAAGACTAGGGCTAAGCCGAAACTAAATAGTTTGCTGGGCTTCTTCTGCTTGAACAGGTAGTATAGGCACACTAAAATAGCCACGGCACTGATAATATAGAAGAGCCCCATTTGACCGGTGAGAATATTCCAAGCTGCCCCGTTATTTTGAACATATGTAAACGAAAACAGGTGTGGAATAATCTGATGCACCTCACCCAGTTCGTAATTATGAACAATAAAGCTTTTGAGTACTTGGTCTGCCAGCACAATTACTAGGGAAACAAGTAAGTATAAAATTTGCATATTTAAAGTTTAAAATAAACCGCTAATCTTTCCGTTATTGTCAATATCAATGTCAAGTGCTGCTGGATGCTTAGGCAGGCCCGGCATGTCTAAAACATGACCGGTTGTAATCACGATAAAGCCAGCGCCGTTTTTCAGAGTTGCCCCCTTAACGTGCAAGGTAAAGTCGGTTGGTGCACCTAACTGTTTCTGGTTGTCCGTAAACGAATACTGAGTTTTGGCAATAATAACGGGCAGCTTGTCCTTTCCCATCTTTGCTAATTCACGAATATCCTCTTCTGCTTTGGCAGAATATTCAATTTCGCTGGCATGATATATTTTCCGGGCAATCTTTTCAATCTTGTCTTTGACGGAATCTTGCTCTTGGTATACAGGAGTGAGGTTGGCTTGGTTTGAATTGGCCAGGTCAACTACGGCCTGGGCTGCCCTAATTCCGCCCTTAGAACCTTGCTCGTGGTAGTCCACGACTGCAACGTCAATTCCTTGTTCCTTGATTAGTTCTTGCAAAAGATCAAGTTCCTTGGTCGTATCAGTCACAAAGTGGTTAATCAAGACAATTACAGGGACACCATAGTTGCGCATGTTGTTCATGTGACGCTCAAGATTTTTAAAACCCGTGCGTAAAGCAGCGAGATTTTCTTGGTCAAGGTGGTCGGTTGTACCTTCCGCCTGGTACTTGAGAGCTCGAACAGTAGCAACGACTATGCTGGCATCAGGTTTACGTTCCAAGTGCTTGGAGACAAAGTCCATAAACTTTTGACCACCAAGATCACTACCAAAACCGGCCTCGGTTAACACATAGTCTCCTAGGTGCAGGGCCAAGTTGGTAGCCATTACAGAGTTAGCGCCATGAGCAATATTAGCAAAGGGTCCGCCGTGAACTAAAGCTGGCGTATGCTCAATTGTCTGTACTAAGTTAGGCTTAAGTGCATTGGCAAGCAAGGTAGCAATTGCCCCTTCAAAGCCCAAATCCTTAACGAAAACAGGCTGATTGTCCTTTGTGTAGCCGACTAGCATTAAGCCAATCCGCTTCTTCAGGTCAGCAATATCGTTAGCCAGACATAAAATAGCCATTAGTTCATTGGCAACCGTAATTGCAAAACTTGACTTGTGTTCTATGCCGTTGAATTTAGAACCTTGACCGATAGTAATGTTACGCAGGCTGCGGTCATTGACATCAATACCGTGCTTTAGCAAGATGCGGTCTGGGTCCAGTCCCACTTCATTTCCTTGGTAAATGTAGTTATCTACTAGGGCAGCCAATGTATCAATTGCTGCAGTTAAGGCGTGCATGTCGCCAGTAAAGTGAAGGTTGATGTCCTCCATCGGGATTACTTGTGCTTTTCCACCACCAGTAGCACCACCCTTCAGGCCAAAGACTGGTCCCATTGATGGCTCTCGCAGTGCAATCACTGTTTTTTGATGCAGCTGGTTGTTAATTGCGTCCCCGAGACCAATTGTCATCGTGGATTTCCCTTCCCCAGCCGGAGTTGGTGAAATCGAAGTCACTAAAATCAGTTTGCCTAAATGCTTGTTGGACCGGATCGACTTAATCGCCGGCCAGTTGATTTTAGCCTTGTCATTGCCATAAGGTTCAAGATCTTTTGCACTCAAACCAACCTTGGCTGCTATTTCGTTAATGGGTAATGCGTGTGCCTCTTGTGCAATTTGAATATCTGTTTTCATTACGCATGCTTCTTTCCGTATAAATCTAAACTATCATTTTGACCGTTTGCCTTTTCATTTTAGAATTTAGGTGCCACCCTTTCTTAATTACAATATCTAAGGTCAATTATAACAAAGTTTTGCATGGATTAACTCTTTCTTGATTAGGGAAAGCAAAGAAAAAGGCCCGTTCAAGCAGCTATGCTATGGGTCTTGGCGATAATTATTTTTGCTAGCAAATTTAAGATTCTAATCTAAGTTCTCCAGGACTATGCCTTACGGCTTTACAATTCTTAGCAAGTAGTATTGCTCTGGTTCACTTCCCTGTACCTTGAATATTTTGCACCAATGCCATTGATATAAAAGCCGCGGCGCATGGTTAATGGTGGTTCTGCCTTTGAAAGGCAATTTTAAATTATTCGAGTCCCAGTAGGAATTCAAAAAGGTATAAGCCAAAAGCAGGAAGAAGATCAAGCCACAGCCAACTGCTGTCCAGTTAAAATTGCTAGTACTCTCGTAAGCCAAAATCAAGCTAATAAAAAAGATAATGGCCAACCAGCTGAAGTAAGTTAGGCCAACGCGTCCTAGAACAATAAAGTGTTTTTTTTTCATTGCAGTTCTCCTCTAATAGTTGATTTTCACCGCTAAGTTGCTGTGGTTGCTAGTATCGTACAGTGTCTTGAGATAATTAGAAAAGTTAGGATGCTCAGCCACAAGCGTTTGATATTCTTCAGACGCATATAGCTGGTCAAGGGCAGCCTTAGAAATATGGTTATGACCAGTAAAATAGTTATAATTCATCTCAATGAACAACTGGTTGACTTTTTTGAGCAGGGGCGAATCACTGTCTTTGGTATTTGAGTTGCCCGCAAGATTGCGCAATTGAATCTCTTTCAAATATTGATGAAAGTGGGTCAACGTATAATTCTGCTCTTGGATACCTGTTAGGTAGGGGCTCATGTCAAAGGTATGCCGTTCATATGCAAGCATATTAGGTCCGACGTGGACTACACCGTAAGCCTGGTCATATGAACAAAAACTTGAAGTGACAATTTCAGTAGTCGGCGTATGGTCTTGGGGGCCGGCAATATTTTGGGCATGGATATGGCCGGAAAAAGCGACCTTGACATTATATTTTTGGCACAATTGCCGGATAATTGTGGCATTATTCAAGACAAAGCCGCGGCTGACTGCAGGGTTGTGGACATACAAGTTGTGGTGCAAAAACATAAGCGGCTGCAAGTGCGCTTGTCGTGCATATTCAAGCTGCTGCTTAAGCCAAACGATTTGGTCTTCGCTTATCTCACCTGCCGTAGTTGGAGTACTCAACACCTCTCTTTTTGCATAGATATTGGAATCCAGCAGCAAGAACAAGTACTGGGAATTAAGCTGGACACTATAAGCTAGTGAATGAGGATCTTTTTGTAATGCTAAATCATATGACTGTTTAAAGGTTTCTTGCCAATTTTGGGGACTAATTTGCTGGGTGTACAGCTGGTCATTACCCTTGAAGGCGCGAGCCCACCCGTCAAAAATATCGTGGTTGCCTGGCAGCACTAATAACTTGGTATCTGTCAAGCTGGCAAATATTTTCTGAAACTTCTGGGCTGAAACCAGTTCGCCGTTAAAAGTGAGGTCTCCGGTAACGATAAGGGCTGCTGGCTTTTTCTCGTTTACCAGCCGGCAAAAGGCACTGAGGGCTGGTTCTTGGTATGCCAAGTCCTTGCCCTGACTCGTATTTTGTATTTGCCTAAATGCAGCCCCATTATCATGAAGACTATCAGCAATCAGGTGGGTGTCGGTGATTATCCAGAATTCCGCATTTGCCTTACTGGTAATCATTTTTTCTTTCCTGCCCAGTACTGGTAGAAGTCAACCCGCAAGTTGCCGTTAAATAGCTTGCGTTTCTTCGTTGCCCTTTTGCCAAAGCACTCTTCAAAATTAGGGTCACCAACTAGGTAGTACTGACTAAAATCATCGTACTTTAACAAAGCTTGTCCCATTTGCTGATAGAGTTCTTCAGCAGATTTTCTGTCTTTGAGCCGTTTGCCATATGGCGGGTTGGCAATGATCACACCATTTTTCAGGTCTGTAGCAAAATCCTTAACTGCCACTTGCTTAAAGTAAATATCTTGCAAAACGCCAGCATTATTAGCGTTCAACTTGGCAATTTCCAAAATTGATTGGTCTAAATCACAGGCCCAGATTGGCTGCTCTAATGGTACAACCTTGCTTTTAGCCTCTTTGAGGGCCTCTTTATGCAAGTCGGAATTGAACCAGTCAAAGTTATCAAAGGCAAATTCCCGCCAGCTGCCCGGCGCGATATTTTTGCCAATCAGTGCAGCTTCAATGGCTAAAGTTCCTGAACCAGTCATGGGATCAATTAGTGGGTGAGTGCCATTATAGGGGGTTAACTTGATGAGACTGGCGGCAAAGTTTTCCTTTAAAGGTGCCCCGCCATGCTCAATGCGGTAGCCCCGCTTAAACAGACTAGCCCCGCTTGTATCCAGAGAAATACGGGCTACATCTTTGTAAATATGAATATCTAAAGGATACAAGCTGCCACTTTCTGGTAAGAAGCCCCGGCGATGGTACTGGTCCGACATTTTATTCACAATAGCTTTTTTGACAATTGATTGGATGCCTGGTTCAGAGTGGAGCTTGGAACGGACTGAGCGGCCTTGAACGGGAAACTTGGCATCAACTGGCAGGAGTTCTGCCCAATCCAGGTCATAAACCTGGTCGTAAAGAGTTTCAAAGTCAATAGCCTTAAACTCCTTGAGCAGGATTTTAACTCGATCGGCTGTTCTTAACCACAAGTTTGTTTTGACGATGTCTTCTTGCGTGCCAGTGAAAAAGACACGGCCATTTTCAGTGCGTGTTTCATAGCCTAGGGCCTGCAATTCTTTGGCTACGACGCTTTCAAAGCCGGCTCCCATGGTCGTGTAAAGTTGGTATGATTTCATTTTTAACTCTTTCATTTTCTAAAAAAGCGTTGAGCCCTATGAAAAGCTCAACGCTGCCTGTGCAAAATTCTATAAGCCACGTTCTGTTCGGGTGATCTTGGCAAAATCACCTTTAGCAGCCATCTATCTTTGCTAGTAATAGCAATCTCACCTTTAGTTCATTTCCATAGGTTGAGACGCCCCCACCAAATTTGGGTTGCACGCTCGCAGGGTTTACCTCGTTCCACCAGCAACGTTTCCGCTGCTGCTTCGTCACTGTGGCACTTTTCAGAATATTCATGCATATCCCTTTAGGACTTAGCACTTTTTTCGCCGTAATTCAAAAATTCTTTAGCTTATTGGGCTAAATACGAACACTACCAGCATCTCAGCTCGTGCGTGCGTGGACTTTCCTCAGCCTGGTTCAAGACCAAACCGCGACTGCTCGAAATTTGCACCATTAACGATTATACCAAAGCTTACTGCTTTTGTAACCCATAAACTCGCTGTTCAAGGTTGTAGACCTTGCGCTCAAGCGTAGATATGCGCTGTATAATGGCCATATTCGTAGAACTTTCGCTCTTCAGAGCCGAGTCTTGGGTCATACTTGCAAGAGAATCATGTTGATCTGGCGCGTATGTTTTAACCGCTTTTGCGCTATCAACAGGAACGATCTTTTTGGTTCTTTGCATCTGGACAGTTTCTTCATGGTGCTGGCTGTCCATTAATTCGCCTTGCAGCTTTCCAATCTGCCCGTATAAATCTTCAATAATCTGTTCGAACGTATCGTAATCAGTAATTACTTTATCTAAGAAGGCATCTACTTCAGCTGGGTCAAGCCCCTTGACTTTTGTTTTGAATTGTTTTTTTAAAATATCCTCTGTGGATAATTGGACATCATTTAGGTCCGCCATCATAACGTCAACTCCTTTACCAATCTCCCCTATTTTAGCAAAAAGAAGCCCCGCTTAAAACAGAAAAAGTAACTTTAGGAAAAGATTTATAATTATTCACCAAATTCATCCCCTTGACTGGATTGGTATTCCTCGGCTGCATCTTGCAGATCATAAAAATCAATTAATTCTAAAGGATAGTCCTTGTTTTCTTGGTATTTTCTGATTAAATCATAGTCAAACTTAGGTTTGCCTGGGCTTTCCGTATCATAAATCATCAGGGCCTGGTCCGTGTGCAGCAGCATAAAGTTTTGGTAATTGCGCAGCTGCACGGGACTTTGATAGGGCTGGTTAGATGTTGCAGCAAAAAAATCGACTTGGCTTTTCAGCCGTAGGAATTTTTCCTGGTTAGTCTCGTTCCACCTATGGGCAAATTCCTCATAGGGAATAATGATAGAAACACGCAAGGGGTATCTCTTGCGCAAGTCAAGTGCTACCTCACTAGCCCACTGTTCTACGCCCAAGTTGGCTCCGGTAATGACCCAGTCGAGTTGCCCACTTTCTAGTAAAACAGTCATTCGTTTTTCCAGTTCGTACTTGATGACTTTGATTTTGGGATCCTTGTCGCCAAAGGTATTTAATTCGTAATTGCGGTATCCGGTAATCCAAAGACGTTGCATAGTGAAAGAGATGGCTCCTTGTTCAAAAACTTTTCCTTTATTGCTATAATGCTAGCAGGAGTGAAATTGATGGTCAAATATCCAAGCGGCAGTTCTGCTGCCTTTCGTAAATTTGCTAAGGAACCCGAAGCTGATAAAAAACGCCACCACCGCAAGGATGTTAGCTTTTCTGACCGCGGCATGACCCTTGAGCAGATGATTAATGAATCAAATAAATATTATCGGGTAAAGGAAATTGCTGTTGTGCACAAGAAGCCGACCCCTATCCAAATTGTGAAAGTTGACTATCCTAAACGGTCTAAAGCCGTAATTAAGGAGGCCTACTTTCGCCAAGAGTCAACAACAGACTATAATGGCGTATATCAGGGCTATTACCTCGACTTTGAAGCTAAGGAAACCAAAAACAAAACCAACTTTCCGCTAAAGAATTTTCATGAGCACCAAATTGTTCACCTAGCAGAATGCTTGAAGCAAAAAGGAATATGCTTTACAATTATTGGCTTTACCAGCTTGAACCGGTACTTTGTCAGTCCAGCCAGTGCTATTATCAAGGCATGGTGGACTAAAGGCAAAAGTTCGATCACGCTGAAAGAAGTGGAAGAATGGTCAATTGAGATCCCTAACGGATTTCAGCCTACCCTGCCGTACTTGAAAGCAGTGGATCAATTTATTGCAGATAGGAATTAGACAATGGCGAATAAAGAACAAAAATCACGACAAAATTATCGGAAAAACTTGCCTAAACCCTTGTGGCGGCGTGTAGTAAAATGGCTATTTTTGGCTGTTTTTTTGTTGCTGCTATCAGGTGTTGGTCTGTTTGCATACTACGCCAAAGATGCACCCAGCATTAGTCGCGCCGAACTTGAAAGTGGTGGGTCAACGGGCTTCTATACCACTAGTGGCAAGTTCATAATGGCACTTGGGTCTGGCAAGCGAATTTATGTTAAGGATAGCCCGGACTTGCAGCTGTTAAAGGATGCAGTTGTTTCAGTTGAAGACAAGCGCTTTTATCAGGATAACTTGGGAATTGATCCTATTAGAATTCTCGCTTCGATGCTGACCAATGCCAAGAGCAAGAGTATTTCCGCCGGTGGTTCAACCATTACGCAGCAGCTGGTTAAATTGACGGTCTTTTCAACTGATGCAAGTCAGCGAACACTTAGGCGCAAGGCCCAGGAAGCCTGGCTTGCAATGCGTATTCAACGCGAGTATTCGCGTGATGAGATCCTGGAATTTTATATTAACAAGGTCTACATGAACTATGGCAATTACGGAATTGGGACTGCGGCCGATTATTATTATGGTGAGAAAATCAGTGAACTAAGTCTGGCTCAGACTGCCCTTCTTGCTGGGATGCCCAACCGCCCGACAGCATATAACCCATATACTTACCCTAAATATGCCAAGTACAGGCGCAATATTGTCTTGAAGGCCATGCTGGACAACAAAAAAATCACGCGGGCCCAATACGATCAAGCCAAAAAGGAAAGCGTTAAAAAGGGACTCAAGCGACACAACCAAAGAAAGCAATCCAACTTGCGCCGAATAAATGATCCCTATATCAAAGAGGCTATCTCTGAGGTTAAGGACAAGGGCTTTGACCCATACCGCGACAACTTGAAAATCACGCTCAATATTGACCAAAAAGCACAAAACAAGCTATATGAGCTAGCTAATAACGGTCAAGTACCGTTTACGAATGAACAGATGCAAATTGGAGCTACAGTTGTTGATCCAACAAATGGGCACGTGGTAGCTATTTTAGGCGGCCGCCACCTTCCCTCTTCTGTCCAGCTGGGTCTTGACCGGGCTGTCCAAACGAGCCGGTCTACAGGTTCATCTATCAAGCCAGTTTTAGACTATGCACCAGCAATTGAATATTTAAACTGGTCCACGGCCAAGATGCTCGATGATAGCAAGTATGTATACCCAGGCACCAATGTCCAGCTTTATGACTGGGACAACAAGTATGAAGGAATGATGAACATGCGTCATGCCTTGGAGCAGTCACGCAACGTCCCTGCTGTTAAAACGCTGCATGAGGTTGGCGTCAAGCGGGCTGCAAAGTTTGCCGGTAAAGTTGGCATCAATGTTCCCAAAGATTCTGGTCTTTCAGTTGCAATTGGTGCTCAGGCTTCAAGCCTGCAGATGGCTGGTGCATTCAGTGCCTTTGCCACGATGGGGGTATACCATAAACCGCAGTTTGTCTCTAAGATTGAAACACCTGATGGTCTAACTAGAAACTACGATTCTGCAGGCATCCGTGTGATGAGTCAATCAACGGCATACATGATTACGGATATGCTCAAGGGGGTCATTAAGCGCGGATCTGGAACAAATGCTCAAATTAGTGGCCTTTACCAGGCAGGCAAGACGGGCTCAGTCAAGTACTCAGACCAAGACCTGGCCCGTTATCCAGGCTATGCTTCTACGCCAAAGGATTCTTGGTTTGTTGGCTATACGCAAAGTTATGCTATCGGCATTTGGACTGGTTACGATAACCTAAAGGACGGAACCATTTCGGGGATTGGTCAACAATCGGCTCAACTCTTTTATAAGAACATGATGGCATACTTGATGCGCAACAAGGAAAATGTTGACTGGCAAAAACCAAATTCAGTTATTAGAACAAGAATTGCGCGCAATTCTAATCCGCCGGAAGTGTCTTCAACGGGTGAATGGCAGTTGTTCGTCCGTGGCCATGCCCCAGCGGGAATTGTTGATGACAATAGCGATTATGATGAAAATGACCGCTGGTCAAATGGCAGTTCAAATGCAGTTAATAATGCACCTGGCAGTCGGTCTACTTCTACCCACCAAAAAGGCGAGGGCAATAAAGACAGTGCTAAAAACCAGGATGCCAAAGACAAAGACAAGGGCCAACCAGGCGACCCAACTGACAGTACTGAAAAACCCAATGCAAACAGTGGCGAAAACAAGCATGATTCAGGCGGTACTAGTGGACAAAATAATGACTCCTCTGGCAGCAAACAAGATCATTAAGATTATATAAAAGAGCCCTAGCTTATATCCAAGCTAGGGCCCTTTTTGCTTATGATTGTCTGCTTTTACCAAGATAAGTGCCTTCTGTTTTAAAATTTTAATTTAAAGCATGCGCAAGACTTGGGCGTCCACAAGCCTTGCTTTTAGATGAATTTTTGCAGCTTGACCAAAAGCCAAATGCTCCCATGAACATGAGAGCATTTAGGAGTATCGCGTCTCCACCGTTATTCTTTTAATTATCTTAATAAAATATTCCACCTAGCTAGTGCTTGTCCGAGGGGTCTTGATGATCAGGAGAAAGCAGCTTATCATCTATACGGCGATCGCTTTGAATAGCTAACTGCTCGATATAGAAGAATTAGTGGTATTGCTGCCACCTGCAGTCTAGACTTGGAGCAAAAAATGCTAAAGCTGCTGGAAACGCTTTACAAAAGTTGATTATATCACAACAATTATATATTTTTCGGTAAATTGGATACATTAATTAGTAATAGTCCTGAAAACAAACAGACCATAGCTGCAAAAGCTGTGGTCTGTTTGTACCCGATAAATACAGAAAATTTTATTTCTGCTTCAAGTAGGTGTATGGATCTTCCTTGTCTCGTGCTGTCATTGAATAGCGACCAAATAGGATCATTGCATGGTGGGTGTGGATCCATTCTTCAGGCGGCAAAATTTCTTCCAATCTTTTTTCGATCTGTAATGGCTTAGCATTTTGTGGCACAATATGGAAGCGCTTGGAAATACGTGCAACATGAGTATCAACAGCAATTGCGGGAATACCATAGCCATCGGCCAAAACTACATTGGCCGTCTTTTCGCCTACACCAGGCAGAGTAACCAATATTTTCTTATCTGGCGGGATTTCACCATGGTATTTGTTGACTAATATTTCAGCGGTTGCTTTCAAGTGCTTGGCTTTCGAATGATAAAGGCCAATTTGGGCAATGTGGTCTTCAATCTCCTTAATTGATGCTGCGGCCAATTCTTGAGGTCCTGGATAGTCTGCGATAAAGCCTGGCATGATCCTGTTTACCATCTTATCTGTAGTTTGGGCACTCATTAAAACAGCACACAACAAATGAAACTTGTTGTCCCACACAAGTTCGCTTTTAGCATCAGGGTACATCTGGTTAATCGTTCTTAGCACTTTTCGTGCTGCCTTGGTACTCAATAGTTTTTCTTCGGGCATTTTACCGGTTCCTTTGCAAAAACTTTTGGACTTCGCCACTTGTTGTTAGGTTATGGCGCTGCCAATTTAGTAGGATACGATCTACATATTTCAAGCTGTATGCCTGGGCTAAGACCGCTTCTCGCAGGGCTAACTTGATCAATTCTGGGCGATAATGGTCCACATTAAGCCAAGAGGCTACTTCTTCACGCTCAATCGGGCTAAGATAGCGGCCAAACTCAATTTCAAATTGGCGCAATAGCTGGTTTAGCGGACTGTTGTCAAGCTCACTGCTTGCTGAATTATCTGTACTTGTTGAACTTGTCTCAGGGTGCACATTTTTGGCCAAGAGTTTATCTAGCTCAGAATAGAGTTGGTCCAGATTGTAGCTATTGCCAATCCTCCCCTGGATATCAGTTACCTGGTCAATTTTAAGATACTTGCGCTCAATCAAGTTTTGAATCAAGCTCGCCACCTCGATAGCTGACCAGTTCGTATTGGCAGCTACTTGTTCATTGGAAGGAAAATGTTCTCCAGCTTGTGCATATGCCTCAAGCTGAATAATTAAAACCACTTCAGCGTCACTGAGCTTGAGCTGCGGATAATAAGCCAGCAGGCCATTTGATAAAGTTGTAAAGCCTAAAGCACGGTAGTCATTGTAGTGCACAGTATTCTCCCCTTTAAAAAAAGTTGAACTAAGTACTTAGTTCAACTTTTTAATCTGTTTTGCCTGGGTCTTATGGTTTAACCCGGTTAATCATCCTTGGAAATGGGATGGCTTCGCGAACATGGTCAAGTTGGCAGACCCAAGCAATCACGCGCTCAAAGCCCATGCCAAAGCCGGAATGCGGTACGCTGCCGTATTTGCGTAGGTCCATGTACCAGCTATAGTCATCGATGTTCAGGCCAGCTGCTTCAATTTGTTGTTTCAAGGTCTCATAGTCGCTTTCACGTTCTGATCCGCCCATGATTTCCCCGTATCCTTCAGGTGCCAGCACATCAGCACAAAGATATTCCTTGGGATTATCTGGGTTTTTCTTCATGTAAAAGGGTTTAATTGCAGTTGGATAGTTGACGATGAAGAACGGCCGGTCAAATTGCTCGGAAATAAAGGCCTCATCCGGAGCGCCAAAATCATCGCCCCACTTGAAGTCGCGTCCATCTTCTTGCAGCATCTTAACGGCGTCATCATATGACAAACGAACATAGTTGCCTTGAGCGGCTGGGGCCAGCTTTTGCGGGTCACGACCTAATAGCTCTAATTCATACTGGCAATTATCCAATACCTGCTTAACTACATAGGACAAGAACCGCTCCTGAAGATCAAGAGACTCATCTTGGTGCATCCAAGCCATTTCAGGCTCCATCATCCAAAATTCGGTTAGGTGCCGTCTCGTTTTAGATTCTTCAGCTCTAAAAGTTGGCCCAAAAGTAAAGATTTTGCCAAATGCTTCAGCGCCTACTTCACCATATAATTGACCGGATTGAGACAGGTATGCGTCGCCTCCAAAATATTCGGTATGGAACAACTCAGTCGTACCTTCAGGTGCGGAATGCATAAAAATCGGCGCGTCAAATTTTACAAAGCCTTCGCCTTCAAAAAAGTCTACCGTGGCCTTATAAATAATATTTCTAATGCGCATAATAGCAAAAGGACGACGAC
Source organism: Lactobacillus sp. XV31L (assembly GCF_059900865.1). Lineage (NCBI taxonomy): Bacteria > Bacillati > Bacillota > Bacilli > Lactobacillales > Lactobacillaceae > Lactobacillus > Lactobacillus sp. XV31L. The sequence continues at coordinate 50,690 of NZ_JBWXGC010000003.1, read as the reverse complement.
TTCTCAGCCACAAGTGGCGGTGATCAAGCAAAAACTCAATGCCATGTTCCTTGTTGCCAATTGGGTATCCTTCATTATTAGTTACTAGCTCCAAGTCCGAAACTTGAATTTCATAGCCAAAGTGAGACCGTTCATCCTTATGGACTGTCCCCGTGATATAGAAACTAGCTTCTTGGTGCAGAGTCTTGGCATTTTCAAAAATGGTGTCGGAAACATCGTTTTTGCGCACAATTCCCTGGAAAAAGGCAGTTCCGTCACGAAGCTGCAAGAAAACTATTTTACCACTTGACCGCTTGTCAGTTAACCAAACATGCATTTTGACTTCTTGGTCAACGTGCTTAGAGCAATCCTCAATTGAAATTAATTCTGTCATATTTTTTGTACCACTTCCCATATTGTATCAAATCAATGATACCAAAAAAAAATCTAATTAGCGACCTCATATTGATTTTCCATTTTTAAAATCATATAGCTGATAGTAAAAGTTGCCAACGACGTCTTTAGAAGCAACTTCCCATACCGGGCCCTTCTTGTACCAGCCCAAGTTAACCTTAACCACCTGTCGGTCCGGACTTTTAGCTGTAAATTGCCGCCTGACTTGGGTCTCGCTCACACCTTGACTGGCTAAAAACAAGTGTCCCCGTTTACTTCCAGGCAGGTAAACAAAGTAATAACGGGTATGGTCCTTAGCTTGTCCTGCTAAAGCATAACTATTGACCCCGCGGTCCAAGTGGTAGTTTTTAGTAATGTGCTTAATTGGTGTTTTTTGGACAGCTATATTGTTCAACGACCGAGTCTCGCTGCGTACTGGATTGCTGGCCTTGTAAAAAACAGCTAGGGTTGCCAAATACAGCACTACTATTGCTATAAGCAACCAGGCCAGGAATTTTAATGTCTGGCGCGTATCATCTTTTATCATAATTATTCAACTTGCTTCGTAATTCTTTTAAAGTAATCTTTTTGGCTTTTACCGGGATTGCATCTAGGAATACTTTACCATACTCCCTGGTCCAGATGCGCGAATCCAAGAGTAAAAATTGCCCCTGATCGTTTTCGCCCCGGATTAAGCGCCCCATTCCCTGCCGGAAGCGAATAATCGCCCGCGGCATGGTATCGGCATTAAAGACATTAATCCCTTGATCTTGCAGCTGCTTTTGCCGCAATTTAACTTCTGGCTGGTCTGGCGACTCAAAGGGCAGCTTGGCTGCAATCACCAAGTCAACGCTGCACTCGTGAAAGTCAATCCCCTCCCAGAAGCTGTCAGCACCTAGAATAAGTGCTTTTTTGGCAATGGCAAAACGCTTGGTAATGCGGGTATTGGACCCGGAAACGCCCTGGGCTAAAATCTCAAAGTCACGTAAACTTGGAGAGTTCAAGATCATCCTAAAGACGTCCCGAATTTTTTCTAAGTTAGTCATTAATACTAAGACGTGGTCCTTTTGACTTAGGTCATTTTCCAAGATCTGGGCCAGAATTTTATCGTAGCGAGGACTGTTGCTGTCCGGCAGGTCTTTTACTGCTAAAACTTTCAAGTGCTTATCCAGCTTGAAGGTACTGCTTCCAATATACTCTTGCGGTTCTAGGTCTGTTAACGCAAGTTGCTTTACCGTGAAGGCAAAATCTTTTTCACTTGTCAATGTGGCGCTCACAAAGGAAATATGGTCGAAGCGGTCATATATTTGCTTTAATTCGCTAGTAGCGTCGAGCATCGTCCAGCTTAAGTTGGCACTTAAGGGATCTTGCGGGTCTGTTAAAGTGACAATAAAGCCAACCTGCTCCATGCTGGTCTTCTTGTGCAAGAGGTCAGACAACTGGTAGCCCTTGCTGATGTAGAAGTCTAACCGGTCAATCTGTTCGGTTAAATCACCCATAAAGGCATCACGGTCAACACTGGAATTATCAGTCTCATTATCAAGTTTAAACAAAATCTGGTTTGTTTGTTGACGCACATCTTCTAGTTTGCGTTGAAAGACAGTAAGCTTGGACCTGAACTTTCCCTTTTGGGGAAATAAGGCAGCGGCTTGAAAACTAAGCAGCATATTGCCGTTAGGCAGCATGTTTTGTCCTAATGCTTGCTTTCGCTTTGAACTGAGCAAACGCTGCAGCTGGTTAAGCATATGAATCAATTCTAAAATCGCTGGGTTCAGCTTTTCTAGTAAAAAATTAAACTGCACATCATTGCCATACTGGCTAAATACACTGTCATCGGCGTAATATAGCAAGTTGCGCAAGTGATTAAGAACGCCCCAAAGGGATTCAAACTGGAAGGAATCATTGCGCGAATTGATGACGTTGTCCACGAAGCGGTGGGCCTCATCGATCACTAAGTAAGGGTTTTGTCCCCAGATCATGTCATTATAATGATTGGCTAAAAAGGCATGGTTAGTAATCAAAATATCTGCCTGCTCTTGTCGTTGTCGGGCCAGATTCCAAAAATCGACATCGGCAAAGTTGCTGGCAACTCGTGCATCCCCAGGATGACTAATTTGGGTAAACAAAGGCGCACGATAAGTGGTCAGCTGCAATTCATCCAGGTCTCCCGTCCGGGTTTCGGTCAACCAGACTAAGATCCGCATCTGCAAAATCAACGTCATCTTGTTGCTGGTCCCCTGGTAGAGACTATGGTAGAAGCCATCCAAGTCAAGGTAGTGGCTGCTCGACTTAACCACCTCTGCACTTAAATCCAGGCCAGTAACCTGCAGCAACTGGGGCACTTCCTGCCTAATAATTTGATTTTGTAAAATCTTGGTTGGCGTTGCCACTACTAATTTACGGTTTGTATAGAGCCGGTAGGCATAGGCAAACAAGTAGGAGAAGGTCTTGCCCGTGCCGTTAGGGGCTTCAATTAAGAGTGCTCGCTGTGAAGGCTGGCCAATGAAGTCATTGATCCGGTTAATCAAGTCAACTTGAGGCTGGCGGTAATTGATCTTGCCCTTAAAGAGTTTGCGCTTGGCCTGGTTTGATTTCACAAAACCAACACTGGGACTAGTATGCTCTTTTCCTACTTTGGTCGGCTGCTTTTGCAGGACCAGATTGCGCACTTGTCGGTAGTCCTTATTCAAGGGCCGCTTTTGCTTGCGCAAATCATCCGCAATGGTGGTAAAAATCCATGAGGTGTCACGGGTTAACCCATGCCCTAGGGAGCTGAGGGTATTAAGCGTTGCTTGGGGCAAGGTATGCAACTTTCGAATAACTTTCAGCAGCAATTCTGCCGTCCCATAGGCATCTGAGTCGGCCTTGTGGGGGTTGAGATGCTTAATTTCCAGTTGATTGGTTAGGTCACTCAGCTTGTATGAAGGTTGGGTTGGGAAGGCTATCTTAGCTAATTCAACCGTATCAATTGCACGGTTGGTTAAAGCTTCATACCCGTTTTGCATTAGCTCATAGTTTAAAAATGGCAGGTCAAAGTTAACATTGTGGGCAACAAAAACGGCCCCCTTCAATATTTTAATGATTTGCGGGGCAAAATGGGCAAAGTCTTCATGCTTGGCCACGTCGCTATTATGGATATGGGTCAAGTTTTGAACCGCCAATGGAATGTCTCGATGGGGATTAATCATAAACGAGTATGTCTTGACCACTTGCAGGTTTTTAATGATAGCGCAGCCGAATTGGATAATGTGGTTATTGTCTTCGCGCTGGGTACCCGTGGTTTCTAGGTCAACGACAGCGAAAGTTTCCTTAGCGAAAGTGTTCATTTTTCCTCCTTTCTTTTAATTAACTTCTACCACACGTTTGGCATTAAGCAGGATCAAGTACTTGTGCGTGACGGACTGCTTGGAAAAATATTCAAGGGCCCGTTCATATAAGCGCAACTGGCCAGTATAACGCTGCTTGATTTTAGCAACTGCCTGGTCCAGGTGATCCAGGTCAACATGGTCTGTTTTGTAGTCAAATAGTATTATGCCATTCTTTTTAATAAAATAGCCATCAATTGTACCGTGAATCAAAATTTTAGCACTGGGATCACTAAAGTTGGCAAATAAGAGATTGGCTGGAAGCAGACTAGAAAAGTCGACTTCGCGTTTCAAGTTTTGTGGCTGCTGCCAAAAATCACGGGCAAAAGTACTATGAACAAACCAATCAATTTGGTCCATGTTTAAACTAGGCACAATATCAGGATTAAGTTTGTGATGCTTGACTAGATCCTGAATTTCTTCTTCAAGCTGGTCTGCATCACCTCTGCCCTGGTAGTCATAATACTGCAAGAGCAAGTGCATCGCTGTTCCAATTTCGGCACCAGTAAACTTGCTCTCAAAGAGAAAGTCGGGTTTGGTATCAATCGGTTGCAGGTAACGGTTGGTTGAAGTCAACAGGTGGGCGTTTTCCAATTCAGCTTCAAGTGGATCATTGAAGGCCTTCTTGATTTCAGACACAGACTGGTAGGCTGTTGTTTGACTAGCATCCTTAAAGGCATAGTGGAAGTCATAAAGCTCCTGGGCCTTCTTGGTCAGTAAGGCAAAATCTGCTTGCTCTGGGGCTTGCTCTTTTTTAGCTGTAGGAGCAGCAATGTCTTCTCCCTGGTAGCGGATAAACAGCAAATCTTCAGCCTCGTCAAGCGCCCGGGTCACATCCCCCATCTGCTGACTTATGTGCTGGTCAAATTTGATGGTTGGACCGATAAAACTCATTGGGCTGGTAGCAGCTAATTTATCATTTAGGGGCATTTGGCCTTTCCGGTTTAATTTTCGCTTCCAGGACTCCATGCTCTTAGGCAGATTTTTTAAATCAGCAACCAAAAGCAATTTTTGCCGGGCTCGGGTCATGCCCACATACATTATGCGTGCTTCTTCTTCCAACATTTGCTTTTTCTTTTCAATATTATCCACGGCCTTGAGCAAGGTGTCTGCGCGGTAATGGTCGCACTTGAGCGTTAATCCGACATTGTCAGAATTAATCAGGTAGTTGCCACTCAAGTCACGGGTTTGAAACCGGTGCTGCATTCCCAAGTAAAATACTATTGGAAATTCTAGCCCCTTTGATCCGTGTACAGTCATCAGACGGACTGAGTTGCCCGCCTCCTTGCTCAGAAGTGGCTGGGCCAGGTCCTTTTGACTGCGGCGCATCCGTTCAATGAAGTTGATAAACTGGTAAAGCCCCTTAAAGCCCGCACTTTCATAAGAATTAGCACGCTCATAAAGCGCCTCAAGGTTGACCCGGCGCTGTTTTCCATTGGGCAGTGCGGTCATTATTTCCAGTATGCTGGTGCGTTCATAGATACTCCAAATTAATTCTGAAATACGATGCGTTGTAGCGAACTGGCGCAAGTCTTCCAGCTGGTTTAGAAAGTCTTTAACCTTTTGGGCAACTTGGTCATGCACTGCGACATATGCTGCTAGTGCACTGTAAAAGCTGGTTTTTTTGCTGTGAATTCTGATTTTAGCCAGGTCACTTTCAGTCAAGTTGAACAAGGGTGACCGCAAAACAGCCACCAAGGGAATATCCTGGTCCGGGTTATCAATTATGCGCAGGTAGTTCATCATGACTGTCAATTCCAGAGTCTGAAAGTAGTTCTTGGCATCTGTTACCAGCAGGGGCAGATCATTTTTGGCAAATTCTTGCATAATTGCTAGGTTGTCACTGCGGCTCCGAGTTAAGATGGCAATGTCACTGTAGTTAAAAGGTCTCTTAGAGCCAGTGTGGGCGTCATAAACCTCTAAGTGCTCATTTTTGAACTGCTTGATTCGGTTGATTACCATCGCAATTTCAGTAGAATCAACCTCTTGTGCTTCATCTGGACTTGATTTTTCCTCTTGGTCTTGCTCATGGTAAATAAACTCAGTCGCATGAGCAAGTTGGTCAGGATAATAGTTTGCTCCTAGAACCAGCTGCCCTTCTTGGGCGTAGTCAATGCCGCCAAAGTCAGGCGTGAGGATACTGGAGAAAACTTGATTGACCAGCTTGATAACTGGGTTAGTAGACCGAAAATTGGCTGACAAGAGGATGCGTTCAGAGCCAGTGTTTTCTTTTTGGGCCGTTTCTTGGTACTTCTGCAAAAACAAACTTGGATCAGCTTGCCGGAAGCCATAGATTGACTGCTTGACATCGCCAACCATAAAGAGGTTGTTTTGGCCTGATTTCTTGACCAACTGGAGGATCTTTTCCTGCAAGGCATTAATGTCTTGGTATTCATCCACCATGATTTCAGTAAACTTGTCCTGGTAAAATGACCGCGCCATCTGGGAAGTCGAAGTGTCTTGGCTGAGAATTTGGTAGGCCAACTGCTCCATGTCGCTATAGTCGAGCAGGTTTTCTGCCCTCTTGAATTGGTCGAAGCGGTCAATCAAGGCCAGTTCAGCGCTAGTAATGGCCTTCATGATTTGCTGGGCTCGCTGCAGGAGTCCCACTTGTTCTTGTTCATTGCTGGCATAAAAAGAAGTGAAGGAAGTAAAGACTTGTTCAGCCGCTTCCTCTTTAAGGTCATGACATTCTTGGTAAAAGTCTAGAATATCTTCGTCCCATTTGGCAGATTTACGCATGGTGCCAGCAAAAACGCAACTGCGTAAGTTTTCCCGCTGCTCGTCATAATCAGCATCGGTTTCTAGGCTTTTGAGGTAAGTGGCTAGTGATTGGGCAAAGAGGGCTATCATCTTTTGCACCTTGGCCAATTCTTTGGTCTCCATCATGGGACCTTCTAAGAGGCGGTTTGCTTTTGCTTGGAGATCAGCAAAGGTGGTCTTTAAGTACGGCTTGATCTTTTCCTGCCAAATTGCAGAAGGAACTAGCTCTGCACCAACTTCATACTTGGAGGCCAGACCCTTAAGCCAGTTGCGGTAATCGGGCTTGGCCATCGCATAATCGTATAGGTCAAGCAACAAATCCTGGGCTGTTTCAGCGTCCCGATCACCAGCAAAGTTATTGTAAAAGGCAATAAAGCCTTCATCTTGGTCTTCTAGAAATTCGCTTTCAACTTCGTGCAAGGCGCGTTCACGCATCAATTCAGCCTGGGTTTCATCAGTTAGGATGCTAAAGCTAGGATCGAGGTCGATTACGTAGTAAAAGCGGTGAATAACATCCAGACAAAAGGCATCAATGGTTGAGATGTTGGCCGCATCTACCAAGTTGAGCTGCCGGCGCAGGTAGTGTGGATTGCGCGCATGAGTCAATTCTGCCTGCAAGACCTTCTTGATCCGGTCCTTCATTTCCTGGGCCGCGGCCTTGGTAAAAGTTACCACTAGCAAGTGGTCAACGTCGGTTCCAGCCATAATTTCCTCTAGCAAGCGCTGCACCAAGACTGTAGTCTTGCCACTACCTGCAGATGCAGAAACCAAAACGTCCAGGCCACGGTCATTAACCGCTTTTTCTTGTTCCTTCGTAAACCGGGGCATCATTAATCGCCTTCTCCTAGTTTTTCTTTAATCCGGTCCAGTAATTCTTTCTTAGTCAGGCTGCTGATTTGGTGGTACTTGTTCTCCTTGAGCATTGCATCAAAGAAGAAAATATCGCGGTAGTCAGAGTATGACAAGGCACTAATGCTCTTGCCGTAGCGGTACGGGTTAAGTTGGACCTTGCCTGACAAAATCTGGCTAGAAGCCTCCCTAATCAACTCTTCGTCATATTTAAGCAGCAGCTTTAGCTCCTCATCACTAAAGGCATTGCCGCGAAAGCTTAAGTTGCCATCTTTCTTGGTGTTGACTCCTGCATACAAGTTGGAAGCAGTGCTATGTTGGAGCTGGGGTTCAGCCTCCAACATTAAAAGTTGATCATTGTTGATCACTCCCGTGTACTTCAAGCGCCCTTGTCCATCTAAATTGGCTTGTTTAATCTCTAAATTGGAGTTGTACAGGTCCTTGCTATTCAGACGTTCGGTCTGCCTGGTGACAGTTTGATAGAATGCTCCAAGGAGGTCCAGCTTCTTCTTACCAGCAAAGAATTGCTGGTTATGGGCAAGAACGTCAAGATATGAAACCATTTGCAAGGCAATCCCATTATAAAAAAGGCCGAGGTTGAATTTTTGGGCAGAAGACTTATAGTCAATTACTTGACCCAAAATCCCCTTTTGGTCAGATTTAGTGGCCAAGTCGACCCGGTCCATTTTGCCGCGCAGGTTCACGTAATGGCTGCCTTCAAGCTTAGGCAGGCTTAAGTCAATGCCCTTGACATCTTCTCCGAGTCCAAAGCTCAGCTCTGAATACTTAGCCCGCAAAGGCGTGTTTTGAACAGACCGCTTCCAATTTGAGGCCACTTTAGAAGTAGTGTGATCAAGACACTTGAATAGGAACTGGTTAAAGGGATCGTTGAGCAGCTGCTGGTACTTGGCCTCGTCTTGCATTGTTGATCGCACCTCTTCAAGAAGCTTAGACAAGGCGGCATCATCAATATCTGCTAAATCAAGAGACCGTTTGTTTAGTTCCTTAACTAAACGGTCAAAAGTCTCATGGAAGTAGTTGCCTGCTTGGATCACGTCTAATTCGTTTTCAAAGCGGCGGTGCAAGTGCAAGCCATAATTCAAAAAGTATTCGTACGAATTTTCATAAAAAGTCTCCAGCTGGGAGACAGATGAACTCAAGTTAGGCCCGTATAGTTCCTGTGCCAGGTATGGACCAATGTCTTGGGGCTCATTGACAAAGTGACTGGCTGCCAGCACTGCAGCCGTTTTTTGCGGTAAGTGGCTGCGCGTCAACTCAAGCAAGTCATCAACATTTGCCCCTTCTTCAGTGCGACTAAGGTAAGTCAAATAGCCCAGACTCGCTTCTGGATTAGTTAAGAAGCCCAGCAAGTCCTTCTTGGCAGCGGGCAGGTTGTGCTGGTTAAATTCAGGCGCTCCTGCTTGCTTGAAATGGTTATAGTACAGCGAGGGTTCAATTGCTTCATTATCAACTGTGGTTACTGGATAGCTTAGGTAAACCCTGTCTTCTGCCAGTGCTAAGGAAAGCCCAAACTGGTAGCCTTGATCCAGGTTGGATAGCTGCTGGTGGTCTTCGATGTACGAATCTTCACCAAAGTTTGCACTCATCTTTTCCAAGTTTTCTGTGCTCAAAAAGCCAGGTGTGGTGTCGATTTGCGGCAGACTGGTACTGCTTGCTCCCATGATGAAGACCTGCTTGTAGCCACTAACTTGAGTAATACCTAATTCAGACAGGTTGACCGCATCCATCGTAGATGGGATTTGCGCAAAGGCTGCTTCTTTAAAGCCATTAATAAGAACAGCAAAAAATTGCTCGCTGTCAAAAGTGTCGGGGTTAATCAACAAATAATCATGAAGCAAGGTGATGAGCAGGTCCCAGACCTGCTCAGACTGGCGCGCTTGTTGCAAGTCACCTGCTTCTTGTGCAGTTGAGCGCCACTTTTCCAGGCTAGCAGATACGCCATTACGCGTTAGAAAATTGAAAAAAAGCGTGATGGCCTTTTGGGGGTCGGTTTCCTTACTCATGGCAGCCAATAAACGTGAAATTTGCTTGACGAAATAATCCTTGAGTTTGTTGATTTTAGCTACCTCAGCTGGTATTTGGTCAAGTCGGATCAAATCAGCAGCAACAAAGGTAGCAAGGTCCCGCTTCCAGAGATTATGGTTAATGCCATGGGCCAACACAAAATTTTCCAACTCATCAACATCGTGAATATAGGAAGATTCCTCCTGATACCAGTTAGGGATTATGAGACGGGTCTTCATCACAGCCAGCATGTTTGCGGATTGGAGAGGTTTGGTTAAAAGTTGGGCAATATTCTCAATGAGGATTACTAGCGGATGGTACTTCATCTCCTGCTGCAAGTCATTGAAAAAAGGAATATGATTTTGCCGGAAAATAGGCGTTAAATAAGTCTCGTATTCATGCAAGTTGGGTGCCAAGACTAAAAAATCACGGTAGCGGTAGTTACTGAGGGCTACCTGCTGGTAAATTGTCCGCGCCACAAAATAAGCTTCAGCGTAGCGGTTGTCTGCACGCACAAGCTGCACTTGCTTGAGGTCAACGGCATCAGTGACCATTCCTGTCCAAAATTCATTCAGCCGCTCACGGTCAGTCAAAAGTGCTGGAAGTGGCATACTGGCAACTTGGTACTTGAGATTGCGCTTTTGCATAAAGTCGACCAATTGGCCAATCGTTTTTTGAATAACGTAGTCATAGTCGCCGGGTTCAGGATCAGGATTGATTTCGCCAATCTTGGTTTTAAAAGCCAGGGTAACGCTATGAGCATGCATCATTAGCAGCTTGATGGTCAGACACTCTTGCAGCGAAAAGTGAGAAAAGTCAGAAAAATAAAAATCGCTCTGTTGCAGGTCAGCTTTTGCCGCTAAGAACTCATTCAACTGGAGCTGCACTTCATTGGTTGTAGAAAATTTACCGGTAATTTCTGCAATAAAGGCATCGTAAATAACTTTGAGATCTGCCACCTTGTTCTTGGTTTCCAGGTCCATACTGCTTTCATCCAAGTCGCCAAGGTCGATGTTTCCTTCGCGTACTTGCAAAATGGTTTCATAAAGCTGCTTAACCAGACCTGGCGTAATACTTTTGAACAAATGCAAGTGGTCTTGGTTTTGCTCGATTATCTTGGCCAGCAGCATTGCCGCTGCCGCACTGTCAAGCTGGTTAGGCAGGCCATTTTCTACATCTTTTAGGAAAAACCAGGCTAGTCGGGAAAAAGACAGGACCTGCAGATTTTTAACTGCGGCTTCAGTATCTTTTTGACTGACTGCCAGTCTGTTTATTGCCCGTACTTCTGTGGTAAACTTAATGTGATTAGGGACAATGACGAAGGTTTCATGTTCAGGCAACTTTTGGTAGTTTGCAACTGCCTGCTCTAGAATTTTTTCTTGCAGGCGATCCGTCTGCCGGCCGACTAAAATCTTGATCATTTGTTCTCTTCTCCTCTGCTACATATTTTAGCATAGGACAACAATTTTTTGACAAACATTAAGGATCTTAAATAAAATGAAATGCTCTTATTTGGCACATGGTAAAGTTATCTTGATTGGCGAGCATGCGGTCGTATATGGCTATGATGCGCTGGCAATGCCAATCATGTCGCTTCATATTAAAGCTGCTGTTGAACCGTATACAAGAATGTGGATGCGAACGGCACGCTACCAGGGGCCCTTTTTTGCTGCTCCCAGTGAATATGATGGACTGAAGTATGTAGTCAAGACTATGCTGGCAAAGGTCCCGGCTGCGCCTGCGCTTAAGATCACGTATACTGGTGAAATTCCCACCAAGCGCGGTTTTGGCTCTAGCGCGACAGTAGCTCTTGCTACGATTAAGGCCATGGACCAATACTTTCACTTGAAACTAAGCAAAAAAGAAGTAGCTGCCATTACCAATGCTGCTGAAACAATTAACCATGGCAAGGCATCAGGTCTCGATGCAGCCACGGTAAACTCTGACCACCTTGTTTTCTTTAATCAAAAAATGGGCCCCAAAACACTTAGTGCCAGGTTGAATGCCACTCTCTTAATCATGGACACGGGGCAATTGGGTAGCACCAAAGTAGCCGTAAAGCAAGTGCACCAGCAAATGCAAGAGTCGGCTGCAGCACGGTCTCGTGTTGAACGCTTGGGGCAATTGGCAGATCAAACTAAAGAAGCTTGGCTCAAGCAGGACCAAGAGCAAGTTGGACATATTTTTACGCAAGCACAAGAAATTTTACATTCTTTTGCCCTGTCCACGACTAAAATTGATGACTTGGAAAGGATTGCACTGGCAAATAATGCTTTGGGCTTTAAGCTGTCAGGCAGCGGCTTGGGTGGCATTGTCATTGCCTTGTGTCCTGACCGACAAACGGCAGACAAAATTGCTGCTAAAAGCAGAAAGATAGCTGTTAACAGCTGGATTGAGGAGATCTAATGGAGAAGACTGTTCGAGCGCACGCAAATATTGCATTAATCAAGTATTGGGGTAAGGCAGATGCGCATCTTCGCCTGCCCTTGATGTCTAGTTTATCGATGACGCTGGACCAGTTTTATACCGATACCAGGATTTATCAGAGTCAGACAAAGCATTTTTTCCTGAATGGTCATGAAGAAGCTGGGACCAGTGCGCAGCGCGTTTTTTCATACTTAAATTTATTGCAAAAGAAGTTTGGACTGACAGGCAACGTAACAGTTGACTCCCATAATCACGTTCCAACTGCAGCAGGCTTAGCCTCTTCAAGCTCGGCCTTTGCGGCACTGGCTGGGGCCTTTTGTGCATATTATGACCTGCCACTTGACCGTCAGGAATTATCCCGCCTTGCCCGACTGGGCTCGGGCTCAGCTTGTCGGTCTATTTATGGCGGCTTTGCAGTCTGGCAGAAGGGACACGATGATGCTTCTTCTTTTGCCTACCCCCTAGATGAAAAACCCAAAATGGATCTGTGCCTGTTAGCAGTTGAACTGAATCAGCAGCCGAAGGACTTGTCCTCTACTAGCGGGATGAAGAGTGCTCAGATCTCACCCTTCTTCAAGCCCTGGTTGGCCCGTAATGACTACGAGCTAAAGACAATGATTGCTGCGATTAAAAAGAATGATTTCACAGTTCTAGGTAAGCTGGCCGAACTTAATGCAAGCGAGATGCATGCAGTCAACCTAACAGCCTGCCCCGGCTTTACCTATTTTGAACCTGCCACCTTAAGGGCAATTGACTTGGTTAAGAAACTGCGCTCAATGGGAATTGAATGCTACTACACAATTGATGCTGGGCCCAATGTCAAAATCTTATGTCAATTAAAAAATGTCAAAGAAATTACTAAGCACTTTGTATCAGAATTTGAGAATGTTAAGATAGTAATGCAAACTTTTGGTCCGGGTATCAGCTACCTGGACTAGTTAATGTAATTAATGAATTAGGAGATTAAATTCTTTTGATAACAGAACAAGCACCCGGAAAGTTATACATTGCTGGTGAATATGCGGTTTTGGAACCAGATTGCCCTGCAATTTTGGTTGCCGTCAACCAGTTTATCCGGGTTTCAATTACTAAAACAAATTCGACCACGGGTTTAATCCACTCAAAACAATATTCCCAAGATTCAATACACTGGGTCAGACAGGGTGCCAAGATGGTAATTGACAACAGGGACAACCCCTTTGAATATATCTTGGCGGCAATATCTTATACGGAACGCTTCTGCATTGAGCAAAAAATCAAAATGCAATTATATGACCTGTATGTAAATTCCGACCTCGATTCAGCTGATGGCAAGAAATACGGTTTGGGTTCAAGTGCGGCGGTTACAGTCGCAACGGTTAAGGCTATCTTGCACTTTTACCATGTTCCCTGCAGCAATGAGTTGGTCTACAAGCTGTCTGCAATCTCCCACTATTCCGTTCAAGGCAATGGTTCAGCTGGCGATATTGCAGCCAGTGTCTATGGTGGCTGGCTGGCTTACCAAACCTTTGATAAGGCTTGGCTTAAAGCTGAGCTTGAACAAAAGCCCTTGTCGGCAGTTGTCAGTCAAGCCTGGCCGGGTCTTAAGATTCAATTGCTGGTACCACCTGCTGGCTTAAAATTAATGATTGGCTGGAGCCAAAAACCAGCGTCAACCTCAAGACTTGTTGATGAGACTAATGCGAACAAGGCAGCTCTAAATGGCAGGTATAAAGAATTCCTTCGCCTGTCCCGGCAATGCGTTTTGCAGATGGTGGCTGGTTTTGAAAAGAAGGATATCAAGTTAATTAAGAAGCAGATTCGCACCAATCGAAAGCTCTTGCAGCACTTTGCCGAGATTAATCAGATTGCAATTGAAATCCCTCGCCTATCTAAACTAATCAACATTGCTGAATCATTTGGCGGGGCCGCTAAAACTTCTGGTGCAGGCAACGGTGATTGTGGCATTGTGATTACCGACCAAGCTACCGATGTTGCAACACTAGAAAAGGAATGGCGGCGAAACGGAATCATGCCATTGGACTTTCACGTTCACCAATCACAGATAAAGCAATAAGGGAGAAGACATGTCAATTAGATCCGAACGCAAGGAAGACCACCTGGCTTTAGCACAAAAGTTTTACCAGCAGAACAAGACCAATAGCTTCGATCAACTGCACTTAATGCGGCCAGCACTTCCAGAAGCAAAAGTCGACATGCACACAATTGAAAGCAAGATGTTTGACAAGGTCGTATCTGCCCCCTTCTTCATCAATGCAATGACTGGTGGTTCCAAGAAATCTTATGCGGTCAACCAGGCACTAGGAAAGATTGCCGCCCAATCTCATATTGGGCTTGCTCTAGGTTCTGCCAGCATTTTAGTTAAGGAACAAGACCAGTTGGATAGTTTTTTAGTGACCCGGGAGGAGAACCCAAACGGGATAATAATTGCCAACATCAATGCCAAAACCATTCCCCAAGACGCAGTGAAAATTGTTCAAGAACTAAACGCAGACGCACTGCAGGTTCACTTGAATACTGTGCAGGAAATTGCGATGCCAGAAGGCGAACGCAACTTTTATTGGCTGGACAATTTGCAAGAATTGCGGCAAGTGCTCACCGTGCCGATCATTATCAAAGAGGTGGGCTTTGGCCTGGATCGAGCAAGCGTACGCTTGCTCAAGCATGAGGGATTTACCCTTTTTGATATTGCTGGCAGCGGTGGAACCAACTTTGCCCAAATCGAAAATGCCCGCAATCAAAGCGACCTTTCCTATTTGGAAGATATTGGCCTGCCGACCGTCATTTCCGCGGTTGAAGTTGCCCGCGAGCAGGTTGACTTTATCGTTTCCGGTGGTGTCCGCAACCCGCTTGACGTCTTTAAGGGACTTTGCCTGGGCGGAAAATTTGTCGGTATTTCCAACGTCTTTTTACAGACTTTGCAGCAAAATGATGCCGACTACTTGCTGGCCCTAATTAAAAATTGGCAGCAAGAACTAGCTGGACTCATGGCCATATATGGTCAAAGAAATTTGGCGGACTTGCCTGCCATTAAAAAGTACTTTGACCTGCCTTTGCAAAACATTTTGCAGCAGCTGAACTAGTTTTCCAAATAAAAATGAGTCGTTGAAAAGTGCTCATCTAAGCAAAAAGACTGGTAAATCACCGTAACCAGCGTTGATTTACCAGTCTTTATTTAGTTCTGTTGATAGATATCTTAGTTTGATTTCTACAATATTCTATTCGCAGTTTTTTTATACAACCAGAGAGTTTCTAAGCCTACTAGCGCCCCTTGTATTGATAGTATGCATACTAATCATTTTTCTTAAGCAAGGGAATTGCCAGCAGCATAATCGAAAAATAAATTACAGAAACAAAAAACATAATTCGCATGCTGTCTGCTAACTGCATGATATTGCTATTTAAGAATAATGTTATGCTTACGATAATTTCAGACGTGAAAGAAACGGTAGACAGCAACATTGATTTGTTAGATTCTCCGTATATTTCTATGCTGCTGGCAGAATTAATTTGACCAGACATTATGCCCATCAGTAGTTCTATTAACAAGAATAAGATTAATAGTAAATTTCTATTAGTCATTATGCCACTAAATAAGAGCATGATAATCATCCAGCAGGTACTAATACCGATTAATAATCGTGATGTAATTAGGGTTGCTATTTTATTGAATAGTGCAGACCCTAAAAGTGTTGCACACATAAACAAAGTGTAGACAAGTGACAGGTTAAATTGAAGCTTCTCTACGTATATTATTGACCAATAAACAAGAATAAACTGTGTTCCACAATCATAACCAACATTTAAGAGAAGCAAAATCCAAAAGCTCTTCTTCTTAAAAAATACCAAAAACTTTTTAAAACTTGCTAGAATTGGTTCTTTTCTATATTTAACGGCCTTGTTATCAGAAAATCTCATATATTTGGTCAAAAGGAATACAAAAATTGGATATGCAGCTAATCCAATAACTGAGAACCAAACGGGAGCAAAGTCATTAATATTAAACAGCCAAGTTCCGATATTGCCGCCCAGCAGTGTTGTTAAATTTAAAACGATTACCTGCATTCCCATTAGCTTTTTATCAGGTTCAATTTTATTTTTTTCTTGTAAATCAGTCACATAAGCAATGAGTGTGCCTGAATTTAAAGCTAAGCCTATCCCATAAAAAAATTCTGCTAATGAGAAAAAGAGAGCACTTTTAAAAAATATCAAAAACAGAAAACTGCCACTGATTACTATTGCTGACAGGTTTAGTACCTTTAATCTTCCTACCCTATCAGATAGATAACCTGACGGAAGCAATCCCACCATGATACCGATATTTTGGAAAGATTTTATTGAACTAATACTAGCAGGAGAAATGCCTCTTTTAGCATAGAATAATGAAAATATGCCTGACATTGATGATCTGAATAAGGTGAAACTAGCCGTAAATAGCAGAAACAAGATTGCTACTTGTTTTGCTGTGGTTTTTTTAGACATACATCCTCCTTAAATGAGGGGGTTAGCACTTAACTAGTCAACAAGTGCCAAATTTCTTTTTGAACAGCGCTGTCATTGCTAGATCCAATTACGCGGTCTGCAGCCTTCTTAGCACTTGGCAGTGCAGTTGCAGTAGCATAGCTACGGCCTACATAGTTGAGCATTCCCACGTCATTTCCGCTATCACCAAAGGCCACCATCTCTTTTGAACTAATGTTGAATTTTGCAGCTAAATACTTGAGGCCGACTGCCTTGTTCATCCCCTTAGTTGACATATCAATTGAGGTTGAGGAACCTGCAACAAAGCCAATTTGAGGGTAGTCTTCCTGCAGTTGGTCTAGCATTTGAGGCATTTTCTCTTCCGCCACTTCAAAGGTGGCCTTAAAAATCCGGTCATCAAGGTGGTCAAAGTCAGGAACAGGAGTCAATTTCTCGAAATATTTTTTCATCTCTTGAATGAAGTCGCTGCCTACATTATTCAAGCAGTAAGCACTAGCCAGACCAGATACGGTCACATGTTCGCGATAGTGCTTGCTTATCTCTAAGATGGTTTGCCAGTCTATAGCAGAAAGGCTGTCTACATGAATAACTTGGCGGCCATGAGCTACTAAAGCGCCATTTTCAGCGACATAGTAGAGCTTGCGAGCGACTTGGGGGAAGCGTGAATATAGATTTTCATACTGGTTGCCACTGGCAACCACGAACTTAATTCCGCGTTCTTGCATTATCTGAAATTCGCGCAGAAAAAGTTCTTCATCGTAAGTCTTTTGATCGGTCAGCCATGTGCCGTCCATATCTGTTGCAATTAGTTTAATCATCAATAATTCCTCAATCCTTTTTTAATATGCGCAGGCCCTTAGGGTAAAAATTCTTCAAGGTGCCGTTGCCGGTAATCTTGCCAAAAGAAAAAATAAAACTGCGACAACTTACCAAAACAAAACCGCGCAAATCACTTGATGTGTGTAGACTTTCTCCATGCAGATAGCTGAGATATTCCGCTTGCGTTAGTTCAACTACCCGACTTTGTTTCACCTGTCCCAAGACCAGTGCGAGCTGGTGGCCCGGTTCAAACCGCTTTTTCTTTAGCAAGCCTAGTTCCAAGCCATTGTTAATCACCTTGAAGTGAAGTTCTTCAGGGGTAATAGTTGGAATAAAAACATGGTCTTGACTGACTTGGCAGTTCTGCCGCCAATTGGCCAGTAAAACAGGCCAGTTAAATTGGCTTAAGACGGAATCAACCCAAGCAGCCTCATCCTTGCTCAAGGTGCTAGTTTTGGGCCTTTTTGGCTTGCGCTGCTTTGGCTGAGGTATTGCCGAGGGTGTGCTGGATGAGGAAGGCAGCTTTAGCTTGGCAACGAACTGTCCCTCACCTATTCCGTCATTGGGCCAAAAGCGAAGCGTGTTGACCATGTCTGGCCGGCCACTAGCCCAATCAGGATGGCCGTGGTCAACCTTGGCTTTTTCGGGTGCAATCGGGATAACTTGAAAGCCAAACTCATCGATTAACCAATCAACCACTTGTTCGTCTTCTTCAGGTGCAAAGGTGCAAGTTGAATAAATCAATTCCCCGCCGGCTTGCAGCATTTTAACGGCTGCAGTCAGTATCTCTTGTTGACGTTTTTGGCAAAGCAAGACGTAGTCTTGGGACCAGTATTCAGCTGCCTGAGCATTTTTGCGAAACATCCCTTCCCCGCTGCAAGGAGCGTCAACAACAATCTTATTAAAAAAGTGCAAAAAGTGCTGGGCTAACTTTTCTGGCTTTTCACTAGTTATAAGCGCATTAGTAATCCCCCAGCGTTCAAGGTTTTCACGCAAAGCCTTGGCACGCGTTCGTGATATTTCATTGGCCACAAGGACGCCCTTCCCCTTTAATTGCTCACCTAGTGCGGTGCTTTTACCACCAGGTGCAGCACAGAGGTCAAGCACACGCTCACCAGGCTGGACGCCAGCAATAGCAGCCGGAAACATGGCAACTGGATCTTGGGAGTATACGGTTCCACTGACTGACTCTGGGTCAAGGCCCCCTACTTTCCCGTACCATGCATTAGGAATGTCTGCTACAGGCTGATCCAAGGGATAAGAAACACTGCTTTTTTTCAAGGAGTTGATTCGAAATGCTTTTTGGGGCTCGGCCGTTAAGGCTGCAAAGAACACCTTCGCCTGGTCTTCGCCCAATAACTTACGGTATTTTTGAATAAAGTCTGCTGGCAGTTTAAGCATTGCGCTTTTCCTTTCTTGACAAGTATGAAATGCTAAAGCTATATGTGCCATTAAGCAAGAGCCAGACAAGCAAGAGCAGCCCTAGCAAATGCTGGGGATTGGACAAAAAGGCACGCCAGCATAAGAAGAAGTATGCTGCAAGGGCCAAGCCAAACTCGGTTAGGATCATGCGGACGCTGTGATTAATCAGCCAATTGCGCAAAAGGCCCCCGTTCAAGTGGGTCTGCTTGACTACTGTCCAATCTAGCAGTGCCAAAAAGATCGTGCATATGATAGCAAAAATGATAAAAAACAGCATTAGCAAAATCTCTCTAACAACTGAAAACCGGTGAACTTGGTGGCTTTTGACAAAGTATGGCGTCTTGATTTTAGCCTGATAGTGAGCGGCTACCCGGCGGATTACCCTGCTTGAAGCATCAATTATAATATTGTAATCCTTCAGTTGATAGTGTCCTGTAGGCTGCTCGGGCCCGGTAGTCAGATAATAACCGTTTTGCTTCATTTGCCGGTAGTGCTTGAGCGTGCCCACAACCGTGTAATAGTGGTCCTTTAATACAAGATACTGGTTGCCTTGCGTTTTTAACGTTTTAACTTTTGCGTTAAGTCCTAAAACCCCAAAAGATACCACCCCTTTAAAGTCGTCAGCTGTAAAGTAACGTCCAGACTCTGTCGGCAAACTGACTACGTTGTGGTTAGACCAGATCAGGGTCTGTTTGTCTTGACCTTTGCGAGCTAGGTGAATCTGAATTTTGTTCTTGGAATAATTTTTTTGCAGATAGCGCAGAAATGAAGAAACAGACTGCTTATTTTGTACTGTAAAAAAGCGGGTGTTATTGCTGAGGCCATATGCTTCTAAAAGCTGGTCGGCAGCTCGCGACTGCAGGTTTGACAACATGGTGCCAAGCCCGAGTAAAGACAAGAAGACGAGCACTAGTAAAATTGTTTTTTTAAATTTCATATTCTATCTCAAATACCTGTTCCTTAATAAAATCAAAACTGCTAAAGGACTGGTTAATACATTGCAAGTCTTGGCCAGAACGAAAATGCTGCTTGCGCCAAAAGGTCGGCGAATTGGTTGCCCCATTACGTTCACCCACAAAGAGCAAGTGGGCATTGGGGTTATATTTGTGCCAAGCGGCAATTGCCTGCATATCGCTTTCATTAAAGTTGGGCGCCCAGGAGCAGATAATCAGCTGCACAGTGGGAAATTGCCGAATTGCAGCCGGTGCATCCAGGTTGAGAACCGGAAGCCGAGGCTTTTGGCCGGTCTTGGAAGTCTTAGACCATTCTAGTGAATCCGTTGCTATTACTGTGACGCCAGCTGCGTTTAAAGCCTGGGACCAGAGTGCATTACCAGCCATAATTTCCAAGCTGGTGCTGATGCCGAGCTGATCCTTGATGAGCCGTGCAGTGGCTAGATTAGGCAATGACCATATGCCATAGTGGATGGACAAGTATTGGCGCAAGCTGTTAAAAAGCTGGTTGATTACAGTAAATGCTGCCTTCTTTTCTAATCCGATGCGTTTTAAAAGAGCTTCTGCTTCGTCTGGCAAGAAGCCCAGAGATTCAGGTGCTTTCAAAATCACTTGCTGCTGGTCTAGAGCGGCAATGACTTGGGCCACTTCTGCCGCCTGCCTGTGCACTTGCTGGTCGCTGATTTCAATGTCTAATTGATTGATTTTTTCTAAAAAATTTGTCATACTCAAATACCTATAATGATTTTACCATTCATGAGCGCTGATTTCAGTTATAATAAAGGGTAATTGAACAAAGGAGAATATTTTATGGTTAAAAAAGCAATTAAACAGCAAGACGAAGAAGAAAGTCTAGGCAAGTTCTTACTAGATGTTGTGGTCATGATGGCGGTCATCTTGGGCGTCTTCTACCTCTTATTCACATATGTATTATCGAATGATTACGTATCTGGTCCCTCGATGCAGCCAACGTTTGAAAACAGTGAACGGCTAATTTCGGTTCGCCACTTTACCCCTAAACGCAATGACGTCGTCGTTTTGCTGGCACCTAAGGCAGCCAATGACGCTCCCGGTGCTCTCTACATTAAGCGGATTATTGGCTTGCCGGGCGACAAGCTGGTATCAAAAAATGACAAGATGTATATTAATGGCAAGCTCTTCCCTGAGCCTTACCTGAATAACCACTTCATGAAGGCAAACCACGATGCCGGTCAAACCTATACCAGCAACTTTACCTGTAAGGTGCCCAAGGGCTACTACTATGTGATGGGTGACCACCGCGATATTTCCAAAGACTCTCATATCTTTGGACCGGTTAAGCGGAAGAACCTGGTTGGTAAAGTTGCATTAAGGTACTGGCCATTGAATAGAATTCAGCTTTTTTAGCCTTGGTGCCCTTTGCATTTGGCTGACTTTCGACTAAAATAATTGTAAAGGAGAATTTATTATGAACCAGCAAACTGAAGAATTGTCCGATGCAATCATTGATTATCAAGTAAAACATCACGTCACTGACACGGATCTGGCCTTTGCCTGTCACCTGTCACTCGAAAAAATCCATGCCATGAAGATTGGTGAGGGAGAATTTACGCCTGAAGAAGTCAACCAACTTTATGATTACTTGGCGGCCAGTCGCTAATTACTGCATAAAAAGGGCACTCAATAATGAGTGCCCTTTTTTGTTTGACAAAATTACTTCTTTTCTTGACCTTCAAAGAACTTACTGAATAAGAAAGTGTTAACCAATAAGAAGACTAAATCAAGTGCCAGCATAATCAGGATTGAAATGCCGATTTCTTGGCTAGTATTGCTGCCATTGCCCAGGAAAAAGTCAATGGGCGAAGCAATAATGGTCATTACATAATTATATGCTCTAATCAAGATCCAAGCTATCAGAATAATCAGGAACAAGTGAATCGACTTGATTATTGCTTGGCTAGAAAAATCAGGCAAAAAGTCTAAAATCGCTTGACTGGAAAAGTTTAAAAAACTAATTATGAAGTAAATTAGTCCAGCTGTTAAAACAAGCAGCACTAGCATGCCCAAAAAGTTGACGATTGCTTCACCTGGTATGCCATAGCGCCTAATAGCGCTAAAAATATCGCCCAGGCCAGTACGAAAGCTATTATCAAGCAGCAGTGTAATGCCATATAAAAGAATCGAAGTTACAAGGTTTAAAAACACATAAAAGAATGTTGCTGCAACTGAAGTCAAAACATTGTCCAAATAAAAATAAGCATCGCTAATTGGAGTTAAGCGCCAAGTCTGATTGCGGTTGATGCGCTCATTTTCAATGCACGTAAGCATATAAAAAATAAAGATAAAGACAAGGGAAAAAATCAGGTAAATTGCAAGCAGCCCCGAAAAAAAGTAAGTCAAGTCAATGTTGCCAATAAATGTATGTCTGGGTGTATGCATAAGATACCCCTTGTTGTCGAAGGTAAAGATGCTGAATACCACCACAGCAACAAGTTGGACCAACGCCATGACGTATGCCTTTTTACTCTTCAACTTAACCAATTCGGTAAATAAACGATTGAAAATAGCCATCTCTTCATTCTCCTTCTAAAAATGATCACACCAGTTTGGACTGGGGGTCTCCTTCTTCCTCATCTTGTTTTTTACCTGCTTTTCAAATCTTACTTTCTTCCCAAATAGAATTATTGTTTTTCATGGGCTTCAAATAAGTTGCTGATCAAGAAGATGTTAACAAATAAGAACAGCAGGTCGATTGCTAGCATGATAATAATAGAAAGACCAATGTTTTGACCGTTGTTATGCCCTGTTCCTAGTAAAAATTGCAACGGTGAAGAAATGATGGGAATAACAAAATCAGCTGACTTAATCAAGATCCAGGCAATGAGGATAATTAAAATGAATCGAATTGCTCGAAGTGCTGCCTGGCTTGAAGTTCCAGGCAGAAAGTCCAAAATCGCCCGACTAGAAAAGTTTAAAAAACTAATTAAGAAGTAAACCAGGAAAGTGGCCAAGATGACTAGCATGAGTATGCCTAAAAGATTGGCAAAGGCTTCGCTTGGTATGGCTTCAGAATTCTTGATGGTATTAAAAACATGCTGCATGTCCTGGCGGAATGAATCATTAACTAAGTAATTAATTCCAGTCAAAACAGTCGCTGTCAAGACCGTCAAAATAATATAGTAGAACATCACTACAAAGGAACTCAGAATGTTGT
Organism: Lactobacillus sp. XV31L; assembly: GCF_059900865.1. Classification (NCBI taxonomy): domain Bacteria; kingdom Bacillati; phylum Bacillota; class Bacilli; order Lactobacillales; family Lactobacillaceae; genus Lactobacillus; species Lactobacillus sp. XV31L. Next base: position 28,020 of record NZ_JBWXGC010000003.1, on the reverse strand, counting down.
CAATATAGTAGTAACCGTCGCTGATTGGCGTTAATCTTAAAGTTTGGCTGCGGTTGAAACGTTCATTTTCCACGCAGGTAAGCATGAAAAAGGCATAGGTAAATACAAATGAAAGCCCATAAAATGTGATCAATACGCCTGAAAAGAAACTGGCAACGGGGGTGCTAGCAGCATAGATGCGGTCAGGCCCCCGGTCGACAAAGGAAAGCAATACCACTGCCACTGCTCCCACTAATTGAACGAGCAACATAGTGTAAACCCGCTTAGTCTTTAATTTAAAGAATTCGGTAAATAAACGATTAAAAATTTCCATTATTAATACTCCTACTTCATATATTTGCTTAAAAAGGTCACTGAATGAAAATTATCTCTTCTCTTGTGCTTCAAAGAACTTGCTGATTAAAACGGTGTTAATCAGCAAAAGAACTATATCGACTACCAGCACAAGAATTAATGCTTCTAGTAAGTGGTTATTGCCGGTGCTGAAAATATAGTCAAACGGTGAAAAGACAATAAAAAGGATAAGGTCTTTCGCCTTGACGATAAACCAGGCAATAAAGATTATTATAGTTCCTCGGACTATTTTTAAAGCAAACTGGCCAGATACATTTGGAAGAAAGTCAACAATTGCACTGCTAGAAAGGTTCAGGAAACTGACCAAGAAGTAAAATAAGAATCCAATTGCAACTAGGAGCAAAAAGCCCTCAAGCAAGTAGCTAATTATCTCGTGATCAAGATTCATATGCTGGAGCGCCAATTGAAAAGCGCTGATTTCATGCCTGACTATCTGTTGAAAATGGCCATTCAGTATGAAAGATGCAGCAAAAAGCAAGGCAATTCCTATAACATTCATGATTGCATAATAAGCAAAGGCGAAAAATGAGCTCAAAACATTGTCCAGGTAGAAGAAACTGTCCCTGATGGGCACTAAACGAAAGCTTTGACTGCGGTCAATCCGCTCATTTGCAATGCAAGTGATAATATAAAAAACTGGGATAAAGAACAAGGAAAGCGTGGCAAAAACGGTTAAGAGAACAGGGAAAAAGCTAGTAAAGCGCGTTTCTTCGACGTATACTTCTAGTGAACCACTACCGAAATAAGAAAGGACAATAATTGCTACTGCTGCCACTAATTGGACAAGCAGCCATGAGTACGCCTTCTTGGACTTGGTCTTAAATAGTTCAGCGAATAGATGGTTGAAAATAGCCACTATTCTTCACTCTCCTTTTGGTAGAGACCCTCATAGTAGTCCTCAACGCTCATATTCTCTGCCCGGATTTCTTCCGTGGACTTATGCGCATAAATCGTATTGCCCTTGATAATAACTACCTCATCCAGCATTGAAGCTATCTCGTTGACGAAGTGGTCAGAAATCAAAATAGTGGCATTCTCTTCCTTCCACATAATGATTGAATTGATAATCTTACGCCGTGCCATCGCATCAATCCCTGAAAACGGCTCGTCAAGCAAGTAGAGGTCCGCCTTTCTAGCAAAAGTTAGAGCAATGACCAGCTTTTCCCGCATCCCCTTAGACATGTGTGAAAGCCGCATTTCTTCATCTAACTTCATGAACTGACGCAGTTGATCAAATTCTTCCTTGTCAAAGTCCTGGTAGATAACCTCGTAAAAATTAACAATACTCTTGATTTTAGTTGAATCTTTAAAGCCAGTTAGTCCATCGGTAAAGGATAGGTGTGCCTTGCGCTCTGCTTCGCCAGTTAAGCCACTAACTGCAACACTGCCATGGTAGTTCTTGGCCATGGCAGCAATAATCCGCATAAGGGTAGTCTTACCAGCTCCATTTTCGCCTAGCAAGGCCACAATCCTGCCTGGTTTCAAGGTTAAATCAATATCCTTTAAGATCGTTTTCTGATTCTTCTTATAGGTTAAGCCCTTAATTTCTAAAAGATCTGCCATTATTCATTCTCCTGCTTCAAATATTTTGCTAAAATTGTCTGGATTTGTTCATCCGTAACGCCCAGGGCACTCATGCTCTGAACGAACTTGGCCAACTCTTCGTCGATTAGACCCTGCTTGGTCTTGGCCAGTAATTTTGTATCTTCGGTAACGAAGTTGCCCTCGCCCCGTTTTGTATATAAAATTCCCTCCACATTCATCTGTTGGAGCGCCCTTTGAACCGTATTAACGTTAACTGTCAATTGTAGCGCTAATTCACGAACTGAAGGGATCTTTTTACCGGGTTGCAACTTGCCAGTAACGATTTGCCGGTAAAGATACTGCTCGATCTGCAGATAAATGGGAATGTTATCCTTGAATTCCACAAGTTCACCATCCTTTTACTGTATTATATCTCTAATACACAATAATAATAACGCATCCCAGCCTCTAGTGCAATCTTTTTATTTTTTATATTCAAATAAAATAAGCATGCCTAATTCTTCTGCCCTATGATTAGTTGGCTGTTCCACGCATCTGCACTTTGGGGGTGGAATCATATAAATAGCCTTCAAACTCATTTATAGCAATGATTTTAAAGGCTATTTTTTATTTTTAGACTAATTGTGCATAATTTTATTATGCTGCCTGGACAGTCATTGAGCCCAGCAATTCACTCTTTGTGCCCAACATTATTTTGGGCCAAAAGAAAGATTTTTAGTGTTTTTGTTTCACTACTACTCAGCTGCATTCAATTCAGCCATCTTGACCATGACATCAACTGCCTGATACATTGATTCTAAAACAGTGTACTCAAAGCGTCCATGCATGTTTTCTTCCCCAGCAAACAAGTTGGGACAAGGCAGTCCCATGTAAGTCAGTTGGGACCCGTCAGTGCCGCCACGGACGGGTTCTTCATTAATGGTTAACCCCTCGGCCTTGTATGCGGCGCGGGCCAAGTCGACGATATCCATTCTTTTGGCGAGCTCATCTGCCATATTGTAGTATTGGTCCCACATCTTCAGCTTAATTCGATCAGTGCCAAAGTCATCATTCATGTGTGCAACAAGCTTCTTTACTAGGTCTTTGCGCTTTTCTAAACCGTCGCGCTCAAAGTCGCGAATGATATAGTCCAAGTGGGCATGATCAACTGTTCCATCAAAGTTCATCAGGTGGAAGAAGCCCTGGCGACCAGATGTTTTTTCTGGGACCTCAGTTTGAGGCAGCTGCTCTTGAAAGTCAATTGCCACTTGGATAGCGTTGATCATTTGACCCTTTGCTACTGCTGGATGGACATTAACACCCTGGATGTCAAGATTAAATTGGGCTGCTGAAAAGGTCCCCCAATCAAGCTTGCCTGGAACTTCGCCGTCGACAGTAAAGGCAAAGTCAGCGCCAAATTCTTCAACGTCAAAATGGCTGGCGCCCGTGCCGATTTCTTCATCTGGCGTAAAGGCCAAGCGAATCTTGCCATGCTTGACTTCTGGATGGGCCAGAAGGTATTCAGCAAAAGTAACTAACTCAGATACGCCACACTTGTCGTCACCGCCCAGCAGGGTATCACCAGAGGCTGTAATAATAGTTTGGCCCTGGTATTTTTTTAAATTGGGAAAAACTTCGGGATCCAGGTAAAAGTCTGACTTGCCCAGCTGGATTTTGGACTTGCCATCATAGTTTTCATGGACTTGGGGCTGCACGTTTTCGGAATTAAAATCAGCTGTATCGCAGTGGGCCAAAAAGCCCATGACGGGCACATCCCGGTTAATATTTGCAGGAATTTCCGCAATAACGCAGCCTGATTTTTGATTGTAATGGACGTCTTTTAGGCCCAGCTGCTTCAGGTCAGGCATGATTACTTGCTTTTGAAAGTCTTCTTCCCGCTGAGTTGAAGGAAAGCGGCTTGCATGTTCATCAGAACGTGAATTAACTTTGACATACTTGATAAATCTTGCTAGTAAATTTGGGTACTCCATTTTTTCTCCTTAATATAAATCTTGAAAGGGATTGGTTGAAACTTTAGACACAAAAACTGGAACATTCCAGCCCTCTTGCTCGGCCCAAAGTTTGATTTTGGGGGCGATTTTTGTCTTAAATATTTTTTCTGTGTAATGGCCGGGATCAACTACAGTTAATCCAGCTGCTATCATGTCATGACCGGTATGGTAGTAGACATCGCCGGTGATAAATGCGTCGCAGTTTTCTGCCAATGCCTGGCGCCAGAACTTGCCACCATCTCCGCAAATAAAACTGACAGTGGACACGGGCTTTTGCTCGTCAGCAGCAATCAGACGCACCAGCTTGATCTTCATTTTGTCTTGGACATAATAAGCAAAGTCTTTTGCAGTCATTGTTTGAGGCAGTCTGCCCTTGCGGCCAATTGCGATGCCGTCACTATCCGGGCAAAAGGGTTCAACATCGGTCAAGCCCAATTCTTCAGCCTGCCAGTCGCTAGAACCGTCCTGGGCCTTGTCAGAATTGGTATGAATTGAATAAACGCTTATGCCGTTTTTGATGATTGCACCATAAATAGCATTTTGCGGATCAGCAAAGTTAAGGTTGGGTGCAGGCCGAAACATCAAGGGGTGGTGGCTAATAATTAGGTTGGCGCCCTGCTTGACTGCCTCCGTGACGACTGGCATCCGGACGTCAAGAGTAGTCATGATTTTATTTACAGGCTGGTCCATTGATCCGATCTGCAGGCCAACAGGGTCGCCAGAACTTGCTATCTCTTCTGGAAAGTGCTGGCGCAAAACCTGTACTATGTCTTTAACTTTGATCATTTAGTACTCCTTTAATCATTGTAATTTCCTGCTCAACTTGCTGGATGTGGCTTAGGTCCTGCTTCTTGGCCCGCCTAAGGTTGACTAGAAGCCTTTGATGATAGGCAAGTTGGTCGCGCCACTTCTCTATAAAAACAGGCCCCTTGGTTTGAAGTAAAAACGGGCCAAAATAAAGTTCTTCAGAACTTAGTTCAACTTTTGCTGGCATCTTTTGCGCCTTGATCAACTCGTAGATGTGCCCTGCTTCGGCGACGATCTTTTCTGCGGTAATCTGGTAGTTATGGGCCACCAGCCACTTGCGCAGCCCGCATTCGCCCACGTTGGGTTCGAGCACCAGAGTCGCAAAAGCAAAGCCTTTTTGCCATGCATCATCTAAAATCGTGGTCATGAGCTTGCCACCCATGCCTGCAATGACTACGGTATCGACCTTATCTTGAGCGGTAATTGGCGCAAGGCCCGCCCCCAGCCTAGTGCTAATCTTATCTGACAGATTGGCAGCGGCAATATCTGCTTGAGCGTTGGCCAAGGGGCCTGCGGCAATATCACTGGCGATGGCGAAGTCAACCTTGCCCGCCTGAACAAGCGCAATGGGCAAGTATGCGTGGTCTGTTCCAATATCAGCAATGCGGCTGCCAGAATCAACCATCTGTGCTAAAGCATTTAAACGTAAATTCATATCGTCCCCTACCTTCTACTGGTAAATTTTAGCATATTATCCGGTCAGTTGGGATGGGAATTGACCATTGCGTTTCAAATCAGGTAGTGTTACATTTACCATAAATATTTTGGAGGAAATCAAGTAATGGATAGAACCGAACCAGTAACTTTAACCAATATGTGCATGATTACGCGCGGCGACCAAATTTTAGTTCTAGACCGCAATGACCCAACCTGGCCGGGACTAACCTTTCCCGGCGGTCACGTTGAAAGTCATGAGTCTTTTTATGATTCGGTAGTGCGGGAAGTCAAGGAAGAAACCAACCTCACGATTGATCATCCGCGCCTTACAGGGATCAAGCAGTTCTTTGATGATAACGACCGGCGCTACATTGTCTTCTTCTACACTGCAGACAAGTTCTACGGCACTGTCAAGTCCTCTAGAGAGGGCAAGTTGACCTGGATGACCAGGGACGAACTGGTTCACCAGAAGCTGGCCTACAACTTCGACCGCGATCTCTTGGTTTACTTTGATGACCACATTGATGAGCACGTCCTTGACGGGGAACGCGACGAGTTATTATAAAACCAGCCTGCGCATTGAACCGGCCACAAGCAAATTTAAAAAAATAAAAGGGGGTGGGCTCCAGGAACCCGCCCCCCTTTTATTCGCAATTAACATAAAATGCATGATTCATCGTTTGAATCATGCATTAACTTTGTATAAGACCAGGCGCACGCCTAGCAAAACCGCAAAAACCAGCACGTTCTGCAGCAAGAGCGGCCAGCGGTAGGCTGGAAACAGCAGCAAAAACAGCCAGACTGCTATCATTAGGACTATGGCCCAAAGGGAGCTGACCAAGTTGGCCGGGGCCAGCGCAAACAGGTGCACACCGATGAAGGGCAGCAGGTACTGCCAGTCCCGCGGCGCCAGTTCCACCGCCAGGGCCCTAATCCGCGTCTTGCGAATAACTAGGAAACTGCTGATGCCATTGATTTCGCTCCGCGGCAAGATGATCGACATGTAATCGAAAAATAAGGTGCTGACGCTGAGCAGGGCCAGCTTCAGCGGCTCCCTGATGAAGCCAAAACTGAGCTGCCACATCTGCGGCACCGACAAGTAGAAGTCGTGCCAATCATTCTGCCGGGCAAGGACAATCAGCAGTGCAGAAACGACCGCATAGACCCAGAACGCGTGCTTCTTATTCATCGCTCAGCGTTCCATTGCGCAATAGCAGCCGCTGATCGTAGGCAATATCGCTAATCTGGTCATGGCTGGCCACAATGACCGTCCTGCCTTCTTGCTTCAGGCGTCTTAGGAGCGCTACGAACTGACCGATGCTGTCCTGGTCAATCCCGCGCGTGGGCTCGTCGAGCAAGATGATGTTCTGCTCCTCCATGACCGCCTGAATGATGCCCACCTTCTGCCGCATGCCTACGGAGTAGCTGGCAATTGCGTGCGTGTCATCGGGATCAAGCTCAAAGTAGTGCATGAGTTCCCGGACGCGCTCTTCATTGAAGCGGTGGTTGAGGTTGGCCAGAAAGTGCAGATTGGTCATGGCCGACTCGTACTCCAGAAAGCTGGGGTTCTCAATGAGCGCGCCCAGTACATCGCCTTTGCCAAGTTCAACCTTGCCGCCGTCGGCTTTCAAGAGGCCGGTAATAATCTTGAAGATGGTGGACTTGCCCGAGCCGTTGATGCCCGCGATGTGAACGAGCTGGCCCGGCTGCGTGCTCATTGACACGTCCTTCAGGACCACCTTATTGCCAAATGATTTCTTAATTCCTGTAATCTGTAACATTGTACTTCTCCCTTAAAAACCACCATAAATATGATGAATTGTTCGGTAAACCTCATCATACATAGTACTGTAATTAATTAGCAGGCTCTTCTCAAGATAATAATGGTACGCAAGATCCATTACAAGAGCTATAAGTAATAAGACATGCGGATGAGGTAGTTCATATGCCCCGACCAACAGCCAGCTTAAGACCAGAAAAACCGCAACGTGGAGCACCAGCAGTGCTGTCCCGATAGTCGGGTTGCCATACTTAAACAGGGGGTAATCCGTCAAAAAGTACGGTCCGAAGAGACCGAGGAAAACCACCATGCAGTAGCCAGTAGCCAGTCCCAGCAGACGCACAGTCATCCACCTTGTCTTCTGCCTCACGCCAACAAGCAAGTTAACGCGGCGAAAAGTAAGTATTTGACTATAAAGCAGAACTAAGACAGCCGGTTGTAAATATAATGATACCATATGCGCATTGAGGAAAGCGTTGGGCAATTCCATGGTGCCGGGGTAGTTGCGCATGATTAGAAAAATGCTACCCGCTATTCCTAAAAGAGCTATCACAAGCCCGACCTTGATCGGGCGACGAGAAATGCGTTTAAATTGCATAATTTAGCCCAGCTTTCTCTTATGCTTGTACCACATGGTAATCAAGACTGCGGCAATCGCCAGGTAAATAATGACAGCAATAATAAAGGCTAAGATAGAATTTATTGGGGGAACTTGGCTCATAAAGGTAAATTGTCCCGGTGCAGTCAGGTTGTAGAAAAACCAGGTAAACGCAAAGGTCCGCCAGACTACGCTGTTCATATTCCCAAGTGTAGCCAACAAGACCAACGCAAGACCCAAAATCGGACCAAGTGCGATATAAAAGGCAGTCTTACGGATATGGAGCCCAACACTAAAAATAAAGACGGCGAAGACGCCCCAGCCAATGGCTGCCAAAATAATATATAGGCTTAAATCAACGAATTCATTTAGCGAAAAATAACCCGGTCTAAGTCCTGAAGCCAATTCTTTTGGGACAATTTTAAATACAAAGGGATAGTAAAACCAGTTAATCAATCCCATTTGATAGAGATTGGTCAGTATTGATAGGACAAAGCCACCCCAAAAAGTTGCGGTAATTCCCTTCTTCAAAAAAGCCTTGTACCCTATCCTTTGTTGAACAGCGCTAAGCATATTGTTGTTCTTTAAGTAGATGAAAACACCGGCTCCTAAAATCGTAGCTAGTACCATCATAATGACATCGACAACGGCGCTATCTCTGCCACCACCAGGCTGCAACGAAAAGAATAAGTTGACAGATACATCGGAAGTCTTGCCAGCTTTGGGAAGAATTCCCTGCGCGTCTTTAATACCTATAAAAGCTTGCCAGGTAATCAGAAGCAAAAATAGTATGACGGCAACAATAATTATTTTTTTGGTTCGTTTTAACATTATTACTTTACCTTTTTATGTAGTGTCAAACGGTTTTATTATTCGCTAATTACATTAAGAAAAGCAGGATCCTTAAAGCGAAAAAACTTTTTCTTGGCCTTTGCCAAATGATTTCTTAATTCCTGTAATATGTAGCATTGTACTTCTCCCTTAAAAACCACCATAAATATAGCGAGTCATTTTATAGTCTTGGTGTAAGCAAGCATGAACGTCTGCTCAATATAATAGTGATATAACAAATTAAAAATAATAGTCATGATGAGCAACAAATAAGGGTGTGGTGAATCATAAGCCCCTACCAAAAGCCAAGTTAAGAATAAAAGTACGAAAAAATGGAATAATAAAAGTGCTGTACCAAAAAGTGGGTTGCCAAATTTGAATAAAGGATAATTGGAAAAAGGATATGGCACTAATAATCCGATTGCAAATGAAACACAATAAATCGTGGTGAGGAAAAAGAGGCGAGCCGTCATCCACGTAGTCTTTTGCCTTATACCTACGAGCAAATTAATCCGTCGAAAAACAAGTATCTGGGTAAAAATTAAGGCCAAGACAATTGGCTGCAAATATAAAGAAACCAGGTGCGCAGAGAGATAAAAAGTCGGCAAGTCCATAATCTGAGGATCATTATTTGTTAACAAATAAACACTTCCTGCGGCTCCTAGGACAAAGATTAAAATCCAAATTAAAATGAGACGGCGGGTCAGTCGCTTAGCTCTCATAATTTGCCAAGCCTCCTCTTGCGTCTATGCCAAAAACTAATTAAGCATGCGGCAACGGCTAGGTAAATAATGACGGCAACGACAAATGCAAAGGATGAACTAGTTGGTGGAGCTTGACTCACAAACGTATATTGTCCCGGTGCAGTTAATGTATAGAAAAACCAGGAAAAAGCAAAAGCTCTCCAAACCGCATTATGCAAATTGCCAAGGGTGGCCAGCAATATTAAAGCTAACCCTGTGATTGGGCCGAGTGCCAAATAGAAGGCACTCCTTTGCACAAAAAGGCCAATACTAAAAGTTAACACGGCAAAGACGCCCCAACCGATAGCGGCCAAAATGATGTATACACACAAGTCAAATAATTCATTAGTTGAAAAGTAGCCTGGTCTATATCCAAAAGCTTCCATTTTGGGCAGTTTTTTAAAGACAAATGGATAATAAAACCAGTTAATTAATCCCAGTTGGTAAAGATTAGTTAGTAAAGATAAGGCAGTCCCTGCTAAAAAAGTTATGACAACCCCTTTCTTTATAAAAGACTTATAACCAATTCTCTGTTGGACCGCGCTAAACATGTTGCTGTTCTTCAAGTAGATGAATATTCCAGCTCCTATAGTAGCAGCCAAAGCCATCATAAGAACAGAGATAACGACATTTTCGTAACTTCCATTGGGCTGCAGTCCAAAAAAGAGCTTAACAGACACATCAGAAAGCTTATTGCCCCGCGGAAGAATTCCTTGAGAATCCTTGATACCAGTAAAAATTTGCCAAGTAATCAAAAGGAGATACAGCATTACGGCAATAACAATGAATTTTTTGGTTCGCTTTAGCATTACTTTACCTTTCCTACAATAATCATGAATTACCTCTATATAATTAAATGACACACCTTAACAACAAAAGGGGAATATCTTCCCCTCAAGTAATACACTAGGTACCAAAAAATTATTTATTATCTGCACTAAAATGGAACTTGATGTAAGACCCACTAGGATCGACAGGGCTAGTTCTTACACCGCCATAATAGTGTAATCCAACTCTTCCCGTGTTATTTCCTGCATGTGTTGTTTGATTTACATATAAGCCGGTTGTATCCGACCTTTTCGCACCCGTATTGTTTTGTAACCGTACTTTATATCCAAATTGCGCAGTCTGAGCGTCACCGTTAAATGATGCATAGTTAGAATTGGTCCTCTTTATATTAGGATAATTTTTGTTCATAGCCCATGCACCCCAGGGTTTCGTGCTTACATTTGTAATTGTCCATGTACCACTTGCTCTTGTATCTACGCCATTAGTTGCAACTTCGGTACTATTGACACTTGAATCTGGTTCGCTAGGTGTATCTACAGCTGCTGCCGCAATGGACGTCCCTCCAACTGCTAAAAGCATGCTAGCAGATAGCATTACCTTGCCCCAAAGGTTATGTTTTAGTAATTTCATTAATCTACCTCCTAATAAAACTGAATTAACAACGATATCTGTACAGATATTAGTCAAGAGACATATGAGTCAACTCAAAACTCTTGATAAATCAAATATACTACTTAACAAAATAAAAATTTGCCGAATTCCCAAATTAGGGAATTTATATTTAGTAAAACTGTTTGATTAGCGTCAAGGCACAGCGAAATTCTTGTTTGAGGTGATCCATGCCAAAGGCATTTAGTCCCGAAGAGAGGCATTTTAGCAGTTCAGCATTCCCTTTTTTGATATATTGTAGCAATCCCCGTCAGAAATTGTATTTTCAGTTTTATTACCGGCTTAGAGTCGGGAAACTCTACCGTTCTTATTGCTTTAAGCAATTTTTGGGCATAAGCAAAATCCATAATCATTAGTGCAAAATCTGCTTCAAGCAGACTTTCCAATACATCACTATACCAACTATGTTTATTAAGTTGGTTTTCATTAATGAAGTCGATTAAATGAAAGGAAAACTTGTAAATACTTTTAGCATCCAACAGTAGGGCCGTCTTACCCAGAAGGTAGATGTTCTCATAGCTCCAATAGTTATGGTCGGCAACAATATGAGCGAAATATAATTTGATCTTTATCTGCACACGTTTGGGCGAGATCTTTTTATTAGTCAGCTTTTGGTAATAATTGCAAGCTATTGCGGCTTTAAACAGAGCCTTTTTGCTGTCAGAATTGAGGTGAAGGGATTCGCACGCTGCAAGAGCATAATTTTTTAGGTGGACGACGTGCTTGTTGGTGTAAGCATCAATAATTTCTTGAATGTTTAACTCTAAAACAGAAAAATCGCTCCCATTGATAAATTCCACCGGATGAATGTGATTTTTTGAAAGTAGTTGCAAGACTTTTTCCCATGCTAGGTCACCGCTTCCGGTTTCCCAGCGCGCCAGTGCTGACTTAGAGACCACCCCTGTGGAAGCTTCTATCAGACTAATATTCATTTGTTTTCTAATTCGCCGAAATTTGGGACCATACTTTTCTTTGATCATTTGAAAAATCCCCTTTTGGTATTGATAATAATTAACCAAAAACACCAAATTGTGGATACAACCTGATTGCTTACGTAAATTGTTTAGTTCAAAACATGATTAATTTATACTGTGTCTGGTTCTGGCGTCACTCTGCATCAATATTTTTAGTCAACATCCAAAATATTAAATTAAAAAAATCCATGCTAAATCTCCTTTGGTAATTAATTAATATTGAAATACAATATTAGAAACACTTATTAGATTTCTTTACTTAAACATTAACACAAGTATACTTCTAGAAGTGTGCCACCTTTGCACATTTAGGCATCAATAAAATTCTTCTTAAAATAGCATCATATATATCATTAAAAAACAATGCTATAATGAGCAAAAACAGACTTCAGAACGGAGGCAACAATGACAAATTTTGGTAAAACCGTCCATAAGCTGCGTGTATCACGGCGAATAACGCAAAAAGAACTGGCCGAAGGCCTCTTCGATCGGAGCATGCTTTCTAAAATAGAACAAGGTGCCCTGTCGACGACCTATGAAAACGAACTTGAATTAATTGCACGCCTAGGACTCACTCCGAATGAATTTGAATACATCAACAATAATTATCAAATAAATATAAAGCAGAAACTTTTACACCGCTTCTTTGAGCTTACGGCAAACAGCGAACTGACTAAAATAAATGAGCTTCTAGACGATTGCTCACATGTACAAAATGATAATGATGTTAAAAGAGTTGCAACGGTGTTGCAAGCACTGTTAGTCATGAACAAACCACATGGATTCAAAAAGGCCCAAAAGTTGCTTTATCCAATCTGGTTCACCTACCTGCGCAAAGTAAAAGTGTTGACCATCACCGACATAGCGATACTGAATGCTGTCTTGTTCGCCTTTGACACCGAAACGGCAAACGAAATAATCAGCAAGATTGCCTCCGTTATTGATGAACACTACCCGTTCATGCAATCTCTGAAGACCAACCTTTTGATCAACCAGACCACGCTGATGATGCAGCAGGGCAAGTTTGCACAGGCGACTCGGCAACTAAGGTCGTTGATACGGCCAATCAAGGACCTGAACCAATTCGAAAAGCTGGTGATCGTCAAGACCAAGATTGCCGTCTGCCAAAAGGACAAGGAGGAGGCCATGAGGCAGCTGGGACTTCTCTATGAACTAGAAGCCACTGAATTAGCAAACGGGTTAAAGATGGAGGTGGAAGAATACCTGCCGAAGGATGTGCTCTAAAACCAAGCAAAAAAGAACCAACCTGCACATTGAAAGTGCAGGTTGGTTCTTTTTTGCTTTTGCCCAAACTGATGCGGAAAACCTAATCCAGGAAGTCCCGCAGCTGGTTCGACCGGCTCGGGTGCCGCAACTTGCGCAGCGCCTTGGCCTCAATCTGCCTAATCCGCTCGCGCGTTACGCCGAAGACCTTGCCCACTTCTTCCAGCGTGCGCGTGCGTCCGTCATCCAGACCAAAACGCAGACGCAAAACATTTTCCTCCCGGTCAGTCAAGGTGTCCAGTACCTCTTCGAGCTGCTCTTTGAGCATTTCATAAGAGGCGTGTTGCTCAGGACTCGTTGCATCCTTGTCCTTGATAAAGTCACCCAAATGCGAATCATCCTCTTCGCCAATTGGCGTTTCCAGGGAAACGGGTTCCTGCGCAATTTTCAAAATGTCACGCACCTTAGAAGTCGGCATGTCCATTTCGGCGCCAATTTCTTCTGGTGTTGGTTCACGGCCCAGGTCCTGCAATAGTTGCCGCTGGATTCGAATCAGCTTGTTAATGGTTTCAACCATGTGGACAGGGATTCTAATCGTGCGGGCCTGGTCAGCAATGGCACGAGTAATAGCCTGCCTAATCCACCAAGTGGCATAAGTTGAAAACTTGAAGCCCAGACTATAGTCAAACTTGTCAACGGCCTTCATCAGACCCATGTTGCCTTCTTGAATCAGGTCCAAAAAGGACATCCCGCGACCAACATAACGCTTGGCAATTGAAACAACCAGCCGCAGGTTGGCCTCAGCCAGTTCCTGTTTGGCTTCTTCCTCGCCTTTTTCAATACGTTTGGCTAGCGAAATTTCTTGTTCTGCATTGAGCAATGGGACCCGGCCAATTTCCTTTAAATACATCCGCACGGGATCATTCATTCGGACACTAGACGGTGCCGACATATCCTTCAATTCAGCCTTTTCAACGTCTTTTTGCTTCTTTAAGGCTAATTTAGAAGGCTCACCCTTGTCATCAACAATGCTAATGCCATTGTCTTCAAATTCTTGAACCAATTGGTCAACGGCTTTGCCCTGCAACTTATATGGCTCAACCATGCGGGCAACAAATTCTTTTTCAGTTATCGCCTTATCTTTTTTGACATCTTTGACAACTTTTTTAACTAACTTGTCTAGCGATAATTCTTCGCTGTTATTAGTGCTCTTCTTTTCTGCCACTATAAAGCCCCCTTTTAACCCTGAATTCTCTTTAATTGCAAAATCTTCTTCGTAATCGTGATAATTTCTCCTGTATCCGTCTTTCTTTTTGCATCCTGCAACTGATTCATAAGATCATGTAATTGCTCATTGACCTCACGCAATTCTAGCGCATGTACTTGCTCATCGATTTCGCGATCTGAAAAATCCTGGGGCATGTCTGTCATTTCAGCATTTACTATTATACCTTGAAGTTCACCAGGAATAAAATTTAAAAAACTGTTGACACTAGGATTTTCTTCACTTTCACAGAAATTTAACCATAATTCCGCTAATTTTTGATAATCTTGGTCTGGAAATAAAAACTTGCCTTCTAAAAGATAGTTTCTCGCATGTTCGGAATGCATAAACAAGTATAACAGCCTAGTTTGGACCGGATCAGTATTAATGTTATTGCTGCTTTGCTCATCCTCTAAAACAGGCACAGCTGTACTTGCTTCATAAGGTGCCGGCTCATCGCTGGGCTTGCCCTTATGCCGCTGGGCTGCATTAAATTGCCTGCGATAGCGGACCAAGTTTGCCTTGAGCGCATCTTGGGACACGCTTTGTTCGCGGGCCACCTTGTCTACATATATGTCTTGTTCTACTGGATTGGACAACTGGGCAATTTCCTTCACTGCTTCATCAAGGTAGATCAGCTTCTCCCGGTCATTATCCAAGTTATACTTTTGTGCCAGACGTTTCAAGAAGAAGTCTGTAGGTGTAAGTGCGCCCTTGACTTCATCCCGGTATTTTTCTGCACCATACTTTTTGACGTATTCATCAGGATCCAATTTTTCTGGTAGAACGACCACGCCAATATTAAAGCCACCTGTTTTAGAAAACATTTTGGCTGCACGTTCTTCTGCATGAACGCCCGGGTCATCACCATCATAATTAATAATAATATTCTTGGTAATGCGTCTTAGCAAGTATACTTGCTGGTCTGTCAGGCTCGTACCCATTGAGGCAATGCCTGACTTGATGCCAGCCTTATATGCAGCAATTACATCCATGTAGCCCTCATATAAGATTAAGTGGTCCTCAATCCGGGCAGCCTTCTTCGCTTCAGCAAAGTGAAAAAGCGTCTTAGACTTTTCAAAGATCTTAGTTTCAGGGCTATTGACGTACTTGGCCTCCGTCTTTTTAGAAGAAATTCTTCTGCCCGAAAAAGCAATTACATAGTTGCCCTCATTTCCCAGAGGAAACATCAACCGGTCACGAAAGCGGTCAAACAGTTGTCCATTTTTACTTTGGACAAACAAGCCAGTGGCTATCAAATCTGCTTCCTTATATTTGCGCTCACGCAGGTAGGTTAACAGCAAGTTATCCTGGCGCGGAGCGTAACCTAGGCGGAAGTGATCAATGATGTCCTTATCCAAACCGCGGCTTTGGGCGTAATCAAGTCCTCGCTTTCCAGCATTTGTTGAAATCAAGACGCGGTGATAAAAGTCGGCTGCCTCTTCATTGATTTTAATTAAAACGTTGGTATACTTGATTTTTTGCTGCGCAAATTCCTTGATTTCAATATGGGCAAATGAAGCCGCTTTTTGCACGCTTTCAGGAAAAGTCAAATTTTCCTTCTCCATTAAAAAGGTGAAAACATTGCCGCCCTTGCCACAACCAAAACACTTAAAAAATTGCTTGCCTTCATTAACCGTAAAAGAAGGTGTTTTTTCTTGGTGAAAGGGACAAAGTCCAACGTAGTCTTTGCCCTTTTTTTCTAGTGATACATACTGGCTAATGACATTAACAATATTAACGTTGTCGCGAACCTGGTCAATGGTTTCTTTTGGAATTCGTCCAGCCATTTTCTCACCTGCTTTTTCGGGCCTATTTAGTTACCAGCTTGCTCAAGTCTCCCAGACGACCAGTTAATTGGGCGACAGCGCTGAGCTGGGCCAGTCTATTGTTCTTCAACGCCTCATCCTTGTCCATGATCATGTTGGTTTCAAAATAACGGTTGATCACTGGCTGCAAGTCGACAAAGCCATTATAAAGACTGGTCAAATCTGTAATTTCTTGCAGCCTCTTGACTCCATCATCTAGGTCGCTTTCACTGGTATTAGCAAACAATTCCGGGTTAACTGGGGTATTGCCCTTGTACTTGGCCTTCTTCAAAATATTATTAATCCGAATCAAACTCTCAATTACTGGCTTGAATTGCTCATCATCATGGTGCAGCTGCAAAACTCTGGCTGCTGCCAATATTTGAATCGGGTCTTGCTGACTTGAAGCAAGGACTGCATCAATAATATCATACTTGAAGTTGTTTTTTTGCAAGTACTGGTTGATCCGATCTCTGATAAAGGCGGCAATTTCTTCATCTTGTTCTGCAGTTTTGGGCAACTTGGCAGGCGTCTTGCCGCTTAAGGCAGCAATAATCTTCGGTAAAACTTCGTTGAAGGGCAATGACCATTGCTCATTCAACAAAATGCGGACAATGCCGTATGCATAGCGCCGCAATGCATACGGGTCATTGGAGGAACTTGGAATCATCCCAGCTGCGAAAAAGGTAATAATAGTATCCAATTTGTCTGCAATGGATAAGAGTGAACCAACTACAGTCTTTGGCAGGTCACCTTCAGAGGTTGTGGGCATGTAATGTTCCTTAATTGCAAGGGCCACATCTTCTTTTTCGCCGGCTAGACGTGCATAGTGCATGCCCATTACACCTTGAAGTTCAGCGAATTCGCCCACCATCTGGGTTACCAAGTCAAACTTGTACAATTCACTTGCACGATCAAAGTTGGCAACTGTCTGCTCATCAAGATGCCAACCCTGGGCCAAGAGGTCACCAATAATGCGCACGCGCTGCATCTTCTCGGACATTGAGCCCACCTTATCGTGGAAAGAAACGTTATCCAATTTTTGGACAAAGTGGCTTAACGGGTACTTGCGGTCTTCATCATAAAAGAACTCAGCATCGTCCAAGCGGGCGACTAAAACCTTTTCATTGCCTGAAACAACATTTTCAAGGAAGTCCTTATTGCCGTTGCGCACTGAAATAAAGTGGTTAATCAACTGGCCATTTTGATCATAAACTTCAAAATAGCGTTGGTTGTCCTTCATGGAAGTTACCAGCACCTCACGTGGCATTTGCAGGTATTTTTCATCAAAGGAACCAGCAAAAACGCTTGGATATTCAACCAGGTTAGTAACCTCTTCCAAGAGATTCTGGTCCAGCTGAATGGTCCAGTTGTTCTTCTTGACCAACTGCTTCATCTGGTCAACAATCATTTCCTTGCGCTTGCTTGCATCGACAATAACGAATTGGTCTCTCAGGGCATCTTCATAGTCAGCCGTATTGGCCAAAACAACAGCATCGCCCAAGAAGCGGTGACCTGCAGTTTTGCGGCCCGCCGTGATTTCTAAAACCTTAACCGGAATAACTTCGCTGCCATACAGGGAGACTAACCAATGCAATGGCCGGACAAACTCGAAGTCGTGCGAGTCCCACCGCATTTTGGTCGGAAAAGTCATGGCTTTGACCACATCGCTCATGCCAAGAAGGATATCACTGGCTTTTTGACCTTCCTTTTGGACGTGGACATAAGCATATTCAGTTCCCTTGAGTTCCTTAAAGTAAATATCATCGACCGTCATGCCTTGGCCACGAGCAAAGCCTTGAGCAGCCTTAGTCCAGTTCTTGTCCTGGTCCAAAGCAATCTTTTTGGCTGGTCCCTTTTTGACTTCATCAATGTCATCCTGCTTTTCTGCCAAATCTTCAACCAAAATTGTCAGTCTGCGCGGTGTCGAAAAAGTTTTAATGTCCTTAAACTTTAATCCCTTTTCCGTTAAAAACTTTTTAGTGCGGGCAGCAAGCTGGTCGACGCTGCGTGTAACAACATGCGCTGGCATTTCTTCTGTTCCGATTTCGAATAAGTAATCTTTAGTCATTTTCAAGCCCCGCTTTCTTATCTTCTGCATTTTTTAAAAGTGGAAAGCCTCTTTTTTCACGCTCATCAACATAGCAAACGGCTACTTTGTGGGCCAAATTTCTGATGCGTGCGAGGTAGCCGGCCCGCTCCGTTACTGAAACTGCACCGCGTGCATCGAGCAAGTTGAAGGTGTGCGAACACTTCAAAATATAGTCGTAAGCTGGTTGAACCAAACTAAGACTAATAAGTTCTTTAGCTGTTCGTTCATAAATATCAAAGAACTTGATTAAGTCTTCTTGGTTAGACTTTTCAAAGGCGTACTTGGAGTTTTCATACTCGGCTTCCTTAAAAATATCACGGTAAGAAACGCCGCCGCCCCATTCCAAGTCAAAAACAGAATTAACGTTTTGAATGTAGGAAGCCAGACGCTCAACCCCGTATGTAATCTCGCTCATCGTCGGCTTAACATCTAACTCGCCGACCACTTGGAAGTAGGTAAATTGACTTACCTCCATGCCATCGAGCCAGACTTCCCAACCGACACCGGCACAACCCATTGATGGATTTTCCCAATTGTCTTCAACAAAACGAATATCATGCTCAAGCGCATTGATACCAAGAACCTGCAAGCTATCCAGGTAAAATTGCTGAATATCTTCAGGGGCGGGCTTCATAACTACTTGAAACTGGTGGTGCTGAAACAAGCGGTTGGGGTTATCGCCATAGCGACCGTCTGCCGGGCGCCTTGACGGCTCAACGTAGCATGCCGACCATGGTTCAGGTCCAATTGCCCGCAAAAAGGTATAAGGACTCATCGTTCCTGCTCCCTTTTCGACATCGTATGATGGCATAATCATGCAGCCCTTGGAAGACCAAAATTCTTCCAACTTAAAGATCATTTCTTGAATAGTTAATTTTTTCTCTGCCATATTAATTCCTCCCTGCATCAGGCCATAAAAAAAGCCTATGCATCATTTGCATAGGGACGAGGTTTAATCGCGGTTCCACCCTAATTCAGGGAAAACTCCCTGCTCTTAATTTGCTTGACTAGAGGTGCCTTTTCCCAGGTGTCCTCGCACTATCCGACACTCGCTTGCTGGTACTTTTTTAATTCCTCATCTTCATCAAAACACACTAATATTTTACCATAACCACATTGTAATCTAAAGAGTTAGGCAAATAAATTCAGTTCATCCAAAAACTTTTTCGTCTTAAGATTCAGGTCAATCGTTTCCCGATAAATGCGGTCAATTGCCTTGCGGGTTTCCTTCTTAGTACTGACACTGATCTTGATTGCCCCTAAGCGTGCAAGAGGTAGCAGGCCAATCGTACGTAGCACTGCAGTTGCGCGCGGCTCTAGGTGAAAGCGACTTGGATCCGTATAAAAGTGGACGCTGCACAAGATGCCGCCGTCTTTAATTGAATAATCGAACTGACCCTGGGTGCGACCACAGATAATGCAGTGGCGCAATTCTGGTTCTACCCCGTAGGCTGCTAGCATCTGCATTTGCACAATTTGAGTGATCATTTCCGGATCAGCCCCATCATTAATTTTTTGCAAGGCAAAGTGAACTAACGCTTCATATTTGCCTAAATTTTGATATTCAATAAAGGCATGGTCAACCAGGTCAAGAACAAAAGAAGCATACGCAGTCTTAGTTAAATCTGAAAACAGGCCGTCTAATTGTTTAACATTTTTATAAGTACGCAAGGTGCTAAGACCATGGCCACTCGTATAAATAACATAGGTGCCATAAGAAAAGTTAAGCAGGGCTGCGCCAAGTTTGGATTTGGGTTTCAGTGCCCCCCGTGCAATGACTGTAATTATGCCATTATCCCTTGTTATCAACTTGGCTAGCAAGTCAGCTTCGTGATATTTTTGCCGCTTGAAAACAAGCCCTTGAACTTCTTTGAGTTCGCGTGCCACCCTAGGAAAGATCCTTCTTGCTATAGCCAATCTGCTGTAAAAAGCGGGGATCAGACCGCCAATTGCGTTGCACCTTGACCCAGAGCTTGAGGTTGACCTTTTCTCCCAATAGGTCTTCAATCTGCTTGCGCGAATTAATGCCAATTTGCTTTAGCATTTGTCCACCCTTGCCAATGATAATCCCCTTTTGGCCAGACTTTTCAACGTAAATGGTAGCTTCAATCTGCAATTTGTTTTTGACACGTTGGTTCATTTGTTCAACCCAAACAGCAGCGGCGTGAGGAACCTCTTCAGCTGTCAGTTCCAGAATCTGCTCCCGAATTAATTCAGCGACCATAAAGTATTCTGGACGGTCAGTAATCTGCTCTGGATCATAGTAATTGGGTCCCTCAGGCAATACTGCAGCTAATACTTGGAGCAAGTCACTGATTCCTACGCCTTGAGTAGCAGAAATGGGCAAGAATTCCTTAAAAATGTCCATTTGCCGGTAAGCCTCAATAACTGGCAGCAAGTCATTCGGGTGCACCTGGTCAACTTTGTTGATTACCAAGTAAACTGGGACTTTGACCTCCTTGAGCAAATCAGCAATGTATTGGTCGCCCTTACCTGGCTTTTCTGGTTCAACCATGAATAAGACAAGGTCAACATCGTTGAGACTTGATAAACTAGCCTTGTCCATATAATTGTCAAGTTCAGCATGAGGCTTAAAGATACCAGGCGTATCAACGAAAACAACCTGCATGTCTTTATCCGTGAAAATACCCGAAATTTTATTGCGAGTCGTTTGCGGTTTATTAGAAGTGATTGCCACCTTCTGCCCGACTAGGTAGTTCATCAGTGTAGACTTGCCCACGTTAGGCCGCCCCAATAGAGCAACAAAGCCCGACTTGTGTTTTGTATTTCCAGACATTATTTACCTCTGCCTTCATCTAATTGCTCAGGAAAAAGCGGCAAGCCATAATCCTTTAGGACTTGCCCTTGAATTCTAAACATTTCTTTTGCTTCATCTGCTTTGATGTGATCATAGCCGTTGAGGTGCAAAAAGCCATGAACTAGGGTGTAACCAAGTTCGCGCTTCCATCCCGTGCCATATTCTGTGCTGTGACGCTTGATCACGCTTGGACACAAAAAGAGATCACCAATATCTTCCCGAAAGTCACTATCATCCATGAAAGTTGTCAGATCAAGTCCTTCTTCACCATCTTCAATGGCAAAGGAGATAACGTCAGTGGGCCGATCTTGTCCGCGGAAGTCCTTGTTAATCGTATGGCTACGGTCAGCATCAACAAAGTTGATACTCATTTCCAGGTTATTTTCCTTGCCAATCGCTTTTTTTGCAAGCAAAAGCAACTCCGTGATCCACTTTTGCCAATCTTCTTCTTGATCCTGCAAAAAAGCAACTTCATCGTTAAATGTAATATCAATCGGAGCCATTAATTACGTTCTTCTTCCTTTTCGTATGCGTTAATGATTTTTGCGACCACAGGGTGGCGGACAACATCATTGGCGGAAAATTGAACAAACTTAATCTGTTTAATATTCCTTAAAATGTGTTGCGCGCTTGCCAAGCCACTGCGCTGGTGTCCGGGCAAATCTACCTGAGTCATGTCACCGTTGACAATCATTTTGGAATTGAAACCCAAACGCGTCAAAAACATCTTCATCTGAGCATTGCTTGTGTTTTGCGCTTCATCCAAAATGACAAAGGCGTCGTCCAATGTCCGCCCTCTCATGTAAGCAAGCGGAGCAACTTCAATCACTCCCCGTTCCATTAAGTGATCGGTTGTGTTAGTGCCTAAAATAGCATTAAGCGAATCATAGATTGGTCGCAAGTAGGGATCAACTTTTTCCTTTAAGTCTCCGGGCAAAAAGCCCAGGGATTCACCCGCTTCAACGGCAGGACGCGTAAGCACAATTCGATCTACTTCCCCGCGCTTAAAGGCTGCAATTGCACAAACCACGGCAATAAAGGTTTTACCCGTTCCAGCTGGGCCGATTCCAAAGACAACGTCATTTTTCTCAATGGCTGCAACATATTTCTTTTGTCCCAAGTTCTTGATTCTAATCGGCTTGCCTTTAGCATCCCGAATTAAAATTTTCTTGTACAGGTCGGGAAAATATTCTATTGTCCCCTTGTCTGCCATTTTCATCGCGCTGACTACGTCTGGGGCAGCAATATTAATATTGCTGCTGATTACGTTGTCTAAAGCGGATAAAACTGCAATCACCTTGCTAGTTTGGCTGTCGCTGCCTTCAACCACAATTTGGTTGCCAACATCAGCAACGCTAACATCATAATTCTCGGCCAAGAGATTAAGGTTGCCATCATTAACTCCAACTATTTTTTGGATATTTTCTGGGCTTTTAGGAATAAATTTGGTTTGAGCCAAGTAAATGCTCCTTTTCTTTTTTAATTAAGCTGGCTCTGAACTGCGCTAGAAGCAGCCTTGCCATCGGCTTTGCCCTTGATTTTAGGCATCAATTGCTTCATTACCTTGCCAAAATCAGACTTACCAGTGGCTCCTACTTCAGTAATAGTTGCAGCCACAACTTGCTCAAGTTCTTTTTGCGACAATTGCTTAGGCATATAGCCTTCAACAACTGCTAGTTCTTGCTTAGTCTCAGCAATTAAGTCGTCGCGCTTGGCCTTGGTAAAGTCAGCGACTGATTCCTCACGCTGCTTCTTTTCGCGGTTAAGCACAGTTAGTTCTTCATCTGGGGTTAGCTCATGGCCAAGTTTGATTTTTTCGTTCATCAAGGCCGACTTGATCATCCGGACCGTATTCAGCTTGATTTTATCGTGAGCCTTCATCGCATCTTTCATGTCAGATGTGACTTGTTCTAGTAAACTCAAAACAACTCCTTCTTTCTAAAATAAAAGCTAGTTAAATTATAACAAATCTAGCACCTAGTAGAGAAAATAAATACGTATTTTAGTAAAACTTGTTTTGCATAAGAAAAACGGCTCCTATCTTCCGATAAAAGCCGTCTCCCTATATACTAATAATGTTTGCGTTTGCGAGCTGCTTCAGATTTAAGCTTTCTACGTACGCTAGGTTTTTCGTAGAATTCGCGCTTGCGGTATTCTTGCAAAGTACCACTTCTGGAAACGGAACGTTTAAAACGACGAAGAGCATCATCAATAGACTCGTTTTCGTGAACGACTGTCTTGGCCATATGTGATCCCTCCTTCCATTTCTTGACGTTACCGCCATGGATTTACTTAATTATATCAAACCAGATTGATCGGTCAATACAAACAAGCAATATTCTTAAAATATTTTTGCCATAGTTAACATTAAACTGTTAAAGCATTGGTCTAAATTGTATAATTAAGCCAAAAAGGAGCTTAAAATGGTAAAAGAAACACCCAAAATCGAAGTCAACATTGTCATCATTTCAGATTCTGCAGGCGATACGGCATTTAACAACGCTGTGGCTGCCGCAGCTCAATTTCCTGATGCCCAAATCAATTATCGCCGTTATCCCTTTATTATCAACCAGAAAAAACTGACAGAAACATTTGATGAAATAATTAAGTACCCTAACTTGGTAATCATTTACAGCTTGGCCAAGGATGAGATGCAGATACCAGTCATCCGCTTTGTCCGCGAACACCAGATTGAAAGTGTCGACATTCTTTCGCCTGCAATGGAAGCTATTCAAAAGACAACTGGTTTGCACCCGCAAAAAAAGGTGGGGGCCCAACACACGATGAACCAGCAGTACTTTGACCGGATTTCGGCAATCGAGTTTGCCGTTATGTACGACGACGGCAAGGACCCCAAGGGCTTTTTAGAAGCTGACGTTGTTTTGCTGGGTGTTTCCAGAACTTCTAAAACACCACTATCGCTCTTCCTAGCCAACAAGAACATTAAGGTGGCTAATTTGCCGCTCGTGCCTGACACGCACATACCTAAGGAAATTTATCAGATTGATCCTAAGAAAATTATTGGCCTTACCAATGACCTTTCTGTCTTAAATGAATTTCGGCGTCAACGAATGATTTCCTATGGCTTAAATCCTGACACGGTTTATTCCAATACTGACGCAATCAAGAATGAACTCGATTCAGCCCAGACACTATATGATAAATTGGGTTGCTTCGTGATCAATGTAGCCCACCGTTCTATTGAAGAAACTGCTGCTTTGATTATGGACCACCTTGGAATTGAAGACCAGTAATATTTAATACAGTAGAAGAATATTTATGAGGTTAAAAATGACAAATAAACGAACTGATTCAAACTTTGACACGGCAATATTTGCTGGTGGCTGCTTTTGGTGCATGGTCCAACCCTTTGACACCTTGCCCGGCGTTAAGTCAGTGGTGTCTGGTTATACGGGTGGTCATGTGGCCAACCCAAGCTATGAGCAAGTTGCAAGCGGCATGACAGGTCACACTGAAGCCGTTGAGATTACCTATGATCCTCAAATAATGCCTTACGAAAAACTGTTAGATTATTACTGGCAAGTAACTGATCCGACTGATGCCGCAGGCCAGTTTCAAGACCGGGGTGACAGCTACCGGCCGGTGATTTTTTATAATTCTCCAGCCCAGCAAGCAGCAGCTGAAAAGTCAAGACAAGCCTTGCAAGACAGTGGCAAGTTTGACCAGCCAATCGTCACAGCGATTGAGCCAGCTGAGCCCTTCTATCCTGCAGAAGACTACCACCAGGACTTTTACAAGAAGAACCCCGCCCGCTATGCCATCGAAGAGTCTGGCGGTCGAGAAGAATTCATTAAGCGGCACTGGCCCAAGTAGCCTGGTGTATGCAAGCAGCTAGTCTAACTATAGCTGCTTTTTTAAGCCCCTAAATAGTATTTTAGTATTGGCTCTGCAACCATTCTTTGTTACACTAGTTGGGTTTAATGGTTGGAACTTTGCAAAGGACTAAGTATAAATGGATCAACTTGATAAATTTAACCGTCGTTATAGTCTGCTTTCTAAAATATCTGCCTCGTTTTTCTACGCACTTGCAGTTGCAGTTGCTTTGAACTTCTTTTGGGAACCGGGACACATGTACTCTTCTGGGATCACGGGCTTTGCGCAACTGATCAACACATTAAGCAGACGGTTTCTTCCTTTTACGTTGACCACCTCAACAATGTATTTGGCTCTCAACCTGCCTTTGCTTTTGCTTGCCTGGTTTAAAATCGGTCATAAGTTTACCTTTTTCACCATTATTACCGTTATCCTTGGTTCATTCATGATGAAGGCAGTTCACCCGCTCAACATGCATGTGGATCCCCTTGTTTGTGCGATCTTTGGTGGCATGATTAATGGCTTGGGGACAGGCTTTGCCCTCAAAAATGGGATTTCGACTGGTGGGCTTGACATTATTGGGATTGTCATCCAGAAAAAGACTGGTACTAGCTATGGCAAAATTAGCATTCTGATCAACCTGTTAATTATTGCCGCAGCGGGTTTCGCCTTTGGCTGGAACCGAGCCCTATATTCTGCTTTGACCATCTTTATCAATGGACGAGTGATAGATGCTGTGTACACGCAGCACCAAAAATTGCAGGTCACGATTGTCACGGAACAGCCACAAGCGATTATCGATGGGGTTCAAGAGAAGATGCACCGGGGAATTACCATTTTTCATGATGTGGAGGGCGCATATAGCCATATTGAAAAGAAGGTCCTAATTACTGTGATTGACCGCTACGATATGTATGATATTCTACAAATCGTCAAAAAAAGCGATCCATACGCCTTTATGAGTGTGATGGAAGTTGAACGAGTTTATGGCAGTTTTAAGGAACAAGAAATTGTTTAAGCAGTCAAATAAAAGCATTAAAAAGAGCATGTTACTACGCATGCTCTTTTTACGCATTTATTTCATCATTCTTATTCAAACAGCTGCTTATATTCGCTGTATCCTTTTTCTTCTAATTGTTCATAAGGAATAAACTTTAAAGCTGAAGAGTTGATGCAGTATCTAAGCCCACCCTTATCGGTAGGTCCATCATTGAAGACATGTCCCAAGTGAGAGTCAGCATCAGGACTTTTAACCTCGGTACGCTCCATATTGTGGGTTTGGTCACGATGGTAGGTTAGCTTTTTAATAGGCTTAGTAAAACTAGGCCAGCCGCAACCAGCATCATACTTGTCGCTGCTTGAGAAAAGCGGCTCGCCTGAAACTACATCTACATAGATCCCTTTTTGGTAAAAATCGTCATACTTGCCTCTGAAAGGCATATCTGTTGCAGCGTGTTGGGTAACTTCAAACTGCTCTTTAGATAATTTCTGCAGTTGCTCATTTTTCTTTGCTTGTTCCATATTGTCACCATCCTGGCTCAACTATAGCAAATTTTACGGGCTAGCTGGTGATAATGCTTGTAAAATTAAGCCTATCTTAAACCCAGTTTCTCCTTAAATGCGTTATAATATTTTTTAGATTAATTATAGAAAGGTTATCTTTATTTATGCCACATTTAGCACCAAGTTTATCCGCAAGTATCAGTACCAGGATTAAGAACTTGCCTTCATCGCAAATTCGGTCTTTTTCAAAAAAAATCGCTCAAATTCCTGGAATAATTCCACTGACCATTGGTGAACCTGATTTGAACACGCCGGAACACATCAAGCAAGCCGCGATCAAGGACATAGAGGCAGATGACTCTCACTATGGACCTGATGCGGGTAAGGCTGCCTGTCTTAATGCTGTGAGCTCCTATCTTAAAGATAGTCTGGGCGTGTCTTATGATCCAAGTAGTGAAATTTGTACTACTGTAGGCGTGACTGAGGGCTTGAACGTTGCTTGCATGGCCCTGCTCAATCCTGGCGACAAGATTATCGTACCTACACCAGTTTGGGAAGTTTACTTTGGCATTATTGAGATGGCTGGGGGTGTACCCATTCAAGTTGATACTTCAGCTGATAATTTTATCCTGACTGCCAAAAACTTGGCGCATGTACTTGCAAATGAAGGTCAAGGCGCCAAGGCAGTTATACTTACTGATCCTTCAAATCCAACCGGCCGGGTCTATGCTAAAAAGGACTTAGCAGAGCTCGCAGCAGTTATTGCTGACAAGGACTTATATGCTGTAAGCGACGAAATCTACGCTGAATTAATATACAATCAAAGGAAGCACTATTCACTAACGCAAATTATTCCCGAGCGGACCATTCTCCTGTCTGGATTATCAAAAAACTTTGCCATGACCGGCTGGCGTATTGGTTATATTGCTGGACCAGCTGAAATTATGAAGGCAATTATTAAGATTAACTCCTTCTTGATCACATCAGTCACTAACAATGTTCAAGCAGCAGCTACTGAGGCTCTGTCACAGGGGCAAGCAGATTACATTCAAGCACGCGCAATTTATGAAAACCGCATGCACATTGTCCAAGCTGGACTGGAAAAGAATGGCTTTATCATTGCCGCACCAGAAGGTGCTTTCTATATTTTTGCCAAAATTCCAAGTAGTTTTGGAACTGACGATGTTGCCTTTGCCAAAGATTTGGCTCAAGAAGCTAAGGTAGGCGTTGTGCCAGGCAGCTACTTTGGCAAAGGCGGCGAAGGTTTTGTGCGACTTTCTTATGCCTCATCGGAAGAAAATCTTAAAGAAGCAGTTAAGAGAATTACAAGCTACGTTGAAAAAACTTTGCACTAAGTTAGTGCTTATTAGTTGGGTTTATGCTGCTCGCTAGTTTAGACTTGTGTAAGAACAAAATTTTTAATTATGAAGGGAACCAACTATGAAAATTACAATGAAAAGCAAACCGTTAACCACTAACGGTCAACCGCCCCGTATTGGTGAAAAACTACCTGACTTCAAGGTGGAAAAAGCTGACAAGTCAACAGTTAGTGCCAAGGAGCTCTTTACCCAGCCGACTTTAATTAGCGTTGTACCTAACATTAATACAAGCGTCTGCAGCATCTCAACCAAGCGCTTCAACGGCGAAGTTGACAAGTATAATGGCATTAACTTTTATACTATTTCAACCAATACGCCTGACGAGCAAAAAAATTGGTGTGCAGCAGAAGGTGTTGTCAA